>NZ_LDRU01000003.1 GCF_001476285.1 Microbacterium testaceum | reverse complement strand
CGTTTTTCGCGACGCCCGCGATCGCGAGCGTCGCGGTCATCGCCGTGCTCGCGGCCGCAGTGACCCTGTTCGCTTACCGCCATCGCTGGCACCCGCCGGGGGCGTTGTTCGCGGTGTTCGCGGCGGGGGCGACGGCGAGCTTTCCCGCGACGGCGGCGACCTTCGGCCTCGTGCTGCTCGTCGGCGGCGCGAGCGTCATCTGGAGCCTCGTCGTCACGACCGTCCTCGCACTCAGCCGCCGCGCGTCCTGGCGACGCCCCGAGCGCACGCGCCCGCCGATCGGCCCCGTCGCGTGGGAGATGACCGCGACGGTCGGCGTCGCGGCCCTGCTCGCCGGCATCGCGGGCGCGCTGTTGATCGGCACGCACTGGTACTGGGCCATGGTCGGCGCGGTGGCGGCGGTCGGCGGCGCGCACGTGACCGCTCGTCTCATCCGCGGCGTCCAGCGGCTGGCCGGAACGCTCCTCGGCGTGCTCATCGCGGCCGGACTCCTCGCCCTCGACCTGCCGCCGTGGCTCGTGATCGCCGTCGCCGTCGCCCTGCAGGCCGGTGCCGAGCTGTTCGTGGGCCGCAACTACGGCATCGCGATGATCTTCATCACGCCGCTCGCCCTCCTCATGGTCTCGCTCGCCTCGCCGGTCACGCCCGACCTGCTGCTGCGCGATCGCGTGCTCGAGACGATTGTCGGCGTCGCCGTCGGAACCGTGGTCGCGATCGTGTCGGCGGGGCTCCGGCGCCGTTCCCCGACAGACTGACCCCATGGATGCCGAAAACGCCCGCCGCCTCGGAACCGACGCCGCCGAGCGGATCAGTGCCGGATGCTACGGCGCTCTGGTGTCGGCATCCACTCTCATCGGTCTCGGCGACGCCGATCTGAGCGACGTGATCGCGGTGGTGGCGCTGACGAACGTCGTGTACTTCGCCACCCATGTCTTCGCCTACTCGCTCGGCGATGTCTCCGCGAAGCGTCCGCTGTCGATCATCCGACACCACCTCGCGGTCAGCGCACCGATGGTGTCGGTCACATTCCTGCCGCTCCTCGTCGTCGTGGTGCTCGTGGCGACCGGTGTCGACCTGCCCACCGCTCTCCTCTGGGGCGTCGGCGTGGCGATGGCCTATCTCGTCGCGGTGGCGACGGTCGGCGCGCGTCTGCGCGGGTACTCCCCGATCGTGGTGATCCTCACGGCCGTCGGCGCGGCGGTCATCGCCGGCCTGCTGATCGTGGCGAAGCTGCTCCTGCACTGACCGCGGGCCGGAGCCGGCCTCAGACCGGCGTCGTGGTGTGGTCGCCGTGCCGGTGCACGATGCGCCACGCGCCCTCTTCGCGACGCCAGACATGGGTGACACGGACGACGAAAGGCCGCGGTTCGGCGCCGTCGACCGACAGCACGCCGCTCTCGCGTCCCGCCGTCATCGCCCAGTCCTCCCCGACGAGCACGCGGTCGTACTCGGGCACGAGGGTTCCGCCGCGGAAGCGGCGCGCCACGACCTCGAGCGTCGCCGCGACGTCGGCGGCGGTCGTCGCGTGCGTCCCGAAGCCGCCCATGAGCGTGGCGTCATCGGTGCGGGTCCACAGCGACGCGAACGGGCGGGGATCGCCGTGGCCCATGGCATCCAGGGCGCGCTCGAGGTCGCGGAGGGCGTCGTCGAAGGTCATGCGAACATCGTCGCGCACTCGCGCGCTCGTGTCGCGCGCGCGTGTCACCCGCCCGTGTCACCGGCCCGTGTCACCGGCAATGTCGGCGGACCGTGACAGGCTGGGTTCTCGTGAGCCCGTCTTCTGCCGTCCCCCGTCTCACCGTCGTCGGCGCCATCAACGTCGACCTCACCGCGCGCGTCGAGCGCGCCCCGGCCGCGGGAGAGACCGTCGCGGACGGGGTGCTCCAGCGCGGGCCGGGCGGGAAGGGCGCGAACCAGGCGGTCGCGGCCGCGCGACTGGGCGCCGAGGTGCGGATGGTCGGCGCCGTGGGCGATGACCTCGACGGGCGCGGCATCCGGGATCAACTGGCCGCCGTGGGCATCGACGCGTCCGGTGTGCAGAGCACCGAGGCCGCCACCGGCACCGCGCTCATCGTCGTCGACGCGACGGGCGAGAACTCGATCGTCGTGTGCGCGGGAGCGAATGCGGCGATCGACCCGGGCACGCTCGGAATCGAGCCCGGCGCCGCGGTGCTGATGCAGCTGGAGGTCTCGGATGCCGTCGTCTCGGCCGCCGCGGAGGCCGCGGGCTACCTCGCGCTGAACGCCGCTCCCGCGCGGCCCCTGCCCGCGGGGGTCCTCGAGCGCTGCGACCTGATCATCGTGAACGAAACGGAGTACGCGCAGCTCCCCGAGGTGCACGACGCTCCCCTGCTGTGCGTGACGCTCGGCGCCGACGGCGCGCGCCTGTACCGCCACGGCGAGCTCGTCGCCGCGGCGGAGGGGGTGCGCACAACCGTCCGCAACACCGTCGGGGCGGGCGACGCCTTCTGCGCGGCGCTCGTCTGCGGGCTGCTGCGCGGCGACGCCGAGGCCGACGCCCTCGCGCGCGCCTGCGCCGTGGGAGCCGCGGCCGTCGCCGACGACGCGTCGCAACCCGCCCTCGAACCCCTCGACGCGTACGGAGTATCCGCATGACCCGCCGCCCGATCCTCGTCGACTGCGACACCGGCATCGACGACGCCCTCGCCCTGGCGTACCTGCTGGCCGAGCCGACGGTCGAGATCGTCGGCGTCACGACGGTGTCGGGAAACACGGATGCCGCCCGCGCGGCCGCCAACACCCTCTCCTTGTTCGAGCTCGCCGAGGTCGACGACATCCCCGTCGCAATCGGAGCGCACGACTTCCGCGGGCGTGAGTACGCGGGTGGGGCTCCGCACGTCCACGGGGCGGACGGGGTCGGCGGGATCGCGCTGACGGCGGCCGCCCGCGCACACGACGCCCGCGCGGCCGTCGAGCTCATCGATCACCTGGCCCAGCGGCATCCGGATCTCACCGTGCTCGCCCTCGGACCGCTCACGAACCTCGCCGCGTACGCCGAGACCCCCGGGGTGGCCGCTCTCGACCGGCTCGTGATCATGGGAGGCGCGTTCTCGCACTCGGGCAATGTGACCGCGTGGGCCGAAGCCAACATCCACAACGACCCCGAGGCCGCCGCCGTCGTGTTCGCGCAGGACTGGGACATCACCGCCGTCCCCCTCGACGTGACGATGACGCAGACCCTGGATGCCACCGACCTCGTGCGCCTCGACGCGATCCCCGGCGCCCTCCCCCGGGCGTTGGCCGCGATGCTCCCGGCCTACCTCGACTTCTACGAGGGCCGCGTGTTCCCCGACCGCCGCTGCGCACTGCACGACCCGCTCGCCGCGATGGTCGCCGCGGGCGCGCTGCGCGGGGTCAGCGTCGCCCGCGGACGCATCGATGTGCGCCTCGAACGCGGCGAGCGCGGACGCACGGTGTCGTCGCACCCGTCCGAGAGGCAGCGCTGGGTGCGCGGCATGGAGGGCTCGGCGGTCGAGCTGCTGCTGGACCGGCTCGAGCGGCGGGTGTGGCCGGGCTGAGCGCGCCCGTCACCCGCCGGCCCTCTCACACCGCCGTCACCTGGAACACCACCGCCGACTCCGGGAACATCGCCGGGGTGTGCAGCCCCGCGGTCATGAGGGCGCGGCCCGAGAGCTGCACGCCCGCGTAACCGTCCGCGGTCTCGGCGCCGAACCACGGGGCCGGGGTGAAACCGCGCGGTCGTCCACCCGGGTGCACGGGCACGACCGCGTAGCGGCGGCTCTCGTCCAGACCGCGGAAGACGAAGCGCCCGCGCGGCGACACCTCGGAGCGTCCCACCGTGGCGAGGACGAACAGTGCCCGCTCCCGGTCCGCCGACACCGTCCCCGACAGACGCAGCGTCGGATCGGAGGTGTCGACGCGCACCATGTCGCCGGTGTGGAAAAGCTCACGATGTGCTTTATGGAAGGCGATCCACTCCCCCAGTTCCGCCAACTCCTCGGTCGTCGCTCGGGCGAGATCCCATTCGACCCCCAAGTGCGCGGTCAGCGCGGTCGCCGCACGGAACGACAGCGTGTGCCGGCGCCCCGTGGTGTGGGATTCCCCGGACGCGATGTGCGAACCGAGCAGCTCGGGCGGGAGCAGCTGCATCGTCCACCGGTTCATGTCCTGCCGTTCGAGGGGGTCGATACAGTCCGACACCCACACCCGGTCGGTGTGTTCCAGGATGCCGAGATCCACCCGCGATCCACCCGACGAGCACGATTCGATCTCGAGGCCCGGGAACCGTGCCCGGAGATCGTCCATGAGTCGGTAGGCCGCAAGGGTCTGTCGATGCACCCCCGCGACCCGGCGTCGCCCGGTGCCCGCGTCGACGAGATCGCGGTTGTGATCCCACTTCACGTAGGCGACGTCGCTGTCGGACACGACCGCGGAGAGTCGTTCGAGCAGGTACGCGTACGCATCCGGGTGGGCGAGGTCGAGGACCAGCTGGTTCCGCGCGAGGACGGGCAGGCGTTCACCCGTCGAAAGGATCCACTCGGGGTGCTCGCGCGCGAGGTCGGAGTCGGGGTTCACCATCTCGGGCTCGAACCACAGTCCGAACTCCATGCCGAGCGCACGGACCCCGTCGGCGAGGGGCCGCAGCCCCCCGGTCCACACGGTCTCGTCGACGAACCAATCGCCGAGCCCGGCGGTGTCGTCGCGGCGGCCGCGGAACCAGCCGTCGTCGAGCACGAAGCGTTCCACCCCGACTCCCGCGGCCCGCTCGGCGAGATCGAGCAGGCGAGGCATGTCGTGGTCGAAGTACACCGCCTCCCACACGTTCAGGGTCACCGGCCGGGGTCGGCCGGGGTGGTGCGGCCTCGCACGCAGCAGTGCGTGAAGGCGTCGCGCCTGGTCATCGAGACCGTCGCCGTAGACGGCGTAGAGCGGTGGCATCCGGTATCCCTCGCCCGGGGCGAGACGGATCTCTCCGGGAAGGAGCAGTTCTCCGCCGCCGATCACCTGCACACCCGACGACAGGCGTTCGGCGTAGTGGCGGTGATTTCCGCTGAAGCCGACGTGGACGCCCCAGACCTCCCCGCTGCCGAAGCCGAAGCCGGGAACGCCGAGCGTGAGGAGGGTCGCGGCGTCGGCGCCGGTGCGTCCGCGCCGGCCCTCGCGCTCCTCGATCCCGACGACCAGGGGTCGGCGCTGCGGAATGCGCTCCTTGCCCCACCGCCCCGCGAAGTCGAGCACCTCGCGCGCGATCGGCGGGACCGGCAGCGCGAGCTGCAGGGCGCTCACGTCGTAGTCGCCCGCGCCGACGTTGACGACCTCCGCGCCGAGGCGGACGACGCCCGACGGCGTGAGCTCGATCGAGAGCGCGACGTCGAGGCCGGCGTCCGGATCGTGCGCGTCCACGGTCACGATGCCCGGGCCCGAAGCGACGAAGCCCCCGGCGATCGGCGCACCGTCCAGGGCACCGCCGCTCGCGACGAAGTGAGGAGACCACCCCGCCCCCGAACGGTGCCCCTCCAACCCGGGCTTGCCCATCCATCCCGTCCACGGCTCGGGCAGCACCGACAGGCGCACCGGCACGTCGATCGCGTTGGGGACGATCGGCTCGACCGCGCCGCTGGCGAGGGCTTCGGCATCCGTTTCGTCGATGTCGCCGAGGGACGCTCCCCAATGCAGCACCGCGGGGAGCCGAGCACCGCCCACATCGAGCAGCAGCGAAACCCCCGCCGCGGAGAGGTGGATGAGCGAGCGGTGTGTCATGCGCGCACGACATTCGAGGCAGCGGCCGAGAACGCGTTCGCATGCCGCACGACGAGCGGAGAGGTGAGGGATGCCACGTCGCCGGCGTTTCCGCGCACGCGGAACTCCGCGGTCTCACCGGCCAGGAGCGTGCGCAAGCCCGTGTCGACGGACAGCGACGGATCGGCGCGGTCGACCAGGAGAGTCACGTCGCGCACGAGAGAACGGGCGGTCACGACGACGACCCAGCCGTCGTCCGAGTGGTGGGCCGAGACCTCGAGGGGATCGGCATCCAGGACCTGGTCGACCACCTCGGCCCCGTGGTGGATCGCGCGCCCGAATCCCGGGGCATCGATCACCAGCATCTCGCGCGCCACGTCCCACTCCCGCAGAACGTCTTCGGGCACGACCAGCTCAGCGTGAGAGCGCGTGCCGACCTCCGCGGGCACCTCCGCGCGCGCCCGCTCCTCGCCCGCGAAGGTCGCGCGGACGACGGTGACCGCGCCCGCCCAGGGCTCCGGATCGTCGTTCGACAGGCTCACGGTCACACCCTCCGCGTCGCCGCGCGCGACGAGCAGACGCGGCTGGTAGACGTGCTGCAGCGCGTGCCACAGGGGTTTGCGGTGCTCGTCGAAGTCGACCGCCGCCCACGACACGACGGGCCAGTTGTCGTTCAGCTGCCAGACGATCGCACCGGTCAGGTGCTCCCCGAGCGAGCGGAAGTACTCGATGCCGAAACGGATCGCCATCGCCTGGTTGAGCTGCGTGGCCCAGTGCCAGTCGTCGATGTTCGTCGGCGCCGCGAGGTGTCCGGCCATGCCGCGCTCGAGCTTGAGGTTGCCCTGATCGGCCTTCTGGTGCACGAGCATCTGCGGGCCGAACGGGTCGAGCGGCTCATCGTGGACGACACGCGTCAGCGTGCTCCACGCGGGCGGCCCCTGGAAGCCGAACTCCGAGACGAAGCGGGGACGGTGCCGTGTGTACTCGGTGTAGTCGAGCACGTTCCACACGTCCCAGATGTGCATCGTGCCGTGCGCGGCATCGTTCGGGCTGAGGTAGTCGTCGTACGAGTACGGGCTCCCGGGCGAATACGGACGCGTGCCGTCGAGCTCGGCGACGATCCGCGGGAACACCTCGCGGTAGTAGTGGTCACCCCAGGGGCGACCGCGCAGCAGCGGACGCCACGACGGCCACTCGGCGAACGCGACGATGTTCTCGTTGTTGCCGTTCCAGACCACCAGCGAAGGATGCGGGCTCAACCGGGTCACCGCCTCACGCGCTTCGGCCTCGACCTCGACCTTCATGACGTCGTCCTCCGAGTACGCCGCACACGCGAAGAGGAAGTCCTGCCACACGAGCACGCCCCGCTCGTCGCAGAGGTCGTAGAAGTCGTCCGATTCGTAGAAGCCGCCGCCCCAGACCCGCAGGAGGTTCATGTGGGCGTCGGTGGCGTCGGTGATCCTGCGCCGGTAGCGCTCGGCATCCATCTCGGTGATGAAGGCGTGGTCGGGGATCCAGTTCGCCCCCTTCACGAAGATGCGCTCGCCGTTGACGACGATGCGGAACGCCGTGCCCGCCCGGTCGGCCGGTGTCTGCAGCTCGACCGTCCGAAAGCCGACCCGCCCGCTCCACCGTTCCGCGGCGCCGCTCAGCCCCACGGACACGCCGTAGAGCGGTTGCTCGCCATAGCCGCGCGGCCACCAGCGCTGCACGTCGTCGACGAGAAGACGAGCGGATGCCACGCCCTCCCCCTCCGCGACGACGGTGGCGCGCGCACAGAGGTCTCCCTCGGGGCCACGCAGTTCGACGTCCAGCTCGGCGGTGGTCGGAACGCCGTCCCACTCCACGCCGATGTGCACGTCGAGGAGGCCGGTCGACCCGTCGATCCCGACGAGCGGGCGGACATCGGTCACGCGCACCCCCGACCACGACTCGAGGCCGATGCTCTTCCAGATGCCGCTCGTGGCGACGTCGATGCCCCAGTCCCAGCCGAAATTGGAGGCGGACTTGCGCACCGTGTTGTAGGGGTGGTGGTTGACGTGCGGCAGTTCGCCGTGCACGCGGGCGAGCGACTCGGCGCGCACCACGGGTGACGAGAAGACGATGCGCAGGTGGTTGTCCGTGGGGCGGAGGTAGGGGACGACGTCGAAGCGGTAGGAGCGGAACTGGTTCTGCGTGTGCCCGACGAGGTGGCCGTTGAGCCAGATCGTCGCAAAGGTATCGAGGCCCTCGGCGACGAGGTCCCACCGGTCGTCGCCGCCGAGGTCGCCCGCGTCGAACACGCGCTCGTACGCCCAGTCGGAGCGGCCGATCCACGCGAGCAGGCTCTCGTTGTCGCCGTCGAAGGGGTCGGGGATGAGCTCTGCGCGGCGAAGGTCGGTGTGGACGCAGCCCGGAACGATCGCGGGCACCTCGACCCCCTCGAGCTCAGCGGGGAGGGGGCCGGCGACGGCGGTCAGTGTCCAGGGTCCGTCGAGTGACAGGCGGTGCATGTGTTTCCTCGGGGGTCGGTTGTTCGGATGCGGGCAGTCGCCCGTCACGGTCGTTTCTCGGGGCGTTCGCGGATCACCGCGACGGCTCCCGGTTCGAGCACGACGCGCTGGTCGTGCTCCTGCCCGGTCAACAGGTCGACACCGCTCACGTCGGCCCAGCCGGGCTCGTCGGCGTGGTTGATCAAAAAGAGGTAGGTGGCCTCGGCGGACGTCCGCCGCACGGCTTCGACGCCCGGCGCCACATCGGCCGCGGGCGAGACGCCGCTCTCCGCGACGACGCGGCCGACGAGCTCGTCGAGGCTCGGCGCGTCCAGGTCGGTCGACAGGTACCACGCGACGCCGTCCCCGAGGCGCCGGCGCATGATCGCCGGTCCCCCGCGGTATCCGCCGTCGGCGTAGTCGGCGATGCTCTCCGTTCCGAGGGCGGGGTCGGCGGGGCGTACCCGCTCCATCCATCGACGCCCCGTCCACCCGTTCGTGAGGGCGACCGACTGCTCGGCATCCAGGGGGAAGAACTCCTCACTGGAGGTGCCGACGACCGACCGGAGGATGCCGGGGTAGCCACCGGGGCGGACCGTATTGTTCTCGTCGACGATGCCCGAGAACCACGTGACGATCACGGTGCCTCCCCCTTCGACGAAGGCCTCGATCGACCGAGCGTTCTCGTCCGACAGCAGGAACAGGCCCGGCACGACGACGAGCGTGTAGTCATCGAGATCCGCCCACGGCGCGACCACGTCGACGGTGATCGCGCGCTGGAACAGCGCGTTGTGCAGCGCCCGTGCCGTGTCGGCGTAGCGCTGCGGGTTCTGCGGCTTCAGGCCGCTCCGCAGCGCCCAGCCGGCCTCGTTGTCGTGCAGGAGCGCCACGCGGGCGGGCTCGACACGACTGCCGCGCACCTCGGCGAGCGCGTTCAGCTTCGCGCCGAGGTCCACGATCGTGCGGTACACGACGCTGTCGGCCCCGGCGTGCGGCACCATCGCGGAGTGGAACTGCTCGGTCCCCGAGATCGAGGCACGCCACTGGAAGAACATGACGCTGTCGGACCCGCGCGCGACATGCGCGAGCGCGTGCCGCACGATCTCGTCGGGCGTCTTGGGTTGGTTGACCGGATGCCAGCTCCCCGCGCCCGTGGCGTGTTCCATCAGCATCCACGGAGCGCCCTTGCTCATGCCGCGCATGCGGTCTCCGCTGAAGGCGATGTCCTGGTGCTTCAGCGGATCGGGGCCGACCGTGTAGTGGTCGTTCGCGACGATGTCCATCTCGTCGGCCCAGCGTGTGTAGTCGACCACGTCGGTGCCGATGCCCACCATGAAGTTCGTGGTGACCGGCACCTCGGGTGTTACCCGGCGCAGCACCTCCTTCTCGGCGCGGTAGTGCGCGAGGAGCTCGTCGGACGAGAAGCGCTCGTAATCGAGCAGTTGCCCGGGGTTGTGGGCCGTGATGCCCCACGGCGTGGTCACCTCGGCGAACGACGAGTACGAGTTGCCCCAGAACGCCATGCCCCAGGCATCGTTGAGCGCCGCGACATCGCCGTACTTCTCGGCGACCCACTTGCGGAACCGCGCGTTCGACACCGGGCAGTGACAGCGCGCGTTGCCCCCGCCGAGCTCGTTGCTCACGTGCCAGAGGCGGACGGCGGGGTGGCCGGCGACGTGCTCGGCGAGCCGCTCGACGATGCGCAGGGCGTAGGAGCGGAACACCGACGACGAGGCACACCATCCGAGCCGCCCGCCGGGGGCGAGCGGGTGTCCGTGGATGTCCTGCGGGAGGATCTCGGGGTGGGCCTCGTGCAGCCACATGGGCACGGCCGCCGTCGGGGTCGCCAGGTCGACCCGGATGCCGTTCTCGTGCAGGAGATCCAGCATCCGGTCGAGCCACGTGAAGTCGAACTCGCCGTCTCGGGGCTCGTGGACGACCCACGAGAACACGCCGAGGGTCACGAGGTTCACCCCGGCTCGGCGCATGAGCTCCATGTCTTCGTGCACGACGTCCCACGACCACTGTTCGGGGCTGTAATCGCCGCCGTACGACAGCCCCTCGGTGGGCCACGGCACCGTGGTCTCGTCGCGGGTCATCGGGTGCGCTCCTTCGCGGCGGCGGGTTGCGTCTCGGACGACTCCCATGCCTGGGTGTAGTGGTTGTAGCAGATCCTGTTGTCGAGGGACGCGCGATCCGGTGCCGCTTCGCTCGAGACGACCTTGCCCACCTTGCCGGGGTCGGGAGCCGCGAGTGCCAGCAGACGGGTGTAGTCGTGGTGCGGGTCGAGGATGACGTCGTCGGCGGGGCCCCGCTCGACGACACGGCCGCGGTACAGCACGAGGATCTCGTCGGAGAAGTGTCGGGCGGTGGCGAGGTCGTGCGTGATGTACAGCAGCGCGAGGTCGTCCTCGCGCTGGAGCCGTCCGAGCAGGTTGAGCACGCCGAGCCGGATCGACACGTCGAGCATCGACACGGGCTCGTCCGCGATGACGATGTCGGCCCCGGGTGCGAGAGCTCGCGCGATCGCGACGCGCTGGCGCTGTCCGCCCGAGAGCTCGTGCGGGCGGCGCGTGGCGACCGTCTCGGCCGGTGTGAGGTTCACGCGCTCGAGCATCGCGAGCGCTTGCGCGTGGACCTCCGCCGAGCCGGACGCGCGACGGTGCAACCGCAGCGGTCGCGCCAGGTGGTGCTCGATGGTGTGGAACGGGTTGAGCGAGGCGAACGGGTCCTGGAACACCATCTGCACGTGGCGGCGGTAGCTTCCGCGCGGGATCTGCCCGCCCTCGTCGGTCTCGACCGAGATCTCGCCCGCGGTCGGCTTCTCGAGCCGGGCCAGCATGCGGGCGATCGTCGACTTGCCCGATCCCGACTCCCCCACCAGGGCGACGGTACGCCCCGGAAGCAGGTCGAACGACACGTCGTCCACCGCACGGAAGGCGGTGCGCCCGATGCCCTTGCGGATGGTGAAGTCCTTGGTCAGGCCGGACACGCGCATCCTCGTCATCGCGTCTGCTCCTTCTCTTCGTCCGCGTTCTCTTCGTCCGTGCCGGTGCGGATGAACGCTCCGCGCGAGCCGCTGAGGCTCGGGAACGACGACAGCAACTGGCGCGTGTACTCGTGCTCGGGTTCGCGGTAGATGCGATCGGCCGAGCCGATCTCGATGATCTCGCCGCGCAGCATGATCGCGATGCGGTCGCTGATCTCCAGCAGCAGCGGCAGGTCGTGCGTGATGAAGATGACGGCGAAGTCGAGCTCGTCGCGCAGGCGAACGATCTCGCGCAGGATGTCGCGCTGGACGACCACGTCGAGGGCGGTCGTCGGCTCGTCCATGATCATCACCTGCGGCTCGAGCAGCATCGCCATGGCGATCATCACGCGTTGCCGCATCCCGCCGGAGAGCTCGTGGGGGTACGACCGCAGGCGGTCCCTCGAGACGCCGACGCGCTCGAGCACGTCTCCGGCCCGCGCGATGCGCTCCTTCCGCGAGAGGTGCGGGACGTGCGTCGAGAGCACGTCGCACAGCTGCGCGCGGATCGTCGTCACGGGGTTCAGGGCGTTCATCGCGCCCTGGAACACCATCGACAGCTCGCTCCAGCGGAACGCCCGCAGGGCGTGCTCGTCGAGGGCCAGCAGGTCGAGGTCGTCCCCCTCGCGACCGTGGAACGTGATGCTTCCCGAGGCGATACGCGCCGGCGGCTTGTGCAGCCGGTTGATCGCGTACGCGAGGGTGGTCTTTCCGCAGCCCGATTCGCCCGCGAGCCCGAGGATCTCGCCGGGGGCGAGCGAGAACGTCGCGTTCTTGACCGCCGCGACGGGCGGGTCGACCTCGTAGACCACCGAGAGGTCGTCGACGGTGATGACGGCGGGGCGAGACGCGCTCATGAGCGGCTCCCTTCGGCCTGGGCACGGCGGGTTGCGCGCGCGGTCGCGGCCTTCTCGAGGCGCGCGGCGACACGGGCACGCCGACGGTGGAGGCGGACGTTCTTGAGCTTGGGGTTGATGATCTCGTCGATCGAGAAGTTCACGAGGGACAGGCCCATGCCGAACAGCGCGATGATCAAGCCCGGCGGAACGAACCACCACCAGGCGCCGAGTGGCAGCGCGAATCCGTTCTGCGCGTAGAACAGCATCGTCCCGAGAGTCGATGAGTTCGACGCCCCCAGGCCGAGGAACGACAGACCCGCCTCGGCGAGGATCGCGGAGATGACGGCGAACACGAACTGCGACGCGAGGACGGGCAGCAGGTTAGGCAGGATCTCCACCGCGATCACGCGCGGCGCCCGCTCCCCCGACACCCGGGAGGCCGCGACGTAGTCGCGATTGCGGATCGAGAGCGTCTGTGCGCGGAGGACACGACTGGATGCCGCCCACCCGGTGATCGCGAGGACCACGGCGATCGTCCAGAGTCCGCGCTGCTCCTGCGGCACGAAGCCCGAGATCACGATGACAAGCGGCAGCCCCGGGATGACGAGGAACACGTTGGAGAACAGCGAGAACGCCTCGTCGGCGAAGCCGCCGATGTAGGCACCGAGGATGCCGAAGAAGGCCGACAGCACGGTGGCGAGCACCCCGACGATGAGCCCGATCTGCAGAGACCCGCGCGTGGCGTACGCCAGCTGCGAGAACACGTCTTGTCCGGTCTGGGTGGTGCCGAGGATGTGCTCGGCGCTCGGGGGCTGGAGGCCGATGTCACGGATGACGCTCGGGTCCGAGACGAAGAACGGAGCGATCGCGCCGAAGAGGGCGATCACACCGATCAGGATGAGTCCCAGCGCGAGCCACGGCGTCATCGTCGGGAGCATCATGCGCCACGCGGAGCGCGGGCGTTGGTGTCGTTCGGCGGCTGCTGTTGCCAGCGCCATCGTGGCATCCGGGACGGTCTGTTCCGTCCGCGGGGAGAGATTCGTCATCGCAGTGGTCCTTGTCGGCGGGCGTCAGGCGTGCGCACGGGTCCGGGGGTCGATGAGTCCGTAGAACAGATCGACGATGAGGTTGGCGCCGAGGACGGCGAGGGTGATGAAGAGGAAGAGGCCCTGCATCAGCGCGTAGTCGTTGTTGGTCACGGCCGAGAGGAGCTTGGAGCCGATGCCGGGGTACGAGAACACCTGCTCGGTGACGATCGAGCCCGAGACGACGAAGCCGAGCGAGATGGCGAACCCGGCGATCGAGGGCAGGACGGCGTTGCGCGCGGCGTAGTTGCGAAGGATGCGTCCCGGGGTGAGTCCCTTGGCCTGTGCGGTGAGGATGTAGTCCTCGGACAGCGTCGACACCATCATGTTGCGCATCCCCAACAGCCACCCGCCGACCGAGGCGAGAACGATCGTGAGGGCGGGGAGGAATCCGTACTGGATCGCCGAACCGATGAACTCGCCGGAGAAGCCCGGATCCAGGGCGACGTTGTACCCGCCCTGCGAGGGGAAGAGGTGCAGCGTCGTCGCGAAGACGTAGACCAGGATCAGCGCGAGCCAGAAGTACGGCACCGCAGCGAGCAGCGTCGTCGCCGGGACAAGGGAGTCGAGCCAGGTCCCCGGCTTCCACCCGACGATCGCACCGAGCGCGACGCCGATCACGGTGGCGAGCACCGTCGCGATCCCGACGAGGACGATCGTCCACGGGAGCGACGTCCCGATGACCTCGTTCACCGGCGTCGGGAAGTAGGTCACCGAGATGCCGAGGTCGCCCCGGAACACGTTGACGAGGTAGCTGACGTACTGCGCGATCAGCGGCTCGGAGGAGTCGCCACCGAGGAGGAGTTCGTAGGCGCTGCGCGTCTCCGGGGTGACGATCCCGCCGCGCTGCTGGAGCTTGGCGAGCAGGATGTCGACGGGGTTGCCCGGCAGCAGCCGTGGGATGAGGAAGTTGAGGGTCAGCGCCGCCCACAGGGCGACGACGTAGAACCCGATCTTGCGGACGAAGTAGTTCACGCCCGTCTCCCTTCCGTGACGGCGACGAATCCTCTCTCGGTGGCGAGCACGCTCACTCCCCCCGCGGCTTCAGCGCTTTGAAGACCTCGGCGTTGTCCGGCGAGGCCCACACCGCGGGGAAGGCGTACAGGTCGTCCTGCGTCGGCCATCCCTCGAACTTGTCCGTGTGGATCTGGCTGGACGTGCCGCCCGTGAGCACGGGGATGTACGGCATGTCCTCGGTGATGATCGCCTGGATGGTGTCGAACTGCGGCTGACGCGCGGCGGCATCCTTCCGGTCGGTGACCTTCAACACCGCGAGGGCGGCATCCACCTCGGGGTTGCTGAAGCGGGCGACGTTCTGAGAGGCGACGTCGCCGACCGGCCCGGTGAACGCGGAGTTGAGGTACTTGTCGTAGAGGTAGTAGGGGTCGGACACGGCCCCCTGACCGAGCGAGTTGATCGAGAGCTGGAAGTTGCCCTTGGTCTGCTTGTCGGTCCACTCGTTCCACGACGACTGCGCGACGCGCAGCTCGATCCCCGCCTCTTTCAGCTGCTGCGACATGGTGTCGACGGCGGTGATGTAGTCGGTCCAGCCGGTGACGACCTCGACGGTGACGGCGAGGGGCTCGCCGTTCTTCGCGTAGACCCCGTCGGCGCCGCGCGTCCAGCCGGCCGCCTCGAGCTCGGCCGTGGCCGCGGCGACGTCCGGGCTGTTCGGCGCGATCGGCTCGGCGATCGACGACGAGATCCAGTCGGTCTGCGTCGTCGGCAGGGCCAGCGTCGGCGAGATCTCGCTCGCCGTCCCCTGGAACGCCAAGGAGTTGAGCTGGTCGCGGTTCAGGGCCGCGTAGATCGCCCGGCGGACGGCGGGGTCGGTCTGCGGCCCGACGCAGCCCAGGTCGGCGTTCGAGCACGTGATGAGCGTGATCTGGTTCGCGGCGATCGTGACCCCGCTGTAGCCGGGGTAGGTCTCCGAGACCTTCTGGATGTTGGGCACGGGGCCCGTCTGCCAGTCGATCGTGCCGGCGGCCAGAGCGTCCGCTCCGGCGGTGTTCCCCGAGAGCGAGAGGTAGCGCACGGTCTTCACCGCGGGCTCGCCGCCCCAGTAGTCGGGGTTCGCCGACAGGGTGAAGGCCTGCGCCTTGAAGTCGCCCAGCGTGTACGGGCCGGTCCCCACGGGCTCGGCGATCACGTTGGTCGTCGGGTCGATGTCCTTCCACAGGTGCGCGGGGACGATGGGGGTACGACCGAGAATCGCGGGGTCGTTCACGAACGCGGGGTAGTCGAAGCGGAAGACCACCTCGTGGTCACCGGTCGCCTCAACCGTGCCGTCGAAGCCGGAGTTGTTGATGGAGGGGGTGTCGAGCAGCATCTGGAACGTGAAGACGACGTCGTCGGCGGTGAAGGGCTCGCCGTCCGACCAGGTCACGTCGTCGCGCAACCTGACCGTCAGCTCCGTACCCGCGTCGTTCCAGGAGTACTCGGTGCCGAGGAGCGGCTTGTACTCGTTCGTGTTCACGTTGGTGACGAAGAACAGCGATTCGTAGATCGTGCCGATGCCGCCGATCTGCGACGGCGAGTACGGGTTGAAGTTGATCTGGTAGTCGCCGGCCTGGCCGGTGTAGGCGACCAGGGTCGTGGCATCCGATCCCCCGGGCGCGCCCGACGAGGTGCAGCCCGCGAGAGTGAGTGACGCGGCGGCGGTGAGGGATGCCGCGGCGATCCAGGCACGCGCCCGACGGCGCTTCGTGCTGAGGAGCATCTTCGATCCTTTCCGGGGCACGCGTGCCGCGGTGGCGACGGTGCCGGCTGTGAGCGGAGAGCGAGAACCGCATCCCCGAGCCCATTGTTACTTGAGTAAACTAAGTACGTCAAGCGATCCGCTCGACCCCGCTCCGCCGCTTGCTACTCTCATCGAGCGCGCGAGGGAGCCGCACCAGGAAGACAAGTGATACTTTGTTGCCGATGTTGACCATGTCCGCATTCCGGATGCCACGGGCTGCACGCCCATGACCGGTACCGCCGTCGAGGAGTCGTCGAGTCGGGCGTGGCCGTACCTCGCGGGAGTCGAGCGCAGCACGCTTCGCGAGCTGCTGATCCACGGCCCACTCCCCCGCGCCGAGATCGCGCGTCGCCTCAGCGTGTCGCGGGCGAGTCTGACGCGCGCGACACGACTGCTCATGGAGCACGCGTTCATCGCCGAGCGCGAGATCGCCCTGCGAGCGGCGATGGGACGACCGAGTGAGATGCTCGCGGTCCGTGAGGATCAGCACCACTTCCTCGGTGTGAAGCTCACCGGCGACGCGGTGTTCGCCGTCGTGACCGACCTGCGAGCCCGCATCGTCGCCTCGGTCGAGGAGGAACTCCGCTCGCGGGCGGTCGACGACACCGTCGGCCAGATCGCCGACATCCACGCCCGCTTCGCGCGCGACTACGCCGACATCCACGCCGTCGGCGTCTGTCTCGCGGGTGATCTCGCCACCGTGGACGGCCGACAGGTCGTGATCGAGTCGTACTTCCTCGGCTGGAAGGACGTGCCTCTCACCGACATGCTGGGCCGGCGCCTCGGCATCCCGGTCTTCGCCGACAACGACGTCCGCGGCCTCACCGCCGCGGAGCACTGGTACGGCGCGGGGGCCGGGTGCGACTCGCTCGCCGTGGTCACGGTCGGCGCGGGCATCGGCTTCGGGCTCGTGATCGACGGCAAGGTCGTCGCCGGTCATGGCGGCCGCGCGGGTCAGCTCGGACATCTCCCCATCGACCCGACGGGACCGCCGTGCGGCCGCGGGCACGCCGGCTGCGCGAGCGTGTACCTCCCGAGCGAGCGCATCGCCCAGGCGGCGGGAGCCGAGGACTACGCCGCCGCCGTGTCGGCCGCCCGCGCCGGCGACGCGCAGGCACGGGCCGCCTTCGACGCCGCCGCGCGAGCCCTGGGGGTGATCATCGGCACCGTGGCGAACGCCCTCGACCCCGAGAAGATCGTGCTCACCGGTGACGGCCTCGCGGTGATGGAGATCTCGCCGGATCGCGTGATGGACGCGATCGCGGGCGTGCGCCTCCCCGAGGACGAGCCGGTTCGCCTCGTGGTCGAACCCGTGGAGTTCACCGAGTGGGCCCGCGGCGGCGCGGTCGTCGCGATCCGTCGGATGCTGCAGTTCTGACGGCGGACGCCGCGGCCGTCCGGGGCGCGTGCCGGTCCCGGCATGCTCCGCGGCGGCGCGACAGGCGCCGATCGTGCCGTGAAGCGGAGTCGAGCGCCGACACGCCGCTCCCGGCGACGCTCGCGCGGCGTGTCGCGCACGAACTCCGCGCGACGGCTCGGCCGCGAACGAGCCCGACTAGCATGGCCCGATGTTCCCCACCCGGGATGCCATCGACGCGGCGCTCGTCCGGAGGCTCGTCCGCGAGCAGTTCCCGGGGTGGGCGGGCCGCGCCGTGACCCCCATGGTCGAGTCGGGCAACGACCACCGCACGTTCCGCCTCGGTGACGACCTCCTCGCCCGTCTCCCCGCGGACGTCGCCTATGTCCCGCAGGTGGAGAACGAACAGCGGTGGCTCCCCCGGCTCGCCCCGCATCTTCCGCTGCCGATTCCGACCGTCGCGGGTCGAGGTCGCGCATCCGACCCGTTCCCGGCACCGTGGTCGGTCTACGAATGGATCGCCGGGCGTCGTCCCGATCCGGCAGTCCTCCCGGGCGACATCGCGCTCGCCGAGAACCTCGCCGCCTTCCTGTCCGCCCTTCGACGGACGGATGCCACGGACGGCCCACCGCCCGGAGAACACAGCGCGTTCCGCGGCGGGGGCGTCGAGCAGTGGGACGACCAGGTCGTCCGTCGCTTCGACCTCCTCGAGAGGCCAGCGCGCGACCGTGCTCGCGGCGTCTGGCGCGATGCCCTTGACGCCGCGTTCACCGGACCTCCCGTGTGGGTTCACGGCGACGTCGCCATCGGCAACCTCCTCGTCGACGACGATCATCAACTGGCCGCGGTGATCGACTTCGGGTGCTCGGCGATCGGCGACCCCGCCTGCGACACGGTCGTCTTCTGGACGCAGTTCCGTGGCACGGCTCGCCGCGCGTTTCGCGACACCCTCGACCTCGATGACGCCACGTGGGCCCGCGGCGCCGGGTGGACGCTGTGGAAGGGGCTGATCATGCTCACCAACATCACTCCCGGCGAGGCGGAGTTCGCGAAGCGGGTGCTGGCCGAGGTGCTCGACGCCTCACCGTGAGCCATGCGCGAGGACGGCGACGGCGCGAGCTGCGAGACGCGCGCTGTCGCGCGGAGTCGGTCACCGACACGCCTCCCGCGGCGACGCTCGCGCGGCGTGTCGCGCACGACCTCCGCACGACGTCTCGCCACCCGACCCCGGCCGAGGTTGCGGGGCGCCCCGTCAGCCCCTGCTCGACGTCACCCCGCGGATCAGCTCCGCCTTACGAGGATGAGAAGCTCGTCGCGCGGCATACCCTCGACATACGGCGCGGATGGAAAGTCAGTGGGACCGCCCCAGGAACTCGCGGATGGCGGGCTCCCATGACGCGGCCTTGTTCGTGCCGGACCAGAGCATGTAGTCGATGAGGACCACGAGGCGCTCGTCCGATGCGAGGTCCAGGATCAAGGGGGCCCCGAGTTTGCGGATGTTGCCGAGAGAGGGGAATCCGCCCCGCGTCCCCCCGGCGGCGAATCGCGAGAACTCCGCGACGTAGTTCACCGAGACCGCGCGGATGTCGGCGGGGTGCAGACACCGCCACGCGCCGAGGTCGAGGTGATCCGCCGTCAGCTCGATGCTCCCTCGGTGAGGGAACAGCAGGCGCTGATCCACCAGCGCCGCCCATCGGCGCATCGCCGAGGTGTCGCGCAGTTCGTCGACGGTCGCGGCGCAGAAGCGCCCGCGAAGAACCGCCACCGGAGTATCCACGGAGCTTCCCATGTCACACCCGGGCGGGGAGCGAACCGCTGTCGAACGTGTACGTCACTTTCCGGATGCCATCCGACATCAGCTTCGTCACGCAGAAGATCGTGGGCCGACCGTCTCCGAAGACCGAGCGTTGGATCTTCAGGCCCGCGGGGACCGTGATGCCGCGGGCGGCGAGCGCCGCGGGATCGAGGAGGTTCTCCCGGACGAACTGATCCCGATCCTCGGGCGCGAGGTCGTACAGCTCCCCGAGCTTCGCGACGAAGACGTCGGTGGTGACGAAGTCGCGGATCTCCTCGAGACCGGAGCGCGCCTCGTTGCGGATGGCGTCGCGAGTCAGCGGGGGCATCGCCGTGTTCTCTTCGATCAGGGGGTAGTCGATCCGCGTCAGATCGGCGTAGGGGTTCGTGGTTTCCGACATCGTGTCTCCTGACGAAAGAGAGGGTCGCGGATGCGATGCACAGACCTTCCCAAGAACCGAACCGGCCCCACATCGGCTGAACGCCGAGGGATCACCGGCTCAAAGGCGGAGACGGATGCCGATCGAGTAGGCCGAAAGGCCGATCTGAGCCGCCGCGCCTGTGAGGTCCGGAGGGGGCGTCGGAACGGGAAGGTACAGTGAGGGGCTCTCGCCGACGAGGCGGGTGGACGATGCCTCGGCGAGGGGGGCGATGCGGATGACACGTGCTCCGGCCGCGATGTTCGCGCACACCTCGTGGATCGGATCCGCGCTCTACCTGGCCGTGATCACCGCTCTGACGGTCGTCACCGCCTCGGGTCTGCGCGGATGGCCGCTGGCCCTGTTCCTGGCTCTGGCCGTCGCCCTTGCCGCCGCGACCCAGGTGCGCGCGCGATGGCCGTTCCTGCTCGTCGGTATCGCGGCGATCGCGGCTCTGACGTCGACGCAGATCTTCCTCGCGCCCGCCGTGTTCAATCTGGGGGTCCGCCGCAACAGCCGCTGGAACCCCCTCATCCTGGCTCTGTGCGTCGGTCTGCTGGCCGTGGTGTCGGGCCGCGACGAGCGGCTCGTGTCGCTGGAGGGGCTCGCCCCCGACGAGTGGTCTCCGCTCGCGAGCTGGGTCCTCAATGTCGTCGCCGTCATCGGCATCCCGTATGTGGCCGGCCTCGCGATCGCCGCTCGTCGCGAGCTGCTCGACAGCCTGCGCGCTCGCGCCGCGCACGCCGAAGCGGAACGCACCGCGCGCGCGGCGGAGGCTGTTCTCCTCGAACGTGCCCGCATCGCCAGCGAGGCGCATGACGTCCTCGGCCACAAGCTGTCGTTGCTCACCATGCAGGCCGGCGGCCTCGAACTGAATGCCGACGCCGGACCCGAGGTGGTGGCGCACCAGGCACGCCTCATCCGCACGAGCGCAAGGGCCGCGCTGAACGACCTGCGTTCGATCATCGGCTCCCTGGACGCGGGCGAGAGCCCCGACGTCGACCCTCTCGACTCGGGGATGGTCGCGAACGACCTGTCGAGCATCCGTCGGCTCGTCGACGAGAGCGTGCAGAGCGGAGCCACCGTCCAGCTCCGGCTCCCCGAGACGATCCAGCATCGCGACTTCGATCGCGCGATCACGCGAGCCACGTACCGCATCGTGCAGGAGGGGCTCACCAACGCCCACAAGCACGCCCCGGGCGCTCCCGTCTCGGTGACGCTGGACGGCGATCCGACGAGGGGATTGCTCGTCGAGGTCCGTAATCCCACCGAGACGACCTCGCTCTCCCCGGCGACCGCGCCCAGCGGGCGAGGGGTGCCCGGCCTGCGCGAACGGGCGCGCATCGTCGGCGGTGAGCTCACCGTTCGGGACGAGAAGTCGGTCTTCGTCCTTTCCGCGCGGCTACCCTGGGTCGTGACCGACGGCGAGGGAAAGCGGGCAGAGGCGTGATTCGGGTTCTGCTTGTCGACGACGACTCTCTCGTCCGCTCGGGCCTGACGTTCATGCTCGCGTCCACCGACGACATCGAGCTCGTCGGCGAGGCGTCCGATGGCGCGGCGGGGGTGTCGCTGGCGACGTCTCTGCGGCCGGACGTCGTCCTCATGGACCTCCGCATGAGCGGGATGGACGGGCGCACCGCCACCGCACACCTCCGGGCGCTTCCCGATCCCCCTCAGGTCCTCGCCCTCACCACGTTCGACGTCGACGCGCAGGTTCTCGCTGTTCTGGAGGCCGGTGCGAGCGGCTACCTCGTGAAGGACACCCCACCCCTGGAGATCATCGAGGCCATTCGCGAGACCGCCCGCGGCGGGGCCGTGCTCTCGGCCCGACACGCGCGTGTCCTCGTCGATCGCTTCTCCGGGGGTCAGCGCCGCAGCCGCCGCGAGACCGCCCGGGCACGCCTGTCCGTGCTCACCCCGCGTGAGAAAGAGGTGGCGCGGGCGGTCGGCGCGGGCCACACCAACGCCGAGATCGCCGAACTGCTGCACTGCTCGCCGTCGACCGTGAAGGCGCACCTGGGCAGCGTGTTCACCGCGCTGAACGTGCAGAACCGCGTGCAGCTCGCGATCCTCGCCTACGACGCGGGTCTGCTCGACGACGCCCGCTGACCGCGAGATACCGGATGCCGGGAGCCCCCGTTCGGTGACGCCCGGGGCGCGCGGCCCTGGCGCCGCGATGACGCACGGAGGGCCCGACGCGATTCCTCGCGCCGGGCCCCCGTCATACCGTGGGACTCAGAAGTCCCAGTCGTCATCCTCCGTCGCCTCGGCCTTGCCGATGACGTACGAAGAGCCCGACCCGCTGAAGAAGTCGTGGTTCTCGTCGGCATTCGGCGAGAGGGCCGACAGGATCGCCGGGTTCACGTTGGTCACGGACGACGGGAACATCGCCTCGTAGCCGAGGTTCATCAGCGCCTTGTTGGCGTTGTAGTGGAGGAACTTCTTCACGTCCTCGCTCAGGCCCACCGCGTCGTAGAGGCTCTGGGTGTACCCCACCTCGTTGTCGTAGAGCTCGTACAGCAGCGAGAACGTGTAGTCCTTGATGTCCTGGCGACGTGCCTCGTCGACGGTCTCGAGACCGCGCTGGAACTTGTAGCCGATGTAGTACCCGTGCACGGCCTCGTCACGGATGATGAGGCGGATGAGGTCGGCCGTGTTGGTGAGCTTCGCTCGGCTCGACCAGTGCATCGGCAGGTAGAAGCCCGAGTAGAAGAGGAACGACTCGAGCAGGGTCGAGGCGACCTTGCGCTTGAGGGGGTCGTCGCCACGGTAGTAGTCCATGACGATGCGCGCCTTCTTCTGAAGGAACTCGTTCTCGGTCGACCAGCGGAACGCCTCGTCGATCTCCTTCGTCGAGCACAGCGTCGAGAAGATCGACGAGTAGCTCTTCGCGTGCACCGACTCCATGAACGCGATGTTCGTGTACACGGCCTCCTCGTGCGGGGTGATCGCATCGGGGATGAGCGAGACGGCGCCGACCGTGCCCTGGATCGTGTCGAGGAGCGTGAGCCCCGTGAAGACACGCATCGTGAGCGTCTGCTCCTCGGGGGTGAGCGTGTTCCACGACTGGATGTCGTTCGACAGCGGCACCTTCTCGGGGAGCCAGAAGTTGTTCACCAGACGGTTCCAGACCTCGAGGTCCTTGTCGTCTTGAATGCGGTTCCAGTTGATGGCCTGCACGTGGTTCAGCAGCTGCAGCTTTTCAGCCATGACGTCGCTTTTCCTCTATCGGTGAATGGTCAGTGGCTCAGAGCATGCACGAGACGCACTCGGTCATGTCGGTGCCCTCGAGCGCCAGCTGACGCAGGCGGATGTAGTAGATGGTCTTGATGCCCTTCTTCCACGCGTAGATCTGCGCCTTGTTGATGTCGCGCGTGGTGACGGTGTCCTTGAAGAACAGCGTGAGCGAGAGGCCCTGGTCGACGTGCTGCGTGGCGGCGGCGTACGTGTCGATGACCTTCTCGTAGCCGATCTCGTAGGCGTCCTGGTAGTAGTCCAGGTTGTCGTTCGTCATGAACGGCGCCGGGTAGTAGACGCGGCCGAGCTTGCCTTCCTTGCGGATCTCGATCTTCGACGCGATCGGGTGGATCGAGCTCGTCGAGTTGTTGATGTACGAGATCGAACCGGTCGGGGGCACCGCCTGCAGGTTCTGGTTGTAGATGCCGTGGGCCTGCACCGAGGCCTTCAGCTCGCGCCAGTCGTCCTGCGTGGGGATCTGGATGCCGGCGAACAGCTCCTTCGTCTTCTCGGTCTGCGGAGCCCACACCTGCTCGGTGTACTTGTCGAAGAACTCGCCCGACGCGTAGGTGGAGTTCTCGAAGCCGTCGAAAGCCGTGCCGCGCTCGATCGCCAGGCGGTTCGACGCCCGCAGCGCGTGGAACAGCACCGTGTAGAAGTAGATGTTCGTGAAGTCGATGCCCTCTTCGGAGCCGTAGTAGACGTGCTCCCGAGCAAGGTAGCCGTGCAGGTTCATCTGGCCGAGACCGATGGCGTGCGAGCGGTCGTTGCCGTCTTCGATCGAACGCACCGACGCGATGTGGCTCTGCACGCTGACGGCGGTGAGGGCGCGGATCGCGGTCTCGACCGTGAGGCCCAGGTCGCCGCCGTCCATCGCGAGAGCGATGTTCATCGAACCGAGGTTGCAGGAGATGTCCTTGCCGATGGTGTCGTACGAGAGGTCCTCGTTGTACGTGGTCGGCGTGTTGACCTGGAGGATCTCCGAGCACAGGTTCGACATGTTGATACGACCGGCGATCGGGTTGGCCTTGTTCACCGTGTCCTCGAACATGATGTACGGGTAGCCCGACTCGAACTGGATCTCGGCGAGGGTCTGGAAGAACTCACGCGCGTTGATCTTCGTCTTCTTGATGCGCGGATCGTCGACCATCTCGCGGTACTTCTCGGTGACCGAGATGTCGCCGAACGGCTTGCCGTAGACGCGCTCGACGTCGTAGGGCGAGAAGAGGTACATGTCCTCGCCGTTCTTGGCGAGCTCGAACGTGATGTCGGGGATGACGACGCCCAGCGACAGCGTCTTGATGCGGATCTTCTCGTCGGCGTTCTCGCGCTTGGTGTCGAGGAAGCGCAGGATGTCGGGGTGATGCGCGTTGAGGTACACCGCGCCGGCACCCTGACGGGCTCCGAGCTGGTTGGCGTAGCTGAAGCTGTCTTCGAGGAGCTTCATCACGGGGATGATGCCCGAGGACTGGTTCTCGATCTGCTTGATCGGGGCACCCGACTCGCGGATGTTCGACAGGAGCAGGGCGACGCCGCCGCCGCGCTTCGACAGCTGCAGCGCCGAGTTGATGCCGCGCGCGATCGACTCCATGTTGTCTTCGATGCGCAGGAGGAAGCACGACACGAGCTCGCCGCGCTGCGCCTTGCCGGCGTTGAGGAACGTCGGGGTGGCCGGCTGGAAGCGGCCCGAGATGATCTCGTCGACGAGCTGCACCGCGAGGCGCTGGTCGCCGTCTGCCAGGGCGAGGGCCGTCATGACGACGCGGTCCTCGAAGCGCTCGAGGTAACGCTTTCCGTCGAAGGTCTTGAGCGTGTAGCTGGTGTAGTACTTGAACGCGCCGAGGAAGGTCTCGAAACGGAACTTCGCCCCGTAGGCGCGGTCGTTCAGCTCCTGGATGAACTCCATCGAGTACTTCGCGAGCACGGTGGGCTCGTAGTACTCCTTCTCGACGAGGTAGTCGAGGCGCTCCTTGAGCGAGTGGAAGAACACCGTGTTCTGGTTGACGTGCTGCAGGAAGTACTCCCGCGCAGCGCGCTTGTCGGCGTCGAACTGGATCTTGCCGTCGGCGTCGTACAGGTTCAGCATCGCGTTCAGGGCGTGGTAATCCAGGCCCTCGAAGCGCGCCTCGGTCTTGAAGTCCACGTCGGTCAGCTCAACTTCCACCATCGTTCCAATCCTTCGGTGACGCGCTCGACGTCGTCGGGCGTGCCGAATACTTCCAGCCGATACAGGTGCGGCACGTGGCACTTGCGGCTGATGATGTCGCCGGCGAGGCAGAACGCCTCGCCGAAGTTCGTGTTACCCGCGGAAATGACTCCGCGGATGTGTCGTCGGTTCTGCTCCTCATTGAGGAAGCGGATGACCTGCTTGGGGACCGCGCCCTTCTCGACGCCTCGGCCGGCACCCCCACCGTAAGTGGGGGTGACCAGCACGAAGGGTTCGTCGATGACGAGGGGCGAATCGGTCGGCCGAAGGGGGATGCGCAGGGCCCGCATGCCCAGCTTCTCGATGAAACGCGCGGTGTTTCCCGACACGCTCGAGAAGTAGACGAGCAGCGGAGCCGTGGTCGCCGACAGGACAGCGCTCATGACGGGGGTCGGTGAGCCTGTCGCGGTGTCACGCCAGGCGCGACGCGAGCTCGTCGATCTTGTCGGGACGGAAGCCCGACCAGTGGTCCTCGTCCGTGATGACGACGGGGGCCTGCAGGTAGCCGAGCGACTTGACCTGCTCGAGGGCTGCGGGGTCCTCCGACAGGTCGAGCACGTCGTACTCGATGCCCTTCGAGTCGAGCGCGCGGTAGGTGGCCGTGCACTGAACGCACGACGGCTTGGTGTAGACCGTGATCGCCATTCTGTTCTCTTTCTCCCCTTGAAACTCATCTTCCGAGCGAGCGGGGCCCGCCGGGACCTCAATACTACATATGGGGACGGACATCAGGTGGAACCACAAGGGGTAGTAGTTACACGAGTGTGATTTTCCACCGCTCTCCCCATATACAACACAGGTTGTCCACGATTTCATCCACAGGTCGCGCCCCTCTTCGACGCCACGCGATGCCCGCCGTTCCGCGGATCTCGCCGGACCTTCCGGCATCCATCCACAGCTCGCACGCTAGAGGGGGGTTCCGACATTGCACAGGGGGTGGATTTCGACCTCCGGCGTGTCGCGGCGTGTCGCGCCACGGCCTCCTCGCCGACCACCCGTCGATGTCGGAGGGGGGAGATAGCGTTGTCCCGTGGCCGGCTACCGCGAACTCCTCCGAACCCCGGGCGTTGGGCGTATCATCGCCGCCCAGCTGACCGCGCGCTTCCCCAACGGCATGACCAGCCTCGCCGTGCTGCTGCACATCGAGCACGTCACCGGCTCCTACGGAGCGGCGGGTCTCGTGCTCGCGGCGACGAGCGTCGGTCAGGCCATCTCGGGCCCGATCACGAGCCGCTGGATGGGCATCTGGGGAATGCGCCGCGTGCTGACCGTCACGCTCCTGGTGTGCGCCGCCGCGATCGCGACCCTCGCGCTCATCGAGATGCCCCTCCCCCTCTACATGACCCTGGGGCTGATCGCGGGCCTCTCGACCCCGCCGATCCAATCCGCGGTGCGCACCATCTACCCCAAGATGGTCAACTCGAAGCAGCTCACCCCGCTGTTCTCGCTCGACGCGTCGCTGCAAGAGATCATCTGGGTCCTCGCCCCGGTGCTGATCACCCTCGTCGCCACCCAGGCCGGCACGGTGCCGGGCCTGCTGCTCGTCGTCGTCATCCTTCTCGGCGGTGGCGCCTGGTTCATCCTGAGCCCCGAGGTCGGGCGGGTGCGCATCCCGCGCAGCCGTCGCGCGCTGGGCCGCGTACTCGGCAAGCCTCCCGTCCTCCTCGCCACGGCCACCGGTTTCCTGCTCATCGGAGCATGCGCCGCGGTCGAGGCCGGAGTCGTGGCGACCTTCGACCACGGCGGCCTCGAGGCGGGTCTCATCCTCGCCGTGTTCGCCGTGGGCAGCCTTGCCGGCGGCCTGTCGTTCGGTCACATCCCGATCGGCCCGTGGGCCATGGCGCGCCGCCTGGCGATCGTCGCCCTGGGACTCTCGCTCACCATCGTGTCCTTGAACGCGTGGTGGCTCGGCGCCACCCTCCTCGTCGCGGGCGCGGGCATCGCCCCCGCTCTCGCCGTGATGTTCGCGATGACCTCGGCGAGCGTCCGATTCAGCGAGACCGCCGAGGCCTACGGGTGGATCAGCACCGGCCAGCTCATCGGTGCCGCCGCGGGCTCCGCCGTCGCAGGTTTCCTCGTCGACGGCATCGGCCCGCAGGGCGCGTACATCGCCGCGGCGGCTTTCGCCCTCGCCGGCTTCGCCGTGGCCGCTGTCTTCGTCAAGGGCTTCCCCGACCTGCGTCACCGCGACTCGACGCCGATCCCCGACACCGAACCGGTCGAGACGATCACCTGAGCCCGCAGCCCGGAACCGGCAGCCCGGCACCCGGAAAGAGCCCAGCACACGCCCGGCACCGAACCTCACTGGATCCGGCGCAACAACTCCAGCACGGCGAGCGCGTACGCGTCCGCGGGTTCGGGGTGGTCGAACACCACGCTCGCCCCGCCGACTGAGATCTCGACCTCGTACGTGTCCGACAGGCGACGCAGCGAGCGGAAGGCGCTGCGCAGCATCTCGCGCAGCTGCGACTCCGACGGCAGCCAGAGCGCGTCCTCGGTGGCCACCGAGTCCAGCGCCCACTCGGTCGTGCCGTTGAACGCGAGGATGCGCCCTGTCGGATAGTCCCGAGGCTCGACCGTCATCTCGCTCACGGTGAAGACGTCCGCCTCGAACTCGGGCTCGTCGAGCTGGAAACGGTCGCCGGATCGCGGATGCCACACCAGCCCCGCTTCGCGCAGGGCGAGGGCCATCTCGGTCGAGATCATGGCATCCATTCTGCGGGGCCATGAAGACTCTCGGGCCGGGACGCCCCGCCGCTCACCGACGACGACAGAATGGATGCCATGACCACCCCGTTCGATCCCGCTCGGTTCCTGCCCGACGACCTGCTCGCGCGCATCCGCGAACGGGCCGTGGCGCACGACCGCGACAATACGTTCCCGCAGGACGACCTCGATGAGCTGCGGGCGGCGGGCTATCTCGGCATCCTGGTCCCCACCGACCGCGGGGGTGCGGGCCTCACCCTGGCCGAGGCATCGATCCTGCAGCAGCGCCTCGCGGGCGCCGCGCCGGCGACGGCCCTCGCGATCAACATGCACCTGGTCTGGACGGGCGTGGCGAAGGTTCTCCAGGACCGCGGGATCGACGACCTCGCGTTCGTCCAGCGCGGCGCGGCGGCGGGCGAGGTCTTCGCCTTCGGTATCAGCGAGGCGGGCAACGACCTCGTGCTCTTCGGCAGCGACACCGAGGCGCGTCCCGGGGCAGACGGCGGCTATTCGTTTACCGGCACGAAGATCTTCACCTCGCTGGCCCCGGTCTGGGACCACCTCGGTGTGCACGGGCTCGACACCACCTCGCCCGATGCGCCGCGAATGGTGTTCGCCTTCCTCGACCGGACCGACGCGGTCGTGACGCGCGACGACTGGGACACCCTGGGCATGCGGGGCACGCAGAGCCGCACCACCGAACTCCACGGAGCGACCGCCCCCGCCGAGCGCGTCGTGCGCCGACTCGCGCCCGGGCCTCAGCCCGACCCGCTCGTGTTCGGGATCTTCGCGGTGTTCGAGATCCTCCTCGCCTCGGTCTACACCGGCGTCGCCCGTCGGGCCCTCGACCTCGCCGTCCAGACCGCGCACGCGCGGCGGTCGAAGAAAAGCGGCACGACGTACGCGAACGACCCCGACATCCGCTGGCGGATCGCCGACATGGCGATCGCCTATGACGCTCTGCCCCCGCAACTGGCCGGCCTGAGCACCGACGTCGACACCCGCGTCGACCACGGGGCCCGCTGGTTCTCGCTTCTCGCCGGCGTGAAGCATCGTGCCGTCACGATGGCCAAGTCGGTCGTCGACGACGCGATCCTCGTGGGCGGCGGGTCGTCGTACTCGGCGCACAGCGAGCTGAGCCGGCTCTACCGTGACGTGCTCGCCGGGATGTTCCACCCCTCCGACCCCGAATCCGCGCACTCCGCTGCCGCGACGGCGTGGCTCGGACCGGTGTCGTCGTGATGGCGCGGACCCCCACCGCCCTGCTGAGTCCCGCAGACCAGGAGCGACGGCGCGCCCTCCGCCGGATGAAGGGGGTCGCACTGGGCGCGTTGATCGGGATGGCGGTCATCTTCGCCGTCGCGTTCGCGTTCCAGCGCGACGTCACGTGGCTGCAGTACGTCCGTGCGGCAGCGGAGGGCGGCATGGTCGGTGCCCTCGCCGACTGGTTCGCGGTGACGGCTCTGTTCCGGCATCCGCTCGGCCTCCCGATCCCCCATACGGCGATCATCCCGCGTCGCAAAGACGAGATCGGACGCCAGCTCGGGGAGTTCGTCGAGACGAACTTCCTCGAGGGCGACGTGGTGCGCACCAAGCTCGAGTCGACGCCTCTCGCCGCGCGGGCCGGGGCGTGGCTCGCCGAGCCCGCCCACGCCGAGCGACTCGCCGCCGAGGGGGCGACGCTCGCGACGAGCATCCTGCGCGCTCTCAGCGACGAGGATGTGCAGGGCCTCATCGAAGACCTCGCGCGCGAGCATCTGCTCTCCCCCGACTGGGGCCCCTCGGTCGGCGGATGGCTCGAGCGCGTCGTGAGTTCGGGGGCGCATCACGGTGCCGTGGACCTCGCGTTCGACAACATCGCCGTCTGGCTGGGCAACAACCGCGAGGTGTTCCAGGGTCTGGTGTCCCAGCGTCTACCCGCGTGGGTGCCGAGCCTTGCGCTGCGACTGGTGGACGACACGATCTACCGCGAGGCCGTGAGCTTCGTCGACGCCGTCCGCGCCGATCCCCGCCACCAGGCGCGCGGCGCGATCGACGGATACCTGGCCCGACTCGCCGACAACCTGCAGCACGACCCGGCGACGATGATGCGCCTCGAAGAGGCGAAGGCGTCCGTCTTCGACAGTCCGCGCGTCCGCCAGCTCGCGGCCGACGCCTGGAACACCGCCAAGACCGGTCTGCTCACCGCGCTCGCCGATCCCGACAGTGCGCTGCGTCGACGCGCGAGCGCGGCCCTCGCCGAGGTCGGTGTCCGCCTCCAGAACGACGAGACCCTACAGCGGCGCGTCGACGGCTGGGTCACCGACGCGGCGGTCTTCGTGGTGGGGCGGTATCGCCACGACATCGCCTCGATCATCACCGACACCGTCGAGAGATGGGATGCCGAAGAGACCA
Organism: Microbacterium testaceum; assembly: GCF_001476285.1. GTDB lineage: Bacteria > Actinomycetota > Actinomycetes > Actinomycetales > Microbacteriaceae > Microbacterium > Microbacterium testaceum_B. The sequence goes on along the minus strand of NZ_LDRU01000003.1, from coordinate 91,728 downwards.
CCGAGAAGATCGAACTCATGGTCGGCCGCGATCTGCAGTACATCCGTCTGAACGGCACGATCGTCGGCGCCCTGGCGGGTCTCGCCATCTTCACGATCGCGCACCTCTTCTGGGGGTGACCGTACCGACCTCGCGTGCGGGTCGATAACCTGAGCGCGTGAGCGACGATCCGGGTCGGGAATTCCTCTTCTCGTACGGCACGCTGCTGCTGCCCGACGTGCAGCTCGACACGTTCGGTCGCCGCGTGCCGAGCGACGAAGACGCCCTGCCCGGCTACCGCCTCGAATGGGTCGACATCGATGACGAACGCGTCGCTCAGCTATCGGGGCTGGACTCGCACCCGATCCTGCGCCACACGGGTGATCCGCGAGATCGCGTGTTCGGACGGGTGCTCGAACTGACCGCAGATGAACTGGACGCGGCCGACGAGTACGAGGTCGCGCTGTACCGACGCACGTCAGCGGCCCTCGCCAGTGGGCGGGAAGCCTGGGTCTACGTCGGCATCTGAGAGCTGGCGCCCAGCCGTCGGATCGAAGCGCTCGGGCCCTCGCGCCGCTGACAGGGGTCCGCAGCACGCCGCACCCCGGAGCACCAGCCCCCGGCCGATGTCTGTGGCCGACGATATCGTTGTGATCGGTGGAACGCGGGCCGTGCCTCGAACCCGCGACACCGGCGTGACGCGGAGGAACGATGATCCAACTGGTGCTGGCGCGGCACGCGAAGTCCGACTGGGCCGGCGAGGGCCTCGCCGACCACGACCGACCGCTCAACGATCGAGGGCGACGCGATGCCCCGCAGGTCGCTCGCGCCGTGAGCCGCCGGGGTGTGCGCCCCGAGGTGCTGCTGTCGAGCACCGCTCTGCGCGCGGCGACCACGGCCGAGGCCTTCGCCGCCGAATTCGAGGTCGAGGTCACGCTTCGCGACGACCTCTACCTCGCCGATCCGGCGCAGCTCCTCGCGGCCGCACGCGAGGCCGGCTCGAACGAGGTGATGGTCGTCGCACACGACCCCGGGATGAGCGCGCTCGTCTCGCGGCTCGCCGATCGCGACGTGCGGATGGTCACGTGCGCCGTGGCGATCTTCACCTGGCACGACGGAACGTGGGACGACGTGGATGCCACGGCCCCCGACGAGTTCGAGGTGCTGACGCCGTAGCTCGGTGGCGGACAACCGGCCGCGCCGCCCCGCCCCGGTCACACCGCCGAGACCGCCACCCGCGCGACATCACCCGAGGCGACCAGCTCCGTCACGGCCTCGATCTCGGGCGAGACGAAACGATCCGGGCCCGGACCCTCGACCCGAGTCCGCACGAGGTCGCGGACGGCACCGGTGGCCGCCGCGGGCTGCAGCGGAGAGCGCAGGTCGAGGGCACGGCATCCGGTCATCACCTCGATCGCGAGCACGCGAGCGAGGCCGTCGAGCGCCCGGCGGAGCTTGCGCGCCGCGGCCCATCCCATCGAGACGTGGTCTTCCTGCATCGCACTCGAGGGGATCGAGTCCACCGAGGCGGGCGCGGCGAGGCGCTTGAGCTCCGACACGATCCCGGCGGCCGCGTACTGCGCGATCATCAGGCCGCTGTCGACGCCGACCTCGTCGGCGAGGAACGCCGGGAGCCCGTTGCTGCGCGCGACGTCGAGCGCTCGGTCGGTGCGTCGCTCCGACATGGATGCCACATCCGCCACCGCGATCGCGAGGAAGTCCAGCACGTAAGCGACCGGCGCGCCGTGGAAGTTGCCGTTCGACTCGACGCGTCCGTCCACCGTCACCACGGGGTTGTCGACCGCCGAGGCGAGCTCGCGCCCGGCCACCGCCGTCGCGTGCGCGAGCGTGTCGCGCGCCGCGCCGTGCACCTGCGGCGCGCAGCGCAGCGAGTATGCGTCCTGAACGCGCGTGCACTCCGGTCCGCGGTGGCTGGCGACGATGGGAGAGCCGGCTAGGAACGCCCGAAGGTTGGCGGCCGAGGCGGCCTGACCGAGCTGCGGCCGCAGCGCCATGAGATCCGCCGCGAAAACGGCATCCGTCCCCAGCTGCGACTCGACGGAGATCGCCGCCGCGACGTCGGCGGTGGTGAGGAGGGTTTCGAGATCGTGCGCGGCGAGGAGCAGCATCCCGAGCATTCCGTCGGTTCCGTTGATGAGGGCCAGGCCCTCTTTCTCGCGCAGGAGCACCGGCTCGATCCCCGCGGCGGCGAGCGCTTCTCCGGCGGTCATCGACCGCCCGTCCGCGTCGCGCACCTCGCCCTCGCCCATCACGGCGAGCGCCACATGCGAGAGCGGGGCGAGGTCGCCGGAGCACCCGAGCGATCCGTACTCGCGCACGATCGGGGTGATGCCCGCGTTCAGCAGGGCGGCGTAGGTCTCGACGACGATGGGGCGCACACCCGTCCGGCCGGTCGCGAGCGTCTGCAGCCGCAGCAGCATAAGAGCGCGCACGACCTCGCGCTCGACCTCGGAGCCGGTGCCGGCGGCGTGAGAGCGGATGAGGCTCGCCTGCAGCTGGGCGCGCCGGTCCTCGGCGATGAAGGTCGTGGCCAGGGCACCGAATCCCGTGGAGATGCCGTAGTGCGGCTGCGGGTCGTCGGCGAGCCCCTCGATCAGCGCGCGGGTCTGCGCGACGCGCCGCATCGCCTCCGCATCGACGGTGACCCGGGCGTCGTGCCGGGCGACGGCGACGACATCGGCGGGGACGAGGGGGACGGAACCGACGGTGACGATGGAGTGCATACGCCGATTCCATCGCGTGCGAGAGCGCGGAACGGCGGGGATCTGGCATCCTGTGTCTGTCATGCCAGACAACACGCGACCGCAGGTACCCGCCGCCGATCAGACGCTGCGGATCCTCTCGCTGCTCGCGCGCCAGCCCGGGCCGATCGCCGCGCAGACGATCGCGGCGTCACTCGGGATCCCCCGCTCGAGCACCTATCACCTGCTGGCGACGCTCGAGCAGCACGGATACGTGGTTCACCTGCCCGGCGACCGCCGCTGGGGTCTGGGCACCGCGGCGTTCGAACTCGGCGGCGGCTACGCCCGACAGCAGCCGCTCGCCCGATTGGGCCGCCCCCTGCTCGCCGCGCTCTCCGATCGCGTGGGCGAGAGTGCGCACCTCGCCGTGCTGGCCGGACGCGACGTGCTCTACATCGTCGAGGAACGCGCTCCGCGCCGCCCGACGCTCGTCACCGACGTGGGCGTGCGACTGCCCGCGCACCTCACCGCGACGGGTCGCGCGATGCTCGCGGCGCTCCCCCGCGAGCAGGTGCGGGCGCTGTTCCCGGATGCCACGGCCCTCAGCCAGCGTCACGGCACAGGCCCCGCGACCCCGCGTGAACTGCGCGAGGTGCTCCGGCTCGTGAGAGCCGACGGCTACGCGAGCGAGAACGGCGAGATCACGCCCGGATTCCGGTCCGTCGCCGCCGCGGTGCTCGACCACGCCGGGTGGCCCGCCGCGGCGGTGGCGATCACGTGGCCCGCCGACGGCCCCGCCCGCGATGCCGATGCGCTGGCGTCAGCGGCATCCGGAACCGCCGCCGAGCTCGCCCGCCGCATCGGCCGGCACGCCTGAAACCCGGCGCAGCGCAGGTTCGCGGCATGACGCGAGTCTTGGGGCGCGTTCTGCCGTTCGGGGCGTGATCTTCCGCGCCCCGAACGGAAGATCCCGCCCCAACCACCCGGCCGACCCGCGGGGAACGCCTCAGCGCACGACCAGCCGCGGCTCCACCAGCACGTGGGCACCGCCGGCGACGGCGGCGCGCGGGGCGACCACCGTCCCGTTCTCACCCATGAGCAGATCGAGAGCACCGGATGCCACGCGCTCGGGCAGCTGCTCGACACTCGAGAGTCCGAGCGCCTCGGCCGCGGGCGTGTTGTCGAAGCCGACGATGGTGACGTCGTCGCGTCCGGCGAGCGTGGCCGCGAGGTGGGCGCCGATCGCGAGGGAGTCGCTCGCGCAGACGATGCCCGTGACGCCGGAGTCTGCGGCCAGCCCCGCAGCAACGACATCGCGCGCGGCCCCGACGTTCTCTTCGACGACCCACCGCGGACCGTCGGCCACCGTCTCGCGCCAGCCGCGTTCGCGGTCGTCACCCGTTCCCGAACCCGCGGGCCAGCCGAGGAAAGCCACGCGGCCGCCGCCGCGCGCGAGGGCGTGCGCCGTCGCCGCCCTGGTTCCCGCGGCGCCGTCGACGTCGACCCAGAGGTGCGCCGGGGCTTCGACGTCGTCCTCGCCCCACGGGCGACCGAACGAGACGAACGGCAGGTTTCGCGCGGTCAGCCACCCGGTGCGCGGGTCGCCGTGGAAGGTGCCGGTGACGACGACGGCATCCACCTCTCCCCCTTCGAGCAGATCGCCGAGCCGCGCGATCTCCTCCTCGGGCGTGCGCGCCGCGTACAGGAGCACGCGCATGTCGCGGTCGCCGGCGCGCTCCGTGAGGGCATGGACGAAGCGGTCGAGGACGACACCCGAGATCCCGCCCGCGTAGGGATCGAGATGGATGCCGATGGTCGAGCTGCGGCGGGTCCGCAGGCGTCGCGCGGCGGCGTGGGGCCGGTAGCCCAACTCGGCGATGGCCGCTTCCACGCGCAGGCGCGTCGCTTCCTTCACGATGTCGGGGGTGTTCACGACGTTCGATACCGTCTGCCGCGAGACGCCCGCGACACGGGCGACATCGTCGACGGTAGGCGCTTTCGCCACGCAGTCCCCCTCGCTGCTCGACCCCGGCGGCGCGCGCCGCCAGACCGTCAGCCTAAGGCGCACGACAACCACTTGACAGGCGCGACCGGCCTTTCGTACGGTGGTCGCATCAAAGTTTGAACGTTCAAACTTTGACCCTCCGATCACATGCGGAGGGGTCGCATGCCTCATCGAAGGAGAGAGACACATGACACGGCATCCAGCCCGCCTCTGGCTCACCGCGGGCGCCCTGCTCGCCACCGGAGCACTCACGCTCACCGCCTGCGGCTCGGGCTTCAACGACAGCCCCGGCGAAGGGCAGGCCTCCGGAAGCGGAAAGCTCAGCATCCTCATCGGTTCCTCCGGCGACGCCGAGACCAAAGCCGTCACCGACGCGGTCGCGGCGTGGAGCGAGAAGTCCGGCGTCCAGGCCGAGGTCCAAACCGCCAACGACCTCCCCCAGCAGCTCTCGCAGGGCTTCGCCGCGGGTTCCCCGCCAGATCTCTTCTACCTCGCCCCCGAGGCCCTGGCCGGCTACGCGGCGAACGGGTCGATCGCGGCGTACGGAGACGATCTCGAGAACAAGAGCGACTTCTACCCCTCACTCGTCGACAACTTCACCGTCGACGGGAAGTTCTACTGCGCTCCCAAGGACTTCTCGACCCTCGCGCTCATCATCAACACCGACCTGTGGTCGGCCGCCGGGCTCACGGATGCCGACATCCCCACGACGTGGGACCAGTTGGCATCCGTCGCCCAGAAGCTCACCGCGGACGGGCGCGTCGGTCTGGCCTTCGGCGCCGAGTACCAGCGCGTGGGCGCGTTCATGGCGCAGGCGGGTGGCGGCCTCGTCACCGACGGCAAGGCCACGGCCGACAGCTCCGCGAACGTCGAGGCGCTGACCTACGTGAAGACCCACCTGAACGACGGCAGCTTCGCGTTCGCCTCCGACGTGGGAGCCGGCTGGGGTGGCGAAGCCCTCGGCACCCAGAAGGCCGCGATGGTGATCGAGGGCAACTGGATCACCGGCGCCATGAAGGCCGACTACCCCGACGTGAAGTACACCGTCGCCGAGCTTCCCGCCGGCCCCGGCGGCAAGGGCACGCTGCAGTTCACCAACTGCTGGGGGCTCGCCGCCGACAGCGGCAACCAGGAGCAGGCGCGCGACCTCGTCCAATACCTGACGAGCACCGACCAGCAGCTCGCGTTCTCGAAGGCCTTCGGACCGATGCCGTCGATCCAGTCCGCGGCTGACGCGTGGTCGTCGGCCAACCCCGACCAGACCGCCTTCCTCGCGGGAGCTGCGTACGCGCAGTTTCCGCCGAACATGGCTGGAGCCGCCGACGTCATCACCGACTTCAACGCGCAGCTGGAGTCGCTGAAGACGGGTGACCCGCAGGCGCTGCTGAAGACGGCGCAGTCCAACCTCGAGGCCATCGTCAAGTAATCGACATGAGCGCTCTCTCCACCGCGCCTCGCCGCGCCGGGTCGTCCTCCTCGGGGATCCGGCGCGGCGAGGCCGCCGCCGGCTGGCTCTTCACCGCTCCCGTGTTGATCATCCTGGGCGTGTTCCTGCTCGTCCCCGTGCTGATGGCGCTGTGGGTGAGCTTCTCGGACTGGACCGGGCGTGGCAGCCCCTTTTCGTCGAACGTCGGCTTCGTCGGCCTCGACAACTACGCCGCGGTCACCACCGGCGGCGGCCTGGCCGAACGCGACTTCGGCACGGCCCTGCGCAACAACGCCTGGTACGTCCTGCTGGTCGTGCCGTTGCAGACGGCGCTCTCCCTCTTTCTCGCGGTGCTGGTCAACCGCGCGATCCTGCGCGGTCGCGGCTTCTTCCGCACCGCCTTCTACTTCCCCTCGGTGACGAGCTCCGTCGCGATCACGGTGCTCTGGCTGTTCCTCTTCTCGTCGTCCGGAGCCATCAATGAGGTCCTGTCGTGGCTCGGCATCAATGGACCGAACTGGTTCAGCGACCCCTCGGGAGTCGTGCACAACCTCCTCGGTGCCGTGGGCGTCACGAGCGGCCCGACTTTCCTCACCGACAACACGCTGCTCGGCGTCTCGTGGTGGGACTGGCTCGCCGGTCCCTCGGTCGCGATGTCGGCGTTCATCCTCATGGCCGTGTTCACGACCTCGGGCACCTTCATGCTGTTGTTCATCGCGGGCCTGCAGAACATCGGCGGCGACGTGCAGGAGGCCGCCATGATGGACGGTGCGAACGGGTGGCAGCGCTTCTGGCGGGTGACGCTCCCCCAGCTCAAGCCCGTGCTGTTCACCGTGCTGACCCTGGGCCTCATCGGCACCTGGCAGGTGTTCGACCAGATCTACACCGGCACGCAGGGCGGCCCCGGAAAGACGACGCTGACCCCCGCCTACCTCAGCTACTCCGCCGCGTTCCTCTCGCAGCAGTGGGGGCAGGGGGCCGCGATCGCCTTCGTTCTGTTCGTCATCATCGTCGCTCTGACGATCCTGCAGCGCTTCGTCCTGCGCGACCGCCCGGTCTCGCGTCGACGCATCCGACAGTACGAGGTGCCGGCCACCGTCCAGAAGGCCCCCGCAACCGCGAAGGGAGGCACGCGATGACCGCCACGGCATCCCCGCAGACGACCGTGCTCGCCGAGCAGCGGCTCGCCGGTCCCGCACGCCCCGCTAAGCACCGTCTCTCGCGGAAGGCTCTCGGGTGGCAGATCGGCCTGTACGCGCTGCTCATCGTCCTCGCCCTGATCTACATCTATCCCTTCCTCGTCCAGGTGGCGACATCGTTCAAGACGGATGCCGCGGCCGCGGCCGATCCGATCTCGCTGACGCCGCAGCCCTTCACGTGGGCGGCCTACGAGCGGCTGTTCCTGAACTCCGACTTCCCCGTGTGGTTCGGCAACTCCGTCGTGGTGACCGTTTTCGTCACCGCGGGCCGGGTGTTCTTCAACTCGCTCGCCGGCTACGCGCTCGCGCGCCTGCAGTTCCGCGGACGCGGGCTCGTGTTCGCGGGTCTCGTCGCCGTGATGGCAGTCCCCACCGTCGTGCTGCTGATCCCGAAGTTCCTCGTGATCAACCAGCTCGGCATATACGACTCGTACGCCGGCATGATCCTTCCGCTCCTCGTGGATGCCGCCGGTGTCTTCATCATGAAGAACTTCTTCGAGTCGATCCCGCCGTCCGTCGAGGAGCAGGCGCGCATCGACGGGGCCGGCACGTTCCGCATCTTCTGGTCGGTCGTGCTGCCGATGGCGCGACCCGCGCTCATCACCATCGTGATCCTGTCGTTCCAGGGCTCGTGGAACGAACTGAGCCACTTCGTCATCTCCACCCAGTCCCCCGAACTCACCACCCTGACCAAGGGCGTCGCCTCGCTCGCGAGCGGCCAGCTCAGCCAGGGCAGCCAGTTCCCCCTCAAACTCGCGGCCGCCGCCATCATGACGATCCCCGTCGCCGTGGTGTTCTTCATCTTCCAGCGCCGCATCATGAACTCCAGCGAAGGAGCCGTCAAAGAATGACCACCGCCCCCACCACCTCACCGGCCGGGACGACCACCGAGACCACTCCCCTGCAGCCGCTTCTCGACGACGCGGTGATCGTGCTGCGCGCCCCCACCCAGGTGTGGTCCGACACCACGGGCGACATGGGTGCCGCCCCCGTGCACGGGGTCTACCACGGCGACGTGCGGCACGTACGCTCGCTCTCGCTGACCTGCGACGGCTCCCCGGTCGAATGGATCTCGGCCGCCCCCGACGGCACCTCGCGCCTCGTCCTCGGCGGACTGCTCCGCGGGCTCGACGACACGACCCCCGACCCGAAGGTGCGCCTGCTCCGCGACCGCCGCGTCGCCGACGGGCTCGTCAGCGAGACCTGGACCCTGCGCTCCCGCGTCGACCGGCCGATCTCGACGACACTGCGCCTCACCCTCTCGCCCGAGTTCGCCCAGCTGCACGAGGTCAAGTCCGGGCACGCGCACGCCCGCACCGCGGTCGTCGACATCGACGGCGACCGTGTCACGGTCGACGCCGGCGCGCAGGGCCTCGAACTCGCGGCTCCGGGGGGCCGCGTGGCATCCGGTCCCGAGGGGATCGAGGCGCGCTGGGAGGTGGAGGTCCCCGCCTTCGGCACCGCCGAGGTGGCCTGGACCCTCACCCTCCGCGACGACACCCTCGTCGTGGGTGCGGCGACCGCGCCCGCCCGGTGGGACGCAGCGGCGGTGGCGGCGAGCTCACCCGACCCTCGCCTCGGCCGCTGGGTGCGCACCGCCCTCGACGATCTCGACGCCCTCCGCCTCGTGCTGCCCGAGCATCCCGACGACGAGTTCTTCGCCGCGGGTGCCCCGTGGTTCTTCACGCTATTCGGACGCGATTCGATCTGGGCCGCGCGCCTCGCTCTCCCCCTCGACAGCGAGATCGCGGCATCCACTCTCCGCGTTCTCGCGCGCCTGCAGGGCACCGACGACGACGCGCAGACGGCGCAGGAGCCCGGCAAGATCCTGCACGAGCTGCGGGCGTCCGCGCTCGAGATGCCCGGTGAGGGCATCGTGCTGCCCCCGAAGTACTACGGGAGCGTCGACTCGACACCGCTGTGGATCTGCCTGCTCGGCGACGCGTGGCGTGCGGGCATGCCCGTAGCCGAGGTGCGCGAACTGCTGCCGGCGCTGCGCGCCGCGCTCGGCTGGATCCGCGACCACGGCGACAGCGACGGCGACGGCTTCCTCGACTACATCGATCGCCTCGGCACCGGCCTGTCGAACCAGGGGTGGAAAGACTCCGGGGATTCGATCCAGTGGCGCGACGGTCGCCTCGCCGAGGGCCCCATCGCCCTGTGCGAGGTGCAGGCCTACGCGTACGAGGCCGCTCTCGCCGGCGCCGCTCTCCTCGAGGAGTTCGGGGAAGGACCGGATGCCGCCGACGCGGCGTTCTGGCGATCCTGGGCCGCCGATCTCAAGGCGCGCTTCGCCGAGGCCTACTGGGTCGAGACCCCCGAGGGGCGCTACCCGGCTGTCGCCCTCGACCGCGCGAAGCGCCCGGTGGACACGCTCACCAGCAACATCGGCCACCTGATCGGCACCGGCATCCTCGAGCCCGAGGAGGAGGAGCACGTCGCTGCGCTGCTGCTGGGCGAGAGCATGTCGACGGGGTACGGCATCCGGACCATGTCGACGGATGCCGCCGGCTACTGGCCGCTGTCGTACCACGGCGGCAGTGTGTGGGTGCACGACACCGCGATCGCCGCCCATGGGATGCTCCGGGCGGGACTCCGCGACGACGCCCGAGCGGTGGTCGAGGGGCTGCTCAACGCCGCGGAGGGCTTCGCCTACCGGGTTCCCGAGCTGCACGCGGGCGACCCGCGCAGCCACTCGTCGGTGCCGACCCCCTACCCCGCGGCCTGCCGCCCCCAGGCCTGGTCGGCCGCCGCCGCGGTGGTCTGCCTGACCGCGCTCACGCCTCACGCCTGACCCCGCGCGCCGCCTCCTCGGGGGCGCGCGGCGGGCTCAGTCGACCTTCGCGACCGTTCCGCCCGTCAAGCGAACGAGCTCGTCGAACGTCAGGGGGAACACGGTGTGCGGGGTGCCGCCCGCCGCCCAGATCTCGGGGAACGCGGCCAGGTCCTCGTCCACGATCGTGGTGAGCGGCGCGGGGTGCCCCGTCGGGGCGACACCGCCGATCGGCTGACCCGTCGCCGCGAGGACCTGCTCGGGCGTCGCTCGGCGGATGGTGCCGCGTCCCAGGCGTTCGGCCAGCCCTCTCGTATCCACCCGGTGCGCTCCGCTGGTCATCACGAGGAGGGGCTCGTCGTCGCTCCAGAACACGAGGCTGTTCGCGATCGCCCCCACTTCGATGTCGAGGGCCGCAGCGGCCAGGGCCGCCGTGGACGCGGCATCCGGAAGGACGATGATCGTGCCCGCAATGCCGGCGGACTCCAGCGATGCGGCGACGAGACGGCTGCGAGTGGGGAGGGCGTCGGTCATGCCCGACAGCCTAGAGCCACGCGCGCCGCGGTCCGTCCGGCGGAGTTCTCCCCCGACACGCCCGCAGCGGCCGCTCCCAAACGGCGTGTCGCCCGCCAACTCCGCCTGACGGCACACCGACGGGCGCGCCGCCCTCGCGCCCGGAGCGCGCGCGAGTCAGAATGGAGGACGGATGCCGCAAAGCCGCGGCACCCGGAGAGCGCCACCCACAAGGTGGCCGACGACAAGGATCGCGATGACCCACGCCCTGCCCCTGCCCGATTTCGCCCACGAACGCGTGGAGGTGGTGACGGGAAGCCGCAGCGGCCTCTTCATCGCCGTCGCCCTCCACTCATCGGTGCTGGGCTCCGCTCTCGGCGGTGCCCGCCTGTGGACCTACCCCACGTGGAGCGATGCTCTCGGCGACGCTCTCCGCCTCTCAGCGGCGATGACGCTCAAGAACGCCTCCGCGGGCCTCGATGCCGGGGGCGGGAAGTCGGTCATCGGCCTGCCGCCGGGCACGGTGCTCGACCCCGACCGACGCCGCGCCGCGTTCCTCGACCTGGGTGACGCCGTCGAAAGCCTCGGCGGTCTCTACCGCACCGCCGAAGACGTCGGTTCGACCACCGACGACATGCTCGTGGTGAGCGAGAGAACCTCCCACGTCGTGGGCCTGCCCGAGGCGGGCGGCGGCTCCGGCGAACCCGCCGGCCCCACGAGCCTCGGCGTCTACGCCTCACTCATCGCCACCCTCGAGCGGAGTGTGGGCGTCCGCGACGTCGCCGAACGCCGCATCACCGTGGCCGGACTCGGTCAGGTCGGCAGCCGACTCGCCGCCCGCCTCGCGTCCGAGGGCGCCGTGCTCACGGTCACCGACGTGAATCCCGCCAAGCGCGCGCTCGCCGCCGAGCTCGGGGCCGCGTGGGTCGAGCCGCACGAAGCGCACCTGGTCGCCGCAGACGTCTTCGTCCCCGCCGGCATCGGCGGTGTGCTGACCGACGAGGTCATCGATGAGCTGGACGCCCGCGCGGTCTGCGGCCCCGCCAACAACCCGCTCGCGGATCGATCCGGGGCCGACCGGCTGGCGCAGCGCGGCATCCTGTACGCACCCGACTTCGTGGTGAACGCCGGCGGGGTCATCTACCTCGACCTCGAGGCCAAGCAGCGCGGAACCCGCGACGAGATCATGACGCGCGTGGCGGGTATCGGCGACACCCTCCGCCGGATCTTCGACGAAGCCGAATCGCGCGGGGTCACGCCGCTCGCCGCCGCCGAGGGAGTCGCCGCGGAGCGCCTGCGCGAAGGCGCCAGCTCGGGCGCACTGGTCTGAACACGAAGAATCCGGATGCCGCGCTCTCGCGGCATCCGGATTCTTTTCGGTCAGTGTGCGGCGTCGTACGCCGAGAGAACAGCGGAGGAAATGCGACCGCGCGGATTGATGGAGTGCCCGTTCTTTTCCGCCCAGGCACGCACATCCGCGAGGTCTCGAGAGGAAGGAACACGGCCGCGCGAAGCGCGATGTGCGGCATGGTTCGATGAGCCGATCGAGCGCGCCGCCGTCGTGAACGGTTCGAATGCCTCGCGCAGCTTCGCGGCATTCCTTTCAGAGAGATCGATCTCGTAGGCGCGACCCTCGAGAGAGAATGTGATCGTCGATCCGCTTTCGAGGACGGAACCGTCGAGATCGTCGATCAGCTGTGTGATGTGCTTCTTGGCCATGCCGCGATCATAAGACCGGCGTTATGGAGCCACGGGGCGAAAGAATGGTAATTCACCCCTCGACTAACCCGCCGATCGGAACACATCTCCTCACCCCTCTGAGCGAGAAGCACCGCCCTCAATCGCACCGATCCGGCGGTCCTCATCGTGCGTGAGTTCGTTCGAGAGGAATTCGTCGTCGGTAGGCAGGTGAAGCGCGAATCGCGCATACGCGGATACCCGCAGAACCGCCTCACGGATGGAGATCTCCAGAACATGACCGCCGAGAGCGCGGTCCTCGCTGAGGAAATGCAGGTGCAGACCCGCAACGGTGATGCCCTGATAGAGGCCCGGCATCCAGAACCCCACGACCGTTCCGCGCACGTCGTGCGACACGGTCTCGATCTGCTCCGCGGTGACCTCGGCGAGACGTCGGAACGGCGGTTGTTCGCGCGGCGTGAGGCGCGTGCGAACCCGCGCCACGACGCCGTCCAGGCGGATCGCGTGGAACAGGTTCCGGCTGACGAGGACGCCGTCGATCTCCGCCGCGAGCGCCGGTCCGTCGAGGTCGCGGACGGCGCGGGAGAGCGGATCCCCGAAAGAGCACATGTCGAGGAACGGCATGGTCTCGTCGTCGCTCATACGACGCGGAGGCCCGTCCGTGGTGCACGCGAAGAATTCGCCGTCGACCACGATGACCTCGCCACCGAATCGCTCGCAGCAACCGATGCCGGTATCACCGAGGGCGCGCGCGTCGCCCACGGTGATACCGGTGGAATACAACCCACCCAGAAGGGCGTCGAGAGCGGCGAATTGCGTGACGACACCCGGGGTGATCACTGCTGCGGGGCGAATGTCCCCCGGCACGATCAGGACTGGGCGGCTGAATACGCTTCGAGCACCGTCGCGGGAACGCGACCGCGATCGCTCACCGTGTGCCCGTTCGCCCGCGCCCACTCGCGCACCGCGCCGAGGTCCAGGTCGTTGTCGCGGCGTGCGGCACGAGGGCGACGCGAGGTGGTCGTCGTCCGCGAGACCGAGCGCGCGGCGTCGACGAAAGGAGCGATGGCGTTGTAGAACTTATCCGCGTTGCGGTTCGACAAATCGATTTCGTAGGCACGACCTTCGACGGAGAAGGTGATCTGCTTTCCTTCGCCCTCTTCGAGAACGGAGCCGTCGAGATCGTCAACAAGGTGAGTGATGTGCTTGATTGCCATGATGCTTAAAACGCTACACCTTTTATGCAATTGACAGCGACATTCAAGAATGTGGTACACCCTGTCGCTCATCTTCAGGGGGCGATAGGCACGAGCGACGAGAAGCGCTATCCTCCCCCGTGGCGTTCGCACCGAGAGCGCCCGTTAGGAGAGTTGCGCGTGAGCCTATTCCGCACGAAGTCGGTCGAGCAGTCGATCGCCGACACCGACGAGCCGGAGTTCCGGCTGAAGAAGTCCCTCAGCGCCGTCGACCTCACCGTCTTCGGGGTAGGCGTGGTGATCGGCGCCGGTATCTTCACCCTCACCGGGCGCGCGGCGCACGACGTCGCCGGTCCCGCCGTCGTGATCAGCTTCGTCATCGCGGCGATCGCCTGCGGCCTCGCGGCGATGTGCTACGCCGAGTTCGCGTCCACGGTGCCCGTCTCGGGCTCGGCTTACACGTTCTCCTACGCCTCGCTGGGCGAGCTCTTCGCCTGGATCATCGGGTGGGACCTGATCCTCGAGATGTTCCTCGGCGCGAGCGTCGTCGCGCAGGGCTGGAGCGCCTATCTCTCGGCTTTCCTGCAGCAGCTCGGCGTCGTCCTGCCTGCGGGCATCAGTTCGGGGGGCGTCGTCGACGTCCCGGCCATCCTCCTGGTGCTCGTCTTGGGCGGCCTGATGACGATCGGCATCAAGGAATCGCTGCGGGTGAATCTCGTCCTCGTCGCGGTGAAGTTGTTCATCGTGCTGTTCGTCATCATCGCGGGCATCATGTTCATCGCCCCGGCGAACTACGACCCGTTCATCCCGGCATCCGTCCCGACCGAGTCGACCTCGGGCCTGACCCAGCCTCTGCTGCAATTCCTCTCCGGATTGCAGCCGGCGACGTTCGGCGTCGGCGGCATCCTCGCGGGTGCGGCCCTCGTCTTCTTCGCCTACATTGGCTTCGATGTCGTCGCGACGACCGCCGAAGAGACGAAGAAGCCGCAGCGCGACCTCCCGATCGGCATCATCGCCTCGCTCGTCATCTGCACGATCCTCTACTGCGCGGTCGCGATCGTCGTGACGGGAATGGTCCCGTACGACCAGCTCAACCCGAAGGCCGCGCTGGCCGAGGCCTTCGCCTTCCACGGCCAGACCTGGATGGCCACAGTCATCGCCGCGGGCGCCGTCGCGGGCCTCACCACCGTCGTGCTCACGCTGCTCATCGGAGCCACGCGCATCATCTTCGCCATGTCGCGCGACCGACTCCTGCCGGGCGCTCTGGCGAAGGTGCACCCCCGCTTCCGCACCCCGTGGGTCATCTCGATCATCGTCACCGCGGTGGTGGCGGTCGTGGCCGGCCTCACGCCGGTCGGCATCCTCGAGGAGATGGTCAACATCGGCACCCTCTCGGCCTTCGTGCTCGTCTCGATCGGCGTGGTGGTGCTGCGCCGGACGCGGCCCGACCTCAAGCGCGGATTCCGCGTCCCGCTGAGCCCGGTGCTTCCGATCCTGTCGGCGGCGATCTGCACCTACCTGATGCTCAATCTCTCGGTCGAGACGTGGTTGCGCTTCCTCATCTGGCTGGCGATCGGCTTCGCGATCTACTTCGCGTACTCGCGCCGGCACGCGCGCGTGGGACTGCAAGACGTCACGCCGCACGTCATCACTCCACCGAAGAACTGATCGGTCCCGGATGCCAGGGCCCCGGCGGACACCGTTCCGCCGGGGCCCTGCTGCCTCGATGAAGCAGACGGCGAGACCACACGCGATACGTGCGCGATATGTCCCTCCCCCTAGGGTGAGAAGCGTCCATCGACGACGATCACCGCTCCGGGGGGTTTCATGGGGATCGCACGCACCTGGGTTTTCCCGATTCTGCGTCTGCTTCTGGTCGCGCTGGTCGCGGCCGCTCTGATCAAGCTGGCGTTCTTCCCGGATCGGCCGGCCGACGCGTCTCCCGCCGAGCCCACGGGCGCGATCGTCGAGCCGCGCGTTCCGGCAGCGCTCGGGACGATCACGAACGACGTCGTCGTCACGGCGGCCGTGGCGGCCGACCCGGCGGTTCCGGTGAAGTCCACCGCCGGTGGGGTCGTCAACAGGATCTTCATCACGCAGGGGTCGGCGGTCAACCAGGGCGACGTCATCTTCAACGTCAAGGTCCCGATCGAGCGTGATCCTGCCGACAGCGTGGACGAGGAGGGCAAGCCGAAGCCCGCGATCTTCCGCTACGAGGACGTGACGGCGCCCGCGGGCGGAACACTCAGTTCCCTCGCGGTGCTCGAGGGCCAGGACGTCACGGTCGGCATGGCGGCGGGGAACGTCGCTCCCCCGACCTTCTCGGTGACCGGGACGCTCGAGGCCGCGCAGCAGTACCGCCTCCTCAACCGACCCACCGAAGCCTCGGTCGCCATCACCGGCGGACCCGCACCCTTCACGTGCACGAACCTGCGCCTGGTCACGCCTCTCGCGGGAAGCGCCGGCGACGGGGAGTCGACAGCCGGCGGCACCTCCTCCTCGGGCGGCGGCTCCGGGACGACGGTGACGTGCGCCGTCCCCGGCGAGGTCACCGTGTTCGCCGGGCTCGCGGCCGAGATGACCATCGCCGGCGGTAAGGCCGAGAATGTGCTCGTCGTCCCGACCACCGCCGTCCGCGGGGCCGCCCAGAGCGGGACGGTCTGGGTGTCGACGGCCGACGGCGCGACCGAGGAGCGCCCCGTCGCCCTCGGCCTGACGGACGGGACCCAGGTCGAGATCACGCAGGGATTGACCGAGGGCGAAGAGGTGCTCGAGTTCGCCCCCGGCGCGATGGCGGGATCGGGCGCGGGAGACAACTGCACCACGTACCCCGATGGGACGATGTTCTGCGAGTCGGTACCGGCGTCGTGAGCCTCCTCCGACTCGAGGACGTCACCCGCACCGTGATCCCTCCGGATCAGCCCGCCCTGACGATCCTCTCCGGGGTGAACCTCACCATCGAACCGGGCGACCACGTGTCGATCGTCGGCCGCTCCGGCTCGGGGAAGTCCACCCTGCTCAACCTGCTCGGTCTGCTCGACCTTCCCACCAGCGGCGTGATCAGCTTCGACGACCGCCCGGTGAAGAGCTACTCGAGCGCTCGACGCGACCGCTTGCGCGGCGCCTCCATCGGCTTCGTCTTCCAGCAGTTCAACCTGCTCGCGGGACGCACGGCACTCGAGAACGTCACGATGCCGTTGCTCTACTCGTCGGGACGGACGTTCTGGCAGCGCAAGCGGATCGCCGCCGAGATGCTCGAGTTGGTGGGTCTCGGGCACCGGCTGAACAGCATGCCCGACCGCCTGTCCGGCGGAGAGCAGCAGCGCGTCGCGATCGCCCGTTCCCTCGTGCGCGGGCCGCGCCTGATCCTCGCCGACGAGCCCACGGGCGCCCTCGACCTCGACACCGGCCAGAGCGTCATGGAACTGATCGACGACGTCGCCGAACGCACCGGCGCGGCGCAGGTCGTCATCACGCACGACCCGATGATCGCGCGGCGCGCGCGCCGGCACTTCCGCCTGGACCGCGGCATCCTGACGCCCGTCGACGATCCCGCGTTCGAGCCGCTCACACGGCGCGAGATGCGCGAGATGGCACCGGTCGAGCCGAGCGGTGACGCGGCTGAAGACGAAGCCGACGTGCTCGACATGTTCGCCGATGATCGGAGGGAGTCCTGATGCGCGGGCTCACCGGCTTCGTCGGGGCCCTGCTCGAGGCCTGGCAAGAGGTGCGCGTGCACCGCACGCGGGTGCTCCTCTCGCTCATCGGCGTCGCCGTGGCCGTGTGCTCGCTGACCACGGTGGTCGCCCTCGGCGCGATCGTGCAGCAGGCGAACCAGGAGCTCAGCGAACGTCAGGGCGGCAGGCCCGCCACCCTCTACGTCTCGGCGTTCCGTCTGGACGGGGCGATCGACCCGGCGAACATGGATGCCGCGTGGAGCAAGGTCCTCGAGCGCTACGACATCTCCTACGCGTCGCGTGTGCAGAACACCGTCCAGATGGTCCCGTTCGCGACGGGCGCGGTCCAGGTCGGTACGCAGGCCGTCGACCAGCCTTTCGGAGAGATGCACCGCGTCCAGCTGACCGAGGGCTCGTGGTTCTCGCCGACCGACGAACAACAGCTCGCACCGCGGATCATCGTGAACGAGGTCTTCTGGGACCGCATGGGCCGACCGCCGCTCGAGAGCCACCCGGTTGTGGCGCTCGGTGGGGACGGCGTCCCGGGCGCGGCATCCGGAATCCCCGCCGGAGGCACGCTCGCGGTGGTCGTCGGAGTGACTCCCGCCAGCACGTGGGAGACCGAGCCGACGATGATCATGCTCGCGCGGCACGCGGAGGCGATGCAGAAGGCCGCCACCGGTGAACGCGGGTCGGCCGCCGCTGCCGCGGACCCGTACGGCGGCGGCGGAGCACCGCAGAGCCAGTACGAGATGTGGGTGCCGCCCGAGCTCGCAGACGCCCTCACGGCGGCCGTCACGCGCGACCTGCAGGCCGCCCTCGGCGAAGGCACCGAGGTGAACGTGTCGCGGCAGGACTGGGCGCAGTACGGCAACGACCCGTTCCTGGTGACGAAGCTCGTCGTGATCGGGATCGCGGTGCTCGTCCTCCTGCTCGGCGCGCTGGGCCTGGTCAACATCGCCCTGGTCACGGTCAAGCAGCGGGTGCGCGAGATCGGTATCCGACGCAGCTTCGGAGCGACGGCGGGTCGGGTCTTCTTCGCCGTGATGATGGAGAGCGTGGTCGCCACGGTCGTCGCGGGCGCCCTCGGCGTGGTGGCGGCGATCCTGATCGTGCAGTCACCGGCGATGCGCGACCTCGTAGGTCAGGGCATGGTCAGCGACTTCCCGCCCTTCCCCGTGGATGCCGCGATCGTCGGCCTCGTCGCGGCCACCGCGGTGGGGGCCCTGGCGGGACTGCTGCCGGCCCTCGTCGCGGTGCGGGTCAAGGTCATCGATGCGATCCGCTACTGACGTCCGCGCGGGAGCCTCGCCGCGCGGCGGAGCGCCCGATAGGTTCGGAACGTGACCGACTCCTCGAGCGCCGTGCCGCCGCCCTCCGCCCTGCCCGACGGGGTCGCTCCCCCGACCCCCACCGATTCGCTCCCCGCGATGGACATCACGGGCCTCGTGAAGCGGTTCGGCGAGAAGGTCGCCGTTGCCGGTCTCGACCTCCGCGTCCCCGCGGGGTCGTTCTACGGCCTGGTCGGCCCCAACGGTGCCGGGAAGACGACGACGCTGTCGATGGCGACGGGCCTACTGCGTCCCGACGCCGGAACGGTGCACATCCACGGCGTCGACGTGTGGGCGCAGCCGGTGGAGGCCAAGAAGCTCATCGGCAACCTCGCCGACGGAGTCCGGCTCTTCGACCGGCTCACCGGCGAACAGCTCGTGACGTACACGGGCATGATGTTCGGCCTCACGCGCGACGAGGTCGCCACGCGCACGGCCGACCTCCTGCGCATCATGGACCTCACCGAGGCCGCCGGCACCCCCGTCGTGGACTACTCCGCGGGCATGACCAAGAAGGTCGCCCTCGCCTGCGCCCTTGTCCACGCGCCGCGTCTGCTGGTGCTCGACGAGCCCTTCGAGTCGGTGGATCCCGTGTCGGCCGCCAACATCGAGGACATCCTCCGCGGCTACACCGCCTCGGGCGGCACGGTCATCGTGTCGAGTCACTCGATGGACCTCGTGCAGCGCATGTGCGATCACGTCGCCGTCATCGCTCAGGGCCGGCTGCTGGCATCCGGAACCATCGACGAGGTGCGCGCGGGCAAGACCCTGCAGGACCGCTTCGTCGAGCTCGTCGGCGGACGCCACCACGCGGAGGGGCCGCAGTGGTTGCGACAGTCCTGAGGATCCGTTTCCGCGTCCTCGGCAACACCCTCGCGCGCAGCCCGATGCAGTTGGTCGGGTTCATCTTCGGCGTGCTCGGCGCGCTGTGGATGCTGCTGTTCGCCGCGGTCGGGTTGTTCTTCGCCGGCACCCTCGAATTCGACGTCGCTCGATCGATCGTCACCGGGGCGGGAGCCGTGCTGATCCTCGGATGGGTGCTCGGTCCGATCTTCGCGACCGGGGTCGACACGACCCTGGATCCCGCGAAGCTCGCTCCGTTCCCGATGACCACGACGCAGATGATGATCGCGATCACCGCCGGCGGGCTCACCGGCGTCGGCGGCCTCGCGACCGTCGTCGGCAGCCTGCTCACCTTCCTCGTGTGGGTACATGAGCCGGTAGCGGCGATCGCCGCGATCGTGTGCGTCCCGATCGGGGTGCTGATCTGCGTCGTCGCCTCGCGGACCGTCGCCGCCCTGGCATCCGGGATGGGCGGCGGACGCCGCACGAAGGAACTGATCGGGCTTCTCGCATTCGCGCTGGTGATCTTCGCGAGCCCGATCCTCATCGGCATCCTGAACGCGGTGCAGTCCGCCACCGCCCAGGGCCTGCAGCTGCAGTCACTCGTGGGCGCGATCTCCTGGACGCCGATCGGTGCCGCCTGGGCCGTGCCCGGCGACCTCGCGACCGGCTCGTGGCTGACCGCGATCCTGAAGTTCGTGATCGCCCTGGCGACCCTCGGCATGCTGTGGGTGCTGTGGTTCCGCAACCTCTCGGCATCCGTCATCGCCCCGCCTGCCCGGTCGACGGCGAAGCGCAAGACGGGATCGCTCGGCTGGTTCGGCGTCATGCCGTCGAACCCCGTCGGGGCGACCTGGGCCCGCTCGCTCACGTCGTGGACCCGCGATCTGCGCTACATCCGGCAGCTGCTGCTCATCCCGTTCGCACCGATCCTCGTGCTCATCTACTCCCAGTGGGACGTCAGCGGACCGTTCTTCGCCCTCTCGGGCCTGCTGGTCGGGTTCTTCGCGGGGGTGCTCCCCTACTCCGACATCTCGTACGACGGCACGGCTTTCGCGACCGTCATGCAGACCGGCATCCGGGGCCGCGCCGATCGGCTCGGGCGCACACTCGGCGTCGCGAGCATCACGCTCCCGCTCGTCGTGCTCGCCGATCTCGTCACGATCGGGATCTCGGGCCGGTGGGACCTGCTCCCGCCGGTGCTCGGCGCCTCGCTCGGGCTGACCCTCATCGGCTTCGGCATCAGCGCGGTGAGCTCGGCGTTCCTCGTGGTGCCCACCCCGGCCCCGGGCGACTCGCCGTTCAAGCGCGTGCCCGGCTCGTCGTTCTCGATGTTCCTGACGTTCTTCGCGTGCTGGGCCCTCGTGGCCGTGATCGGCCTGCCGACGGTGATCCCCGCCGTGATCGCGACCTTCTCGGGATCGAGCCTCGCGGGATGGATCGCGTTCGTCGTGGGCCCCGTGCTCGGCCTCATCGTGCTCGCGGCCGGAGTGGTGCTCGGCGGAAAACGCTTCGACGTCAACGCGCCGAGCCTGCTCGCGCAGTTGCGGTCGTTCCAGGGGGCGTAAGCGGGGCGGATGCCGTTCGCCCGGCGCCGGCGTTCGACCCAAACGAGCTCGGTACGGACGTCAGGCCGACGAGGGGCCCGCTCCTCGGAGGGCCTGATCGACGACGATTTCGCAGTAGTTCTCCGCGGCGAGCGGGTCCTCGTAGGGCGACGGCGCGAAACCCATCAGGGTTCCGACCAGCGCTGAACCCGTGATCGCCTGCAGCAGCACGTCGGCGTCGCAGTGATCCGACAGTTCTCCTCGCTCGATGGCCGCGAGTACCAGACCGCGGTTGCCGACGTGGATGACCGTGCGCAACCGCTCGAAATACTGGTCGAAGACGGCGGGCTGAGACGTCCGTTCGGCGCTGACGCGCAGCACGAAGCTGCCCTGGTCGGAGAACATCAGTCGCAAGACCGATAGGGCGATCTCGCGAAGGTGATCGCGGATGTCCGTCCCGTCGGTCTGAGCGGGCTCGAGCACGTGAGAGCGGAGAGCCTCGTCCAAAATGTCGTCGGGTGACGCCCACCGACGGTAGATCGCGGGCTTACCCACACCCGACTCCCGGGCGATGGCGTCGAAGGTGAGACCCGCTCGGCCCGACGCCGCATAGACGCGCTGCGCCGCGATCAACACCCTCACGTTGATCTCGGGATCACGAGGGCGGCCGGTTCGCTGTCGAGTCTCCGCCACGCGGTCCACGATACCGAGGGCGGTCTCGACGACGCGTCCGCCGTTGCGGCGTGCGGAAGAACGGTCTACCGTCACTTACGTACGATTTGCGTACGTAAGTGACGAAGGAGTCGACAATGACCACCACCCTCCCTCCCGCCGGCGCGGCGAACGCGCCGTTCGTCCTCACCGAGGAACTTCTGCGGGGCGATGTCTCGAGATGGCGACGGTTCGGCGAGGTCGTGCCGGCGGGAAAGTCCGTCGCGGCCGACGGCTCCGTGGATCACGGGCTGTTCGGTCCGGGGTCCGTCACGTGGAAGGTCGTTCTGCATCCCGCGATCATCGTGTTCGAAAGCCCCGCTCAAGCGGTCCTCCAGTTCCTGTACAAGCCCATCACGGCCGGCATCCGGGATGCCGATCCGATGTCGCGTCGTGCGAGGTCAGGGAAGTTCACGTGGTTCGACTTCTTCGAGCGTTTCCAGCGCAACTCGGGAATGCACGCGCCGATGTGGCTGGGCGACACCGAGACCGCGACCCGAATGGCAACGCATCTGCATCGCATCCACGGTCACGTGCAGGGTCCGGTCATCGACCCGGACGATTCGTCGCTCGGTGGCTACGCCGCGGCCGAATCCCGCGATGCGATGTGGGCCGCGATCACGGAGATGCACGCGATGCTGCTCGCGTACGAGAACCTCGCCTGGCACGGTGACGAACCACCGCGCCCTCTCACACCCGAAGAACGCGACCAGTACGTTGCCGAGATGGCGCCCTACCTTCGACTCGTGGGCGCCGAGGAAGCCGAGATCCCGTACAGCATGGCCGAACTCGACGCACTCTACGAGAAGTACGCGCCCTACTTCGGCCATCGCGAGAGCGTCTTCCGCGATCTCGAGACGGGCGTCAACATGATGGCGCAGTACCGGCAGGTGGCGGAGAAGAACTGGCACCCGAGCCACGCACTCGCCACGGACGTCCTCGCCGAGACCTACAACGATTGGCACGACGTCATGCCGGCGATCCTCCCTGAGAGGCTGCAGCTCGCCGCGGGACGCAGCCCGGAGCAGATCAGCGCATCGGAGCACACGATCCGCGCACGCGAGGGAGACATCCGCGCGATCCAGAGCCCCGAGAACGAGGCGCGGATCATGAAGCTCCTCTGGGGACCGGACGGGGTGGACTTGATCACCAGCGCTCGGCAGTTGGACGAGCGGTTCCGCGCGACGGCGTGAGGATCGGGCGGCGATCGATTCGTGGGCGGGCGCAATCCCGCTTTGGTCGATCGCCGCCTACCGCACGAAGGCCTCCACGCGTTGGACGAACCGTGCGGGATCCACGAGGTGCGGGTAGTGCGTCGGCGGCTGCCACACCTCGTGCACGGTGTGCGGGATCTCCTGCTGCAGCCACGCCGCGTACTCGGGGCCCGCGTCGAGCCCCGTGATCACGAGGTAGGGGACGTCCGCCGGGATCTTCGTCAGCCTGCTGACCAGCTCCGTCAGCTCTTCGGGCGAGTCCTCGAGCAACGGGCGCCACATCCCGAGCACCACGTCTTGCCGCGGAGACCGGATGCCATTCACCCGCGCCAGCTCATCGGCGTCCAGGCCGCCGGCCATCTGCGCGAACATCCCGTGGATGAACAGCGGGAAGTCCTCGCCGCGCAGCATTCCCTCGGCCTGCTGCACCTGTCCCTGCATCCCCGCGAGCTGCAGGGGCTGGTCGACGTTGACGACCGCTCGGGCGGGGAAGAGCGCGCCGTAGGCCGTCGCCACGATGCCGCCCATGGAGTGGCCGACGACCACCGGCAGCTCCGCGGGGATCACGTCGTTCTCGGCGAACTGCGCCAGAGTCTCATGAACGTCGGCCGCGAGCGTCGGGATGTCGTACGGCTCCTCCGCCGCCGACGCGCCATGGCCGCGCAGATCGACCCGGACCACGGTGAAGCTGTCGGTCAGATCGACCGGATCCCAGCTGCGCCGGTCTTCGGTGATGCCGTGCAAGAGGACGAGCAGCGGGCCGGAACCCGACACGTCGTGGGCGAGGATCATGGCTTCTCCCTCGGAGGGTGAGCGGGCTTTTCCTGAGCATATCCGGGTCTTCCCGCGGCGAACGTGGCCGGTCTATCGTGAGGGCAAATCCGCCAGAGAGAAGGATGCCTCGATGTCGACCTCCCTCGTTGTCTACGTCTCGTTCGCCGGCGCCGCCCGCGAGGCGATGACCTTCTACCAGTCGGTGTTCGGCGGCGAGCTTTCGATCCACACGTTCTCGGACTTCGGCATCCCCGACGCCCCGGCCGACGGTGTCATGCACTCCGAGCTCTCGGCCGACGGCTTCACGATCATGGGCGCCGACGGCTTCGAGAAGCCCGCCGAGGGCTGGGGCAAGAGCCGCGTGCACGCCGCCTTCATGAGTGACGAGACCGACCGCGTGCGCGGCTTCTACGACCGCTTCGTCGAGCGGGGCGCCCAGGTCACTCAGCCTCTCGAGAAGCAGGTGTGGGGCGACCTCTATGGCGAGCTCGTCGATCCGTGGGGCGTGGCGTGGATGTTCAACATCGCTGCGCCGGGCGGATGGGCCGAGGGGAACGGCGAAGCCTGAGACGCAAAGGCTGCCAGCCGCGTTCCTCGCAACGAGAAAGACCCCCGCCGGAGCGGGGGTCTTCTTGGCTATCTGGTGGCCCCAGCGGAAGCCCTTTCGATTAATTCGCGGCCACTGTTGACGCTCCAAGAGGCTCTGCACAGGGGCGAGATTGCCAAGGTTCTGCGTGGTTCGGTCCGCCACGCCCCACCAGGGACACGGCGCATGAAGCAGGTCACACCCGCCGTCCGAGACCAACTCGTGGCGGACTACCACGCAGGGCTCGGTATCTATGAGCTCGGACGCAAACACGGACTCCACCGCTACACGATCGCCCAGCACCTTACGGCTGCCGGGGTGGTCATGCGACGAACCATCACAGATGTTGAGCGAACGAAAGCACAGAATCTGTTCTTGTCCGGTGCGACCTACGCGGAGATCGCCCGACAGTTGAAACGAGATCCAGCGACGGTCAAGAAGATGGTTCTGGCTCTTCCGGCCGACCCTTCCCCTCTCGCATGAGACGAGTCTGCTCCATGAAAGCCCAAGCAAGCTTGTCGTAGTCCGGGTGCGGGTTCACGATCGGAGCCACTCGGACGACGTAGCCCTTCTTCCACGCGGGAGTTGGCACGCGGTCCAGCGAGATCTGCCCCAAGACCCGTGCCGTCACCAGCGCGTTGTGAATTCCCAGTGCTTACCGACCCGGTTCGGCAGAGACGGCTCTTTCGCGATCGACGCCTTGACGAAGGCGAGGAGTTCATCATCGTCTTCGAAGAACTCACTCGGTTCGTAGAGGCGGTGCACCTCCCACTGCTGCGTCGGAAGCAGCGTGGAGTAGATCGAGGGCACGAACAGCCAGAGCTCGCGGAGGAGACGGTGACGGTGGAGATGATCGCTGTTTCGAGACCGAGGCACTAATAGTAAGCAGGGAACTTACCGTTCCACAGCAGGTCCCACTCGTCGAAGGCAACGTCGATACGACCGGTCTTGTAAGCCTCCAGTGCCCTAGCCGCCCTCGACGCAGCTGTTTGCAACTTTGATAGAGCATCGCGCCTATTTGCGTCACTCGAGCACGCATCGAAGCGTCCAGCGCCGCCCGTTGGATCATTCATTCCGGCTAGCTGATGGCTGACCAGGCTGTTGAAGAATAGACTAATATCGTATGGCCAGCTTATCGAATCCTGGGTTGACATGTATGCCGCTGCGCGCATTTCCAAATAGAACGAGGATATCGGCACGGAGCGCTCATATTTCCAGGCCTTGACCATTCGCGCCAGGGATTTCGCGCCACCTTTGATCTTCGCGCGATTGTTGATCTCCGAGACGTAGGAGCTATGGGCCTCTGGGGTTGACCACATCCACTCATCGTTCACTCCCGGGATACGAAAGCGCATATCCGAACCGTTCGCCGATTCATTCGGATACGCGGGGATCACCTCGACTCGCTCGTATCCCGCGCCGAACTCCAGCACGACCGCTGGGCGAGAAGTATGGATATAAGTCGATGGGAACCGCTCAAGGAGCGTCTCACGAAAAGACGAAAGTATCGAACTGGAGAATGAGGGCCTACTCTGATTCAATGAAATGAAGTAGTCGACATCACTATACCCGTGTACACCCGTACCGTGAGCGAAGGATCCGCTCTCAAACATTCGATAGAGCTTGTACTTCCCTTCGAGCTTAGCCTTGATCGCAGCACGGTGAGAGGCGGTCGCCGCGCGCTCCGCAGCGGTCGACGTTAACCGACTGATAAATTGACTGAAACCTTCTGCCGCTGTACGAGCCACCCTATTTACCTTCGTCAACTTCGTAAGACTGGCCACCGTCCCTCACGATGGCAACTCTCGCCCGATTCCGGGCAAAGAGGCTGGGGGGATCGGCCGTCTTGTTTACTTCGTTACGTCGCTCCGTGAGACCAGCCAGGCGCTCGCGTGCATCATTTTTGGAAAGATCGGCCAGCTCTATTAGGAGAAATTGCCGCGCATCCGTCTGAATCTCAAGGTAAGCATTCGCAGAAGCCTGAGATTGTGAAACTCTACGAGATGGATTGAGGGTCGTGAGCGCCGCACCGAAACCAGCAGAAATCAATGCCAGCACTCCTGGGACCAGAGTAGCTTCATCCGCGGCAAGTCCAGTCCCACCCGCTATCGCGGCAAATACCGCGGCAGGTAAACCGAATGCAAGATTGAGACCGCGCCACAGTTTCGTCTGTTCGAACTGGCCCTGTGCGCTCCAGAGGACACTCTCATGCAAGCGGTCTATCTCCTGAGCTACAGGAAGAAGATCCTTCGGAATTTCTGCAGGAATCCGCAGATGGACACTGTATGACTTTTTCTTTCTCGCCATTGTGGCCCCTATTATGGATACCGTGAAGCGGGTAGTCAAGACTACACCGAGCCTATCCCTCCCCTACAACGCTGCTCACGGCATTGGATCGTTGTAATCCGGTCAACACCACCGGTACGTCCCACAGAGGTGAGATCACGCTCGATCGGACGTACCGGCGCCAAGGACCCTAACCGCATGCGAACAGATCAACAGGGGTGTGCGCCAGTCGTTCTACACGACAAAAAGCCCACCGGCATGTACCGGTGGGCCTGTCTGATCGGAATGCACCCCTGTTGCGAATGGGAATCATTATCCTTGTGGTGGCCCCAACGGAAGCCCCTTCGATTAATTCGCAACCCCTGTTCGCGCTGCAAACCGCGCTCCATAAGGGTGAGATCGCCAAAGTCCTCCGTGGAGCCGTCCGCCACGCCCCACCAGGGACACAGCACGTGAAGCAGGTCACACCCGCCGTGCGTGAGCAACTCGTGGCGGACTACCGCGCTGGGCTCGGTATCTACGAGCTCGGACGCAAGCACGGGCTTCATCGCTACACCGTCGCGCAGCACCTTACAGCTGCCGGCGTGGTCATGCGACGAACCATCACGGCAACCGAACGCAGTCGAGCACAAGAGCTGTACCTGTCCGGTGCGACGTATGCGGAGATCGCCCGGCAGTTGAAGAGAGATCCGGCAACGGTCAAGAAAATGCTCTAGGCTCCCGCGGCCGACCTCTCCCCTCCCGCATGAGACGCGTCCGCGCCACGTTGACCCGAAGGAGCTTGTCGCAGTCCGCGTGGCGTTCACATCTCCGGCTAGGCACCGGCGTGCAACGACCCCGCGCGAGCTGCGCATGAGACGCAGGTCGCCAGCCCATAGTTACTCGCCCTTCGCGGCACTAAACCCACCTAACGACACGCGTGCCGTGAGCGTCCTCCCGGCTACATTGGGGCATCAGTGGGCGCGTTTTCGGCGCGATCCAACGACCGTCGGCAGGAGGCAATAGTGGCAACGAGCAGCAAGGGAGCGACCGACAGAAGCTATGCCACACTCGTGCAGGACAGCCGGAAAGGCGACCGCTTTCACCACATCTGGGCCGCCGTTCAGTCCCTGCGACTGTTGGACCAACGCTCTCACCTCCGCGAGGTGTGGGTCGAAGGATCCGCTGGATCCCCCGTGCCCGGCGATGAAATCGTTGATGTCGTCGAGTACTACGGCACCGATGATGCAACTGTGGATCGGGTCGCCGTACGCCAGTTGAAGTACTCAACACAGCGCGCCGGCCGGAACATGACGCTGAGTGACATTGGTTCGTCCTTGCAGAAATTCGCACTTATCGATGGGCGGCGTCACGAGGGGTTCGCGATTCCCGAGGGCACTCCAACCGAGTACAGCATCGTCACTAACCGCCCGATTGGCAGCGGCCTTAGGGCCGCGCTCCGACGCGTATCTGAGGGCGCGACGGCCAAGTCCGGCAGCACACAGGAAAAAATGCAGGACATGCTGGGCGCCACTCTCGAAGCAGCGGCGGCGCTTGCTCGACGAATTACCCTCGACGCCGATGCGCCCGGGCTGAAGATACTGCGAGCGCAACTCGACGTCCTTGCCGCGGAGTTCTCGGGAGCAAGCGATCCCGCCAGCGCTACCTTGCTGCTCGACATGATCAGCGCTCGCGCCAGCGGCGAGATCACTGGCCCCATGAGCATCGCCGACGTGGCGCTGGCGTTTAAAGCCACGGTCGACCAACTCGTGCCCGCCCCTTCGATGCTCGAGGCCCCGTCCACTTCCACAATGACGCGGCAGTGCTACCGCGATCTTGCGGATCAGGTTGTCGATGCCAACGGGGTAACCCTCATTACAGCGGTCGGCGGGGCTGGCAAGAGCACGTTCGCCGCCCAGTTGCCCTCGATCCTTGCGGACCGAGCTGACGTCGTGATTTATGACTGCTTCGGCGAAGGCGGGTACCGCTCCGCGCACACTTACCGCCATCGGCATCGCGACGGGCTCGTTCAAATCGCATCTGAGATGGCTGCACACGGGCTTTGCCTCCCGCTAGTGCTCACGCCCGGTGTAGAGCCGACCGAGATCACGAAGGCCTTCGTGAAACGGCTTGACGAAGCTTCTAGGGTCCTCACGGAGCGCGACAGAGGTCGACATCTGGTCCTGCTCGTAGATGCAGCTGATAACGCCGCGATAGCCGCGGAGGAGCACGCCGGAGAGCGCACCTTCGTGCACGATCTCTGGCACCTGCCGGTTCCGCCAAACGTTCACATCGTCTTGACTTGCCGTCCGCACCGCGCCGGGGTACTCCGGCCTCCTGCGTCGGTCACGCCCGTGCCTCTCCCCGAGTTCTCGCTAGCGGAGTCTGCGACCATGCTCCGCGCGCGCTTCTCCGATGCGGGCGATCTGGACGCTGCGGAGTTCCATCGCCAAACCTCTGGGAATCCACGAACGCAGGCATCTGCGTTAGCGGGAAGCGGTACCAAGGAAGAATGTCTTCGCGCCCTCAGCGCGGCGGCGTCGCATGAAGGTGAAGCCCTCGACAATCTGTTGGCGGCACAGCTGGAGCACACCCTTGAACTCGCGGGTCCGGACAAGCCCGCCTTGGAGAAGATTGGGCTACTGCTTTCGATCTTGAGGCCCCGAATACCCATCGGTGTCCTCGCCTCCTTGAGCGGGAGCAGCCCCGAACTAATTCGGAGCTTTGTCTCCGATTTCGGCCGTGGCCTGATCGTGACGGACGAAGCTGTGAACTTTCGTGACGAGCCTACGGAGACGTTTTTCCGGCAGCGGTATACCTCGGCGTCGGCTGCCGCGAACGATCTCGTTGCTCAGCTGACCGCAGTTGGGGAGGACAACGCATACGTCGCGGCCTCCCTTCCTCAGGTGCTGTGGGGAGCTCAGCAATACGACAAGCTGATGGAACTGGGGAACACGACGCCGAATGGCTCGAAGCTCACTGAAATAGAGCAACGGCAGGTATCACAACTGCGAACCTCATTCGCTTTGCTCGCCGCGTTCAAACTGCGCAGGCTCCCCGACATCGTTCAGCTTGCGATCGTTGCCGGCCAAGCTCAAGCGAGTGGGGACCGTCGTTACGCGCTCCTTCGCGACGCGGCTGATCTCACGGGAGAATTTCTCGATCGCGCAACACTCGACGAACTACGTGCAGCCCGCGTCTTCCCCAGCCCCTGGCCGGGTGCGTCCTTGAGCGCAGAAGCCGTAATGCTCGCGGTGGACAATCGACTCGACGAAGCCAGGAGTCGGCTCCGTATTGCCATCGACGCTTTGCACGCCTACGCACGAACAGCGCCCGTGTCGAGCGATGTCCGCATCGATGCGAGGCAGGTCGCGCACGTCGCGTTGGCAACCTTGCGCCTCCAAGGGCCGAAGGCATGCGCCGGTTACATCGAACGCTGGCAACCCGACAGCTGGGTTCTTGAGATCACACAAGTGGTCAGCGCAACACTTCTTGACCGTGGGAGCGATCACGCGGTTCAGGCCATCGGCACCGAAGCGGAGACTTTGCCCGTCGCGCTGGCTGTTGCGGGTGAGCAGCAGCGACGTGGACAGGCCATGAGTTCGCCGCAACTCGATCGAGCATGGCTTCTCTTCGCTGGGGCAGTACCCGACTATGACCTAAGCGATTTCGATCAGCGTGACGTCGCGGATCTGATCTTGCGGGGCGCCGCATGGATAAGCGCGACCGCCGTTCGGGTCGGGAAAGCTACGCGCCAGGAAGCCGCGACGCTCCTAGACCGATTCTTGCCAGACAAGCCACCGAATGACCTTGGTGGCGATTACGGTCGTCCTCGCGCAGGACTCCTCCACGCATACGTGTTGAGAGCCCATCTGCTCGGCGAAGAGACCACCGCCGACGATCTTGCGCCAACACCAACACCGCCCGCCGACGCCAGGAAGGTGCCGAGGGACTCGCGAGCAGAGGACCGGGCACGACTGCTGAGTGTGCTGCCATGGATACAACACTGGGCGCGAGTGGTCACTGACGGCGGAGAAGACACGGCGACCCTCGCCCTCCTAAAGAAGTTCCCCACGTCGAGGAGCCATAACAGAGACGGGTGGTTCTTCCGAAAGCTAGCCGCGACGACCGCGATCCAGATTGGGCGCGGCTCACAATCCGACGCGGTGGTCGACGAAGTCCGTCGAATCGTCGCCGACGCGTGCGAGCACTCCGGCATCTATCTGGCAACCGACATAGTGAAGTGTTTGCACGGCGACGAACGCTTTGCCGACGCCGCGTACGCCTGCCTGCGTTCGGTCGCCGAGGCGGTCGACGCGGAAAAGCAAACCGCGGATCAGACCATTGACGACTACTTGTCTCTCGCGCGTGCGGCTTACCCCTTCGACCGTGAAGAGGCACGTCACTACTTCTCAGGGGCCGTGACAGTCGCCTCGCGCGTGGGCGAGGATGCGTGGGACAGATGGCGCGCCGTGCTCGCTATCGGCGAGGTCACGCACGCTGAGGACGAAGAGTCGGGGTTCGCCCTCGCCGCCCACCTCGCTGACACGGCAGAGGCAATACAGCCCTACCTCGGCGACGCCTTCGACACGGAGGCTCTTCTGCAAGCCCTGCAGCGTCTGACGGGTCGGCACGCACTCGCTCTCGTCAGCAAGTGGCGGGATCGACGATTTGGCGACGTGAGCTACATGATCGACTCACTGGTGCAGGGCGGGCTATTCGACGATGTGCCCCATCTTGCCCTGGCACTCGCGCCGTTGTGCGAGCGGATCGATCTCAGTGGGCCGACCGCATCGCTTGCCCGCCGGGGACAGCTCGACGCAAAGCTGTTCGATGCCATTCAGTCCCTCTCATGGCGTCTGGGTCGCCACCTCGACCCAGAGGTGTTGGGTGCGGCCGTCTCCGCACGCTTTCACGTACAACGGCACGATCCGCCCCTACCGGAGGCTAAAGTTCGCTCCTCTCTCGATATCGACGGCGAAACGGATTACCAGAGGAAACGCCAGACGCAGGCGGAGGAGGGCAGACGGCGCCTCGCCGAGGCCGACCTCACGCGCACGGACATGGTGCCCGAGATCGACCGCGCGATGGATGCAATCGGTTACTCCGAGGCGACCGCGGCATTCGTGGAGGAAATGCGACGTCGACCGCAGTCGCAGTGGGCTTCGATCGTACGAGTTATCGGTGCGAGCTCCGACATGGGCAACTCGCGCCGTGGCGCGTTGCTGATCGCGCTCCATCAGGTCGAGTCGAACAGCGGCGCCTTCGCCGCCGAGCTGAGGAGCCTCGCCAGCCATTTGCTCACCGCGGAGGCAACAAACCTAGTCCTGGGGCGCGCCTACCCATTGAATCTTCACAACTTGTCGACGATCACGGGGCGATCAGACACCGAGCTTTTGCACGAGGCGCTCGCGGCCGCCGACCCAACCCGAATAGTCGCGTCCTACGAGACCTGCTACAAGCTCGCAAGCACAGTGGCGGTGCACCTGACGCCTGCCGAAAGCAACGTAGTTCTCAGCTCCACGCTCAATTCGATAGACCGCGATCTTGAACTCAATTCGCGGCGAGCCCCTCAGGTGGTACCGCCTCAGCCCACATTGACCTCCGCTGTCGCTACATTCCTGTGGACAGCAATGGCGGATCCCCAAATCGGCACACGATGGCGAGCCATGCACTCCGTGCGGTTCCTCCTCGAGACCGCAGATTCAGAGTTCACCAGTGCGCTCATCTCGGCGGTCACGACGGATCCCAGCGCATACGTCGAGACCAAGTTTCCCTTCTACCGCATGCACGCCATCGACAGCATGCTGCTCGCGACCGAGCGAGCTGGGATAACCCGCGCCGCGAACGCTGCTCCGCTCCTTCCACTCGTTGCCCTTCTGCAGGACGAGTTCCGCGATCATCTCCGAATCCAGGAAACGATCGCTCACATTGCCAAACTCATCGACGACACAACCCTCGTAGAAGCCTCAACGATCACACCAATGCCCGCCACAATTGTTCCCTGGGCGGACATGCCACATACGCCGAAACCGTTCCAACCAGGGGCACCCCGATCTGAGTTCCGTTTCGACCTGGAATTCGACGAGCACCACCTGGGACCGCTTTCTACTAGCTTCCGAGTCGATCATTCGGATGTGCTAGCCGACACCAGCGACGTCATCCTCAACGAGTGGGAATGGCGTGGCAGGCCCGAACTGGATGCCGATCCCCGACGCGCAGCGGCTGCGTACGCTGACGGAGAAACCTGGTCGCATCACGGCGAATGGCCGAGAGCGGACGATCTTGACTTTTACCTCTCACACCACGCAGCTCTCACCGTGGCGGGCCGTCTACTGCGTACCAACCCGCCTTTGAAGAGCGAGGGCGACGAACAATCGGCCTTCGACCGCTGGTGGTCCGAGCGCACGCTTCGCCGACCGGACCGACGGTGGATTGCAGACGTACGAAGGCCCATGCCCAACGGTCTCGGACACGATTCATCAGTGTCGGAAGCCTACTGGCCCTGGAAGGTCAGCGCCGGGGATCTCGAACAGGCCTTCCGCGGTGAAGAAAGATGGGTGACGGTCAACCAGTACTCCAGTAACGAGACCTACGGTGGGAGGGAAACCATCTCTATCGCGTCCGCTCTCGTGGGACGGGAGGCCGCTTCCGCACTCCTGTCTGCCCTTCAGACTGCGTCCTCTCTACAAGGCGACATGCTGCCGCGGTCGGGCGCCGAGGATGAGATCGCCCAAACACCCTTCAACTTACGAGGCTGGGTCACAGACGAGACTCGCTACGGCGGGACAGACAGCCACGACCCACTAGCTGAGGCGGTCGAATATCCGGTCGACCGACCGTCGGATTGGATTCGTTCCCTGCTGCAGCTGAAGACTGACGCCGACGAACTCACCTGGACCCTAGACGACGCGGTGGTGGCCGAATCAGAAACCTGGGCAGACAAGAGCGGAGGCCGTGAGCGATCGGGTCCTGAGGGCAACCGCCTACGCGTGCGCCCGGACTTTCTCACCCGGCTGGCAAAGGCAACGGAGTCCGACGTGATCGTGGAGGTCCGCGTCCTCCGTCGTCCGTCCAGAGACTCCTACTACCACCCCCACACAGACGAGCTTGGATACATCGATGGATACGTCAGGTACTTCCTCTACTCCCCCGACGCAGGTTGGCGGGACTACCTCGGACATAATGTCTCTGGGCCGCGAAATCGTGCGCAGCCTCCGACGCGATGACGTTCTCTCTCAGTGGATGGCTCACCACCTCGCTCAGAGGCTCACTGCACTCGATCACGTCGCGCCCAGCGAACGGAAACGGGCAGAGGATGAAGTCGCGGACCTGATTCTGCGCATCTGGGAACACGGACGCCAGGAGGGCTTCGTGCACGACCCTGTCCGCCTGTCGGCGAGCGTCGCCCGCGCGGTCGCCAAGCTAGACCCCGAACCAGACGACCTCTACTACCAGGCTTTCGGATTTATCCCCCGCCCCGAAAATTCAGACACGGAAGTCGACAAGTACCTTCGGCTCGCCGTATTGCTCGATCGCGATGTCGGTCGTCTCATTCGCTCGCTCATCGTCTATGCGGCAACTGTGGCGGAAGATCACGAGGCAGAGTGGATCCGCCTGCTACGAAACATTGACCAAGATCCGCTGCTGCTGATCCGAGATCTCTCGACCCTCGCGGAGGACACGGAAGACGACAATCCAGAAGCGGATCGGCTCGCGGCAGCGCGATTGGCGTCCACAGTGCGGGCCCTCCTAGCGCCGCTCGCGGACGAAGCGCCACCTCAATCGACCTCACGTTCGAGGCGTCTTCGCCTCACCGAAGACTGAGACTAACGAATCCCGCGGTCCCCCACTGCCCACCAGTCTCGACCCCACGAGAGCCGGCAGCGAGCTGCAGTCTTTCTAATGGCCTTCGGAAGGCCTCAGCCTGGAACTGCTGGGGACTCATTGCAAACGCAGAAAACGCGGACAATCAACGATTTCGCTGATGGAAGGGCTAGGAGGCACGCCGGGAAGACCCCAGAAACTTTTGCAGGCACAGAAGCGGACCGGAAGAGCACGTCGAGATTCTGCCTGGCGTCCGTGGTCCAGAAGCCCATCGAGGCGTACCAAGCGAGCCAGTTCACCGGTGCACTTGCCCGTTGGCTCCCGTCCGCCGAACGACTGTATCAGCCCACCTCCATCGCACGGGTGTCGAAAGGATAGTCCATGGGCGAGTAGCGACGAAAAGCAATCGGACGTGACGATGTCTTCGCTGTGCTGGCAGAGCCGCTCGTGAAGCTGTGCAATGTTCAGTGTGATTCAAGAAACTCGATCTTCAGGCCCTCCGCTCGGAACGGTGGATACGGAATCCGCGCCAGTCCATTCGGGTTTGATGAAGACGTGTAGCAGCGAGCCGAGTGTTCGCGGACAAACGCCCGGAAGTGAGATTGGAACTCGGGGCGTCCCCACGCCACACCCTCGCCAGCGAGCCAGCGGTCGACCTCCTGGCGAAGCTCCAAAATCGCCAGCTCCTCGGAAAGTTCAGCCGCCGAGATCCCGAACCCGCCGAAGTCCCGAACGGTCGCCGATCCGACGAGGGTCAGCTCCTTCCCCACGCCAAGGTAGACATCGGTACGCAGGTCGCCCCACCCGTCAACTTCGCCGCCCCAGGTGTCCGGAACGAAGTGCGGGATGCGCTTCTGGCGATAGAGCAACTCAAGCTCTGCGCGGGCCTTCATGTCCAGCCCGCTAAGAGAGATGCAGCCCGAATCGGGATCCGTTTCCATGTAGGCCCAGTGGATGAACACCTCATCCATCGGAATATGCCCGGCCTCTTGCGCCGCCTCGAACGCGATGCTGCGGTAGTACGCCTCGCAGAGGTAGTCGAGCAGCACCACACGACCTTCGCGCCGGGCGAAGTCGCTACCGACTCTAAGCAAAGGCAAGCCTGCCTCTTTGCAGAGTTTGTCCTTCAGCACGTCGCGCCGGCGCTGGGTTCGGCCGCTCCTGTGACGAGCACCATCGATCTCGACGGCAAACAACGGCTCCGACGTCGCGACGCTGATCATGAGGAAATCGAGGTGCGCGCGCATCGCGAACTCCTGGTACGGCGCGCCCCAGTTTCCGACGTCGACCGCATCGGCGAGACGGACCTTCGCGAGCAGGCGGTCACCGTTCGCCGCCGCGGTGCGCTGAAGCAGCTCATCGGCCTGATGTTCAACACGATTCACCAAAACACGAACGCGATGCGGTCCATCCATCGTCCCCCCTGTCTCGCAGCGTCCGCCGAGCTACGGTGACGATATCGGTAGAGGGCCCGCCCCACTGCTTCAGGCGTCAACTTCGAGGCGATGATCGGCGCGGAGGCAGCCTGTGAGATGCCCGCTGCGCACCCGCCGGAGTCCCAGCGTCACGCCCTATAGCCGGTTGCGCAAGACAGACCCGTGGGGCAGACCGCCCGCGATCCCGAGATCATCGCGTCATCTCGTCGCACCTCGACAAACCGAGATGCAATCAACTCCGGTGACGAGACCGTGCCGCTAATCTCACGGGATGGGCGATGACCAAGGCGTTGACGAGCGGGGCGGTGCCGTCCACCGAGTGCGGGCGTCGGAGGTCAACGCCGAACACCCCGCCGCGCAGCGCGCGAAGAAGATTGCCACCTCGGTGGAGGACTATATCTTCGACCCGTCTGATCGCTCCGTGCCCTACAAACCGTGGTTCCCCGGCGACATTGGCCCCGCAGATCTCACCGAGGACGATATGCAAATCGTCGCCAATCTCGCCGACATGACCGACAATTGGCGGCTGCGGGCCCGCTGCTTGGATCTGATCGCGCTGCGAAGCTCGGGTCGTGCACGTGCGAACGCCGCACTCATCATGCTCGAGAGCCTGCGAGAAGCTATAGCGGACCCGACCTTCAAGCCGCGCGACATGGACTTCCTGACCCGCGCCCTGGAGCTGGGTGGCTTTGGTCCCGCGCATCGCGCGGTGGTGGAGCAACTTGAGGACCGGGTGGTAGAGCTCATCCTCGCTCCCCTCCCGGATCTGCACTACATCTCATTCAGTCGACGCCTACGTGAGGACAAACGCACCCACCGCCATGCGAAACGGCTAGCCTGCCAGTTCTCATTCACCGCACAAAGCAGCCGGTCCGCCATCGAGCTTGAGGAGGCAGCGGGATGGGCTGCCATCGCAGGAGATCGCAATCGTTCAGACGACCTGCTGCTCGATCTTGCATTGACGCTCCAGGAGGAAGCACGAGGGCACATCGCAGATGCTCGTGTCGACAGCGCTTTCTACGCGTCGGAACTTCTCCACCGTGCACACAGAAACTACCTGCGGACCTCAATCCGCGCCCGCACCGCCCGGGATCTCGTAGACCTAGGCAATGAACTCGCTGCCGACATCCGCGGCGCCGGGAAGATCATCGTGTCCCACAGCACTCGTAGAAGCACCCCGCTCCCCGACCTGAGCACCGCGCGGGATCATGCGCTCTCTCAGATCGCCAACGCCAAGGACGACGATGCCCAAGCGATATTCCTGCGCCTCATAGACCTCACGGACTACGCAGCAGAGCTCGCCGACGCGGAGAACATCCGCAAGAACTTCGCGCTTCTCACCGACGCACCCCGCCGGACCATCGAAAAGGACGGCCGGGTGAGCGCAGTCACCGGCGACACCAAGAGACAGGTCTTCGGGGTCCCCTCCCCTGTGTGGCACCAGATGATGCGCAGCCATGAATTTCGCGTCCACACGACCGTGCCCCAGCTTCTGCACCCGGTCTGGCAGCACCTCCACGAAACACAGCACTGGTCCCACTCGGACTTCGTCGACATCGCCTCCCAGAGCGACATGACTCCCAAGGACAGGACGACATCCGTCGGAACAGCACTGTTCTACGGGTTCACAGGCGACTTCTTCACCGCCTTCCAGCTCCTGATCCCACAAACCGAGCACCTCGTCCGCGAACAGCTGAAGACCATCGACGATCGAACCAGCCGCTACGCCGACGGAGTGGAAGACGAGACCAGCCTGCCTTCGCTTCTCAAATCCGGGAAGCTCGAACAGGTCTTCGGGGTCTCGTTGGCCTTCGAGCTTCGCGCTCTTTTCGGCGATGTGGGGGGTCCCAACCTTCGCCATCGCGTAGCCCATGGCCAGGTTTCCGACGAAGAAGAGCGCTCTCCGTACCCCTTTTACGTGTGGTGGCTGGTTTGGCGAATCGTTGCAACCCCTACTAGCGGCTGGGCGGATCCCGCGTCCGGCTGGAATGGCAAACTGATTGAGTAAACTCACGCGGCGTCAGGTAGGCGATACGCCACTGTACGTGAGCGGGGGCGCTGGGAGATTCGTTTCACCGGCTGCATGGCGTCCGTTTGGCAGCGGGGTAAGGGGATTCGGCGCGCCGGCGAAGCGTTTGGGCAACCGCAGACGCGAGACCGTTCTACTTCTCCCGAAAATCGAACGGGACAAACTGAGAGTCGTCGGGATGATGATAGATGTTGCTCGCTGCGCGGGCCGCCGTACACGCATTCATCGTCCTTTCGATTTCTATGGTCCCGAATGAGCGATCGTCGAGAAGACCCGAGCGAGTATTCTCTACGAGCGCGCTAAGGTCGTCCTGGGTTGGGTAGCGGCCGTCGAACGGGTTCCGCATGATGAGACCGATTCTCCGAGTCATCGGGTACAGCACAAGCCGGGCATCCCGGACACCAACGCCCATCCACGGACCGGCCTGCTCGTGAGCGACCAGCGATACGGGAGCGTCGCTGGTGATGAGCGCGCGGTCCGTGAACCGCACTAATGTCCACGGACGACACGCAAGGAACCCAGCGATCTCGCCGGTAGCCTCGCCCATCAATTGGATGTGGTCGCGGGCTGTCTGCGGCAGCCGGAAGCCACCGGGGTTAGTGACAGCAGACCACATCTCGTCGACATCTGCCTCGCTGAGTGGTCGCCCAACGATATCCGACGCCAACTCTCCAAATTTCTCTCGACCCAATTGGCCCGCCGCTTTGGAGAACAGCCCTCCCGCGACCGACTCCATCTGTCGGCGCCGCTCGGGTCCGCGCAACATCTGCAATGCGACGAACTCCGCGAGAGTGTCGCGGTCGGTCTCAGGCAGCGGCCACTCACCCCCGTCAACGCGTTCGAACAGGAGCGCAGTCTCGGACTCGATACCCTCACCCAGTCGTTTCTCAAACACATCGGAGCCACTCGGATGGCCAGGTATCGAGTTCAGGTGGTTCTCGCCGCCTGTCTTCTCAACCAGCGAGGTGCGGCCCTTCCGTTCAGGTAGTCGAATGGTCCTGATTCGCTCGTTCTCGTCCGCGAAGCCGCGAAGTACGAACTGTGGGTTGATGTGGTGATACTTCGCAACGCTCACTCCGACAACCTACTGCGAACCGGTGAGCGGAATCTCCCTCGCAAGCGGTACACAGAACCGCCTGACTCATCCGCTTGGGCGCTTCGGACATGGACCGACACCCCTATGGGCAGCGCGTGTCTGATGAACTGTAGGCGCGACGTGAGATAGGCGCGACACGCCGGGCATCACTCGTAGGCGTACGGAGCCAAGGGGCTGAAAAGCTGGGCCCGAGCACCGGGTGCGTTCATGCATCACGTCAAGCCAGAGAGCGGGGTCGGGTGGGGTACCAAGTTGCAATACACGCGCAAGATGTCTCGAGCGGGCGAGTTGAGGCTGTACTGAGAGCGCTGACGCGTGCCGCCTCAGCTGCGGACGATTACACAATCGTCGATGTCGCGGTCGCCTACGCGAGCACGGCCGGAGTTCGACTGCTGGACGGCGCGCTCACCGACCCACGATGGGACCGCGCCTCGAAAAGATTCCTGGTCAGCGTCGACTTCGGGATCACTCAGCCCCAGGCATTGGACCGGATCGCGCAGCTGTCCAACTCCGAAGTCCGGATACCCAATGCGTCTCAGGTTCTAGCGTCTCCGGGTTTATTGCCCCAGTCGACCTTCCATGCCAAAGCATTCATCTTCCGAGGCACGTCGTGGAGCGAGTCTTGCGCGTCAGTAATGGGCTCAGCCAACCTCACCGCCAGTGCGCTCGCGACCGGATCAGAGATCGTCGTTGGACAGTCTTGGTCGAGCCGTCCCTCACGATCAGAGCGTCGCCAGCTCCAGACATTGAGGAACACCATTGCCTGGTTCGATGACGCGTGGGCGACCGCTGTACCTTGGTGCGATATCCGCGATGCGTACCGTGACGCCTACCGCGGGAAGCCGCGGCCCCGAAAACCGCCAGAGGAACGCACCGCCGCCACAAGACAGTACCTCAGGCCTACGGCGGGTCCGGACGTGTCGAGCTCACTGACGATTCAGCTTGCTAACGCGAGACACCTCTGGATTGATACCGGCGCCATATCGAAGAACCGGGGGCCGCAAAAGCCGGGGAACCAGCTAGACACCCCAAGAGGTACACGCGTCTTTTTCGGGTTCGAATCCATGCGTGTCCCCAAGAACCACAATTTCGGGAAAGTTCAGATGCGAGTGCGACGGCCCGGCACGCAATTCGTGGAACGATCAGTGCGCTTCGGCAACAACGAGATGGATAAGATCAACCTTCCAATCCCCGAGCAGAACGGTCTTGACTCGTACGATCACTCGTATCTACTCTTCACTCGCCTGGCACCGGACGCCGAGGCCGCAGATAGGTTCGAGTTAGATGCGACAGATGAAAGAGCAGTTCGCGACTTGAAAAGCGCCGCCGTCAACTCACTCGACCTGACGATGGCGTCCGGGAGAAGGTACGGACTAATTTTCTAACCCACAGCCAAGTACCGGCAGATTACGTGCAAACAATTGCTGGCTGGGTCACAACTACGCAAGCGATGATGACTTGGCAGGGGCCTCGGGAACCACTTGCAGAACGAGATCCTCAATGTCCCGAAGTATCTCCTGACGCTCAAGTTCGGACCGGACCAGTTTTCGAGCCGTCTGAAACGTCTTAGCACTCGAGATATCGACCGTACTTGCTACACCCTCAGCGCTACCGACTGCTTTTACCAGGTCGACGTGCAAGGTGTCCGTCGGGTCGTAGGGCATTATCAGCGCCCGGAAGACATTCTTGTCGAAGTGTCGCGGGCCGAAAAGACCGACGGCCATAAACGGTTTGACTCTCTCAAGCACGGCCGCCGAGTTGAGTATGCCAACCAGGTACCGCGCTTCGTCTACCGAGCTTGCGGCCGCCCAGTACAACATGTGATCAATGACCGCGTCGGGGTCGGCGACTCGTGCGGCGGCGATCGAGTTCCCCGCCTTTGTGTACACCACACGCTGGCTCGCAGCAGGAAGCTGGGCGCTGAGCTGCCCGATGTAGTCGATTCGATCGAGGAATCCGCCAGAATCG
The DNA here is from genome assembly GCF_001476285.1 of Microbacterium testaceum. GTDB lineage: Bacteria > Actinomycetota > Actinomycetes > Actinomycetales > Microbacteriaceae > Microbacterium > Microbacterium testaceum_B. The sequence continues at coordinate 50,933 of NZ_LDRU01000003.1, read as the reverse complement.
TTCGCCGACTTGTTCTCAGCCCATATCTCTTCGGCAGCAGACCACCAACGCGAGAGGCCCTCATGCTCCGCGATCTCGCCGGATGTGAGAAGCTTCCCGGTCTTCGGTGAGATCGGCAGTACTGCCTTGAGTGGCACCGTCGTCCGGAACGGAAGTGTGGTCTCACCCAGATGGACAGGGCGGACAAACGTCTTCTCGACTACGTCTGAGATCGCCGGCAGCGACTTCCACGGCGGCTTGTCCTGGTTCGTCTTCCGGGAGACGACGGGAACACGCCCAGCGCCAGCTCCTAGCGGGCTCGACTTTCCTTCCTCGACGAACGTCAGCATTCGAGGAGCGAGCACCGCCCCCTGACGGAACCTCTTCCGATAGATCGAGAACGTAACTGCTGCGTCTTCTTCGCTTGTCACCCCGACCGTGGTCACATCTCGTGTTAAACGCGGGAGCATTTCATCCCAGGTGACGTTGGACTTTGCGCCCTTCGTCGACCATGACTCCACCTCTGCGGTCATCGCCTTGGAGGTCGTTCCGCGGTTGCCGACGACGACGGCTGCGTGGTTGGGGAACCCGGTGGCAGCATGCTGCAGGTCCCACGCGCGGTCAAACTGCACGCGCAGGTCAAGAATCGTGCTCCCCCACCGCCCCGACCGGAACTCAGCGTGGGGTTGGCGGGTGAGAATGCCGTGGGGAACGATCATGGCGAACCTGCCGCCTGCCCGAAGGTATAGCTCGGTGGCCCGCACAACGAACAGCGGAGCGAGGTCCCTGCCGGTCGCGCCGGCTCTGCCGGTGATAAGGCCGCGAGCTCTAAGCATGGCGGTGAAGCGCGTCTGCATCGGGCCGGTCATCGCTCCGTACCGAAGCCAGGGCGGATTGCCGACTAGGACATCGACCTTATTGTCGTCCGCGGCCAGCCACGTGGGACGAACGAGATTTCGGACGTAGTAGCCCCAGATGCTGTCGCGTCCATCGGCATGCAGTCTGCGCATGGTGTCGTAGGTGGCGACGAGGACATCCATGTCCCGCTCGGGGATGCCGAACTGCCGTAGTGTCGGCGAGATCACCGTCTTGCTGGTCCGATTGCTTGTGTCCGACGCCTTGTCTGACATCGCGTTGACGAGCCGATCGAAGTTCGCCGCGTCCTGCAGGACCGACTTCGGGAAGACGAGATCGTCGTGGAAGAGCGCCGCACCAGCCTCCACAAGGTCGGCACCTGATGTTGCGATGGTGAGCTGCTCTTCTGACGCGAAGATATCCGTCTGCTGCTCCCATTGCAGGGAGTCGCCGAGGTAGACAGGAACGACGAGTGGACCACGGTCGTCGGCGGTGAGCCGTTCCACGCCAATGGCGAGCAGGTACGTGACACGGGCAATGGTGACCGCCACCGGGTGGACGTCCATACCCGTGACGTGCGACGTGACCCCGCTGATTGCGTCGCCGTTCGACATGCCGGCTTGCTCCGCTGCGGTGAGATACCGGCGGATGGCGTGGAACAGGAAGGTGCCCGAGCCGCAGGCCACGTCCGCAACGCGTTGAGTCAGAGGCTCCTCTACGTTCGCGTCAACGATGGCCTGAGCCAGCCAGTCAGGCGTGTAGTACTCGCCCAGTGCCTTTCGGTCACGCGTGTCGATCACCGATTCATAAAGGAGCTTCAGCACGTCGTGCTCGACATGAGCCCAGTTGAACTGGGCTATCCGTCGGGCGACGTTCGCGATGAGCTCCTCGCCGCCGTCAACGTCGAGGAGCCAGTCGAAGAAGTCCGCTTGAACGACACCAACGATCTGTGCGTTCGAGAACTCAGTTCCAAGACTGAGTTGCTTAGCGCTGATTCCGCCCTTAGCGCTGACATCGAACCCCAGGGCGGCGTGAGCGATGATCTCCGCAGTGAGAACGAGCAGGGTGTGATTGATGAAGAGGGTCTCGTCATCCTCGAACGCGGACCCGAAAGCGGTGCGAAGGAGCTTGGCCCATAGTTCGCGCTTGAGTGCGACTTCCGTGTTGCCTGCATTCGCTTGATACAGGTCTCGGAATGCCGCGACATCAACGAGGTGGGCTGGGGAGCTGGCTCCAAGTCGCCGCACGATCTCGGCTGGGGTGGGCTTCACCTGCGTCTGCGTCGACAGGACAGCTTCGAGCCATCCCACGAGAACAGACGGTTCCTTGCCCGTCATGTCCAGTTCGGCGACGAGTCGACGCCCCTCGGCACCGACATTGAATAGCAGCCACAGAACGCCGTCGGTGAGGACACCGGAATAGTGGGCGCCTGACTGTTCGGTTCGGGTCGAGATGTATCCCTCCAGCTGAGACTCGCCATCAGCCCGCACCGTCTGGTTGCGCAGATCCTTCTTGACCTCGATCGCTACTTGCCCGACCTCGACATCAATACGACGCCGAGTGCCGTCCGCGGAGGGAGCCTCCATGTGCGCCTGATCAAGACCAATGTTCAGGTCTCCGACAGTCAGCAGCCCGTAGATGTCAGCCTGGATGTCCGCTTCCGTGCGAACCGGATCGCGTTTGATGAGCTGGCCGATCAACACTTCGCGGGCAGGTATCGAGGTCACACCCCCACGCTACCCAAGCCCCGCGCCGTAGACTCGGACTTCCGCGCGGCGGGAGTTTTGAAGCCCACGCACGTTCCAATGGTCCGCGCGAGTTGACCCGCGGTCCGCGGCTAGCGACCCCCGTCGTACCGAGAGCGGGCCCGCAGCCGGGTCCGCGAGTGGCGACGTGAAGGGGCGGCAGTCATCGATGATGACCACCGCCCTTCGTCAAGGCTGGTTGCTCTCGTCTTCCACACCTCCGACGTGGTCGATTCGGACCTCCAAGGTGGGCGACATCTCCTGCAAGAGTGCCGACCTCGGTGAAGCGCTCGAACAGTCCAGATCGCTGGGCGCGGCGTGGCACATCGCTCACCAGCACCGCAGCCAGATGCCCGCCAAGCTCCTCTACACAATCGACGCGAATGCGAGGAACAAAATTCTGTTCGGCCAAGAAGATGCCGAAGCGAGGCTCGCCGCCCGGACCACTGGGCTCGACCCAGAAGACTTCACTCGGCTCCCGCCCTACGAGATCTACACCAGCCTCCAGAACAGCGGTGCTCGCACAGGCTGGTTCTCCGGCAGCGTTCTCCCACCGCCGAAGGCCGTCTCCTCGGTGGAGGCCGTCACCGCTGAGGCCGAGGCCCGTTATGGCGCGCGCCACATCCCTGACACCTCTGACTCGCCGAGGGTGACGACGGAGGGTGACGGATGCGATGACTCCCAGGGTGACGGGCAGGGTGACGAGGGTGATGACGAGCCCATCGGGCGTACGAAACGGAGCCCGAAATGAGCGGGCGCGAAGAAGGGAACGGCTGTCCGGTCGACCGACCCGTCCGATGCAGAACCACCGCCCCTAAAGCCCGTCCTAACGGCGATCCCCAGCCGTATTGGGGATCGACTGTCCCGCCTACGGCGGGAACCAACACCGCCAACCCGGCCAGCGGAAGGGGGACCGTATGACCCCCACGATCCGACCCTCCAGCTACGTCACCTCCGTCCAACTTCGGCAGCTCCGCAGCGATCTGTCGGAGCGGGACTGGGCGCTGCTGCGGTTCCTGAGCCGTCACTGCTACGCCACCACTAAGCAGCTCCAGCGCCAGTTCTTCACCGGCCACGCCACTCCGAGTGCCGCTACCCGCGCGACCGTTCGTGTCCTTGACCGGCTCCTGCAGCAGCGGCTGATTACCCGCCTGGAGCGAAAGATTGGCGGGCACACCCGCGGCTCAGCGTCCTATATCTGGCACCTTGACGCGGCCGGCGAACGCATCACCCGAAGGGACGGCGGACCACGCCGACGCTTCATTGACCCCAGCCTCCCGTTCCTCGAACACTGCCTCCAGATCACCGAGACCGCCGTCATCCTCCACGAGCTCACCCAGGGCACCAACCTGCGGCTCACGAAGCTGGAGATCGAGACCGAGGCCTGGCGCAGCTTCCTCACCGGGCAAGGCACCACGACGATCCTGAAGCCCGATCTGTTCGCCACGCTCTCCACGCCCGAGTTCGACGACCACTGGTACGTCGAAGTGGACCTCGGCACCGAAAGCGTCGTCCCAGTGCTGCGCGACAAGTGCGCCGCCTACGCCGCCTACAGAGCCACCGGCCGCGCCCAAGCCGAACACGGCGTGTTCCCGAGAGTGCTGTGGATCGTGCCCACCCAGCGGCGCGCCGACCGGCTCACCGCCACCATCCACGCCGACAAGCACCTGCCCGACCGGCTGTTCACGGTCATCACACCGCAGCAGCTCCCCGCCACTATCGCGGACCCCGACAGTGCCACACCGACTGAATCCAGAGAGGAGGAATCATGAGCCCCGAAACACCACCGCCTGCACACCCCGAGAACGAACCGTCACGTCCCGGAGGACAGGTACCGTTCGGCCCGGAAGCCGCCGCCTCCGCCGAACACTCCCTCTCCACCCTGCGTGACCCCGACGACGCACTCCGCATACTGCACGGCATTGAAGAAGCAGGTGCCTCGTTCGCCGCCTACCTGCTCCTGCCTGATACCAACGTTGCTGCCCCCGACGTCCTGGAGAACTTCTACAACAGCTACGCCGACGCCTGGGAAACCTTCGCCGAGTTCCGCCACGACGTCCTCGAAGGACTCGGCTGGCTCCAAGCGCTGAAGAAGGTCATGCGCGAGCAGGGCATCCCCGACGACCACATCACCTTGAATCACGCTGTCATCGACAAGCGCGTTCTCGAAACCTACGACGTCGTCCACCTCGACGGATGGTGGCACGTCTTCAACAAGTAGCTCCGATATCAGACTTCGTCCCGCCCGGCTCGTGGCGGGGCGGCACCGGCCCCACCTCCGTCACCGTGTGGGGCCAGACACGCAGCCAGCCGCCTGGCCCCACACCCGCAACGCCTGCGGGACCGGAAAGTTTTCCCCAGGTGGTGATGCAAATTCCACATCACATCCACGTCGCAAAACATCTCGACTTAAGAGGTGAAGTGAGCGTAAATCAAGGAGCTAAGTCCGCCCGAACCATGGGCAGAAAGGAGGACTACATGAACGCAACGACGACCCTCGCACCTCCAATTGGGACTCGCTTGACCGCGGTGTCCTATCTCCGAGTGTCGACCAAGGAACAGGCCGAGCGCGACGGCGATCCGGAGGGCTACAGCCTTCCCGCGCAACGTGAAGCTAATCGCCGAAAAGCCGAATCGCTCGGTGCCGACATCATTGAAGAGTTCGTCGACCGCGGCGAATCAGCTCGGTCCGCTGATCGACCTGACCTGCAGCGCATGCTCAAGTTCATCGCAGAGAACCCCGTGAACTTCGTCATCGTGCACAAAGTCGACCGCTTGGCGCGAAGCCGTGCGGACGACGTCACTATCAACTTGGCTATCCAGCACGCGAATGCGCGTCTCGTCTCTGTGAGCGAGAACATCGATGAGACGCCGTCCGGCATGCTGCTGCACGGCATTATGAGCTCGATCGCGGAGTTCTACTCGCGCAATCTCGCCAACGAAGTCGTCAAGGGCATGAGTCAGAAAGCGAAGACCGGCGGCACGCCTGGGCGAGCACCCATCGGCTACCGCAATCGCGCCGCTGTGAACGACGAGGGCCGTGAGGTTCGAACCGTCGTGCTCGACGACGTGCGTGCGCCTCAGATCTGCTGGGCTTTTGAGGCGTATGTCTCCGGCGAGTACACCCTCACTCAGCTGCGAACGGAGCTGACCGCGCGAGGCCTGACGACTCCGCCGACGCCGAAACGGGCCTCACGGCCGTTGACGGTGAGCCAGCTGCATCATGTCCTCAACAATCCGTACTACCTCGGCATCGTCACCTTCCAGGGCACGAGCTACCCGGGGCGGCATACGCCTCTTGTGGATCAAGCGACGTGGCAGAAGTGCCAACAAATGTTCGCATCACGATCGACTGGAGAGAAGGCCCGTATCCACAATAACTATCTGAAAAGCTCCGTCTTCTGCGGACGATGCAAGAGTCGACTCATCATTCACCACTCCCAGAATGCGGCGGGAGTGATCTATCCGTACTTCGTCTGCGTCGGGCGCCATCAGAAGCGAACGAACTGCACGATGTCCGCCATCAACATCCACGATGTTGAGAGACAGGTTGAGAACCTGTACAAGCTGGTCGCGCTCACGCCCGACGGCGCGGCCATGACAAAGTCTCGTTTGAAGACCGCCGTGGAGGCTGGTGCGGCGGAGGCAAAACGCACGCAGCAGATGCTCCTGACCCAGCAGGCCGGCCTTATGGACCGAAGCAGGAAACTGCTCGACGCACACCTCGACGGCACCATCCCTGGCCAGCTGTACCCCGAGGAACAAGAACGAGTGAATCGGGAGATGACCGTCGTCAGCGACCGGCTCGGCGCCCTCAAAACCGAGTTCGAAGTGCTCGAACAGAACTTGGACGACGCGATCGCTCTCGCCGAGAACTGCTACGAGGCTTACCGACGCGCACCCGACGCGCTTCGCCGCGCGTACAACCAGGCCTTCTTCAGGAGAATCCTCGTCACGCGCGACGAGACAGTCGAGGGTGTGCTGGCCGAACCGTTCGCCAGCATCGTCACCGTCTCTGAAACAGCAAACGGCGCCTCTCCTGAGGGAGAAGCGCCGCATGCGGATGGCTCTTACAACGTCATTTGTTCTAAAGAGAACGATTTGGTGGACCTGAGGGGATTCGAACCCCTGACCTCCTCGATGCGAACGAGGCGCGCTACCAACTGCGCCACAGGCCCGGACAACTCCACAACACTATCACGCTGCGAGCCCGACACCCGCTCTGGGCGACCTCCCGGGCGCGTCATGCCGCGAACGGCATGCGGTCCATCACTGACCCGACGCGCGACGCTCGAGCAGCCGGCGGACGTGGTCCTCGATCTCGGTGTCGTCGACGTACCCCATCGCCGCGTACGGCGAGGGAGCGGCCGCCGGACGCGCGGTCTCGATCGGGGTCGGAGCCTGGGCAGCGGCGATCTCGCGGGCGGCCTCTTCGCGGGCGGCGGCACGCAGGGCCTCGCGGGCGAGCTGTTCGTCGACGACAGCCGCAGCGCGCGAGCCGGCCGAGGCGACGAGCGGCCGCGGGAGCTCGCGCGGCGTCCAGGTCTGGCGGGGCGCGGGAGCCGCCGGAGCGAAGTCCTGCACCACCGGTGCCACGCGTTCCTCGGCGACGACCGCCGGGCGAGCGACGCCCCGAGAGGCCACAACCGCGAGACGACGGAGGAGGAGAACGGATGCCACGACCCCGGTCGAACCCGCGATAAGGAGAACAGGTCCCCCACCGGCGACGACCATCACGGTTCCGGCAACGGCCGCGATCAGGCCGGCGAGGGCGAGTACCGACGTGGCGAGGCGGAAGCGGCGGCGCGCCTTGGCACGACGCGCTTCGGGGTGGGCGACCGCCGCGGCGCGCTCGGCGCGGGCCCGCTCGATGGCCACCTCGCGCTCGGCACGGGCCTTCTCGAGAGCCGCGGCGCGCTCGGCACGAGCGACGTGCACGGCGGCGGCGCGTTCCGCCCGCGCGAGTTCGAGGGCGGCAGCGCGCTGCTCTTTCACGAGATCACGGTCGCGGGCGTTCTCGAGGCGGGCGACCTCGAGTCGGGCCTTCGCCTCGGCGAGCTCGATCTCGGCCTTCTTGGCCTGCACCTGACGCGCGATCTTCTGCTGCTGGTGCGCCGTCCGCGCGGTGAGTTCGAGGTGGACCTCACGGGGCGTCTCCGCCGTCTCGGCGAGTACGCGGAGCGCCTGGTTGAGGCGGACGGCGTTGCGCTCGGCCGAGGTGAACCGGTGTCGGCTCTGCCATGACGGCAGAAGATAGACGAGCCACAGCGCGACCGCCACGAAGACGATCACCCCGCCACCGAGAACCTGTCCACCCATGTGAACACGGTAGGTCACGGGAGGGTCACAGCTCGGCATCCCCGCGCGTGTCGTCGCTGACCGCGCGATCTCCCTGACCAGCCCAGACTGCATCCAGCTGACATCTCCATTGCAGCCTGCAGTGGGAATGTCAGCGCGATGCAGTCTCGCCACGCGGGCGCGGGCGCGAGTGGTCGGGAGCGACCGAAAGACTAGAGCCGGTCGGCGGGCGGGACGCGAGCGGCGTCCGGCGGCACCTGGCCGCGCTCGTAACGGTCGAGCACGCCGTGCGGGACCTCCTCGCGCACGAGAGCGAAGGCGTAGTGGTCGCGCCAGTCGCCGTCGATGTGGATGTACCGGCGGCGCAGCCCCTCGTAGCGGAACCCGAGCTTCTCGACGACGCGGAGGCTCGCGTGATTCTCCGGACGGATGCAGATCTCGACGCGGTGCAGGTTGAGCGAGGTGAAGCAGATGTCGGTGGCCATCGCGACGCTGATCGTGGTGATGTTGCGTCCCGCGTAGGGCTCCGCCACCCAGTACCCGATGGTCGCGGACGCGAGCGAGCCGCGCGAGACACCCCACACGTTCAGCTGACCGGCGACCTCGTCGTTCCACTCCATGACGAAGGGAACGCCGACGCCGTCGCGGTACTGCTGCATGAGCCTTCGGATGCCGAGGCGCATGTCGAACGACACCGGGCCATCGGGGCTCGTGGCCTCCCACGGCCGCAACCACGAGCGGTTGTCGATCAGCTGCTGCTGAAGGACGCGCGCATCGCGGTTGCGGATGAGACGGATCGACACCTCGCCGTGCCGTCGTGGGACGGAGAGATCCATGGGGTCAGAGACCCGCCGCGAACTCCTTGAACCACGGACGCAGCGCCGGGCCCAGGTCGTCGCGGTCCGCGGCGAGCTGGACGATCGCCTTGATGTAGTCGACGCGGTCGCCGGTGTCGTAACGACGGCCGCGGAACACCACGCCGTACACGCCCCCACCGTCGCCGCCGCCGTTGGCGAGCTCTTCGAGCGCGTCGGTCAGCTGGATCTCGCCGCCCTTGCCGGGTTCGGTGTGCTCCAGGATGTCGAACACGTCGGGTCCGAGCACGTAGCGGCCGATGATGGCCAGGTTGGACGGAGCGTCCTCGGCCTTCGGCTTCTCGACGAGCTGGGTGACCTTGACCACACCGTCTTCTTCGGTGGGCTCGACCGCGGCGACACCGTAGAGGTGGATGTGCTCGGGGTCGACCTCCATCAGAGCGATGACGGTCGCGTTGCGCTTGTCATACTGCTCCATCATCGTCGTGAGCAGCGGGTCGCGCTCGTCGATGAGGTCGTCGCCGAGAAGGACCGCGAAGGGGTGGTCGCCCACGTGGCTGCGCGCGCGGAGAACGGCGTGACCGAGGCCCTTGGGCTCGCCCTGGCGCACCATGTGCACGTCGGCGAGGTCGGAGGAGTGCTCGACCTTGGCGAGCTTGTCGCTGTCGCCTTTTTCGCGAAGCTTCGCTTCGAGCTCGGGCATCGAGTCGAAGTGATTGGCGATGTTGTTCTTGTTGCGGCCGATGATGATCAGGACATCGTCGATACCGGCACCGGTGGCCTCTTCGACGACGTACTGAATGGCCGGCTTGTCGACGACCGGCAGCATCTCCTTCGGCATGGCCTTGGTGGCCGGGAGGAAGCGCGTACCGAGTCCTGCGGCCGGAATGACGGCCTTGAAGGGCTTATGAGGCATGGGCATACCCTACTGGTCTCCTGTGACGGCGGCGTGACGGGACGCGCACTTACACTTACTGCATGCCCGACAGCATCGAGCAGGCCAAGCGCGCATTACGCGCCGATCTTCGCGAACGACGACAGACCATTTCTGCGCACGCGCGCGAAATCGCCGAGGACGGCGTCAAAGAACAGCTCGACGCCCTGGTCGAAAGCCTCGGCGCACGCAGCATTTCGTGTTTCCTGTCCACGACCACCGAACCCGGCACGCACGCCTTCGTCGCCGCCGCGGTGGCGCGCGGCATCCGGGTCCTCCTGCCGATCACGCGCGAAGACGGGCTGCTCGACTGGGCGGTCGCCACGCCCGACGCCGACATCACCGAGGGGCTGTTCGGCCTCCCCGAACCCGTCGGCGACGTGCTCGGACCGATCGCCGTGAACGACGTCGATCTTCTCGTCATCCCCGCGGCGGCGGTCGACCGGCGCGGCATGCGCCTCGGCTGGGGCCGCGGCTACTTCGACAAGACCCTCGGCTCGATGGAGAAGTGCCCTCCCGTCTACGCCGTCATCTTCGACTCCGAATTCGTCGACGACGTTCCGCGCGACGTGCACGACCAGCCCGTCTCGGGCATCGTGACCCCGACGCGCACGGTACGTATCGCCGCCTCCCCCGCCTGACACCCGAAAGAAGCACCATGCCCACGTACTCGTATGCCTGCAAGCAGTGCGGACACCGTTTCGACGCCGTCCAGTCGTTCTCTGACGCGGCCCTCACCGAATGCCCCGAGTGCGGCGGAGACCTCCGCAAGCAGTACGGCTCGATCGGCGTGACGTTCAACGGGTCGGGCTTCTACCGCACCGACTCCCGGAGCTCGTCGAGCAGCTCGTCCGGCAGCGCGTCGTCGAGCGGATCGTCGAGCTCAGCCGGCGCAAGCGGTGGCGGATCGTCGTCGACGTCGTCATCATCGACTTCGACGGCTTCGTCGTCGTCCTGACGCGTCGCCCCTCGCCAGTAGACCCTCGACCCCCCAGGAGACCAACGTGATCAAGGGATTCAAAGAGTTCATCCTCCGCGGCAACGTGATCGATCTCGCGGTCGCCGTTGTCATCGGTGCAGCCTTCACAGCGATCGTGAATGCGATCGTCCAGGGTTTCATCAATCCCCTCATCGGATTCGTGTTCCAGATCGGCGACCTGACGAACCTCAACCTCTCGGTTCCGACGATCTTCGGCGGCATCGCGACGTTCGAGTTCGGGTCGATCCTCGTCGCGGTCATCAACTTCCTCGCGGTCGCCGCGATCGTTTACTTCGTGTTCGTCTTCCCGATGAACCGCTGGAAGGAGCGCGCCGCCGCCCGCGCCGGCGTCACCGACGCGGCTTCCGAAGAGCCCAAGCTCCCCACCGAGCAGGAGCTCCTCGTGCAGATCCGTGACCTCCTGGAGCGTCAGAACAAGGCCTGAACGCTTCGCTGAACGGGTCCGCGCTGGCGCAGCGCGGGCCCGTTCGTCAGTAGTGCGGGGGAACGTCGCGCAGCATGCGGTCGTCATTCGGACCGGATGCCACCGGCCCCGACCCTCCGCCCCGGTGCGGGTCGTCCGCGGGCGCGGGTTCCGCCGTCGTGCCCGGCGCCGGCAGCAGCCGCGCACGGCGCGCCCCGCGGACCCGGACCACCGGCTGTCGTTCCTCGTGCGATGAGGCGTCGTCGCGCGCGAGCTCCGCGTCCGGATCGCCCGCGGCACCCGTGGCATCCGGGGTCGTGCTCATCGCACTCAACCGGGCAGGTCGAGGGGCTCGGTGGTCGTCCCGGAGTCGGCGGGGTCGTCGGGCGCGACGCCGAGCAGTTCGGCGATCCGGGATGCCACCCCCGCGGGGTCGCTGTACAGATCGAACGCGTGCACGCGCACGTAGTGCCAGCCGAGGCGACGCAGGATCTGCGGACGCAGGCGGAGCGTCTCGCGGAGCGATTCGCCGATGGTCTCGGGGTCGCTCTCGGCGACGACGGCCTTTCCGCCGTGGCGGGCCACGAGCGGGAGGAGTCCACGGTAGTCGAGGTCGACCTCGATGCCGAGGGCGCGCAGCTCGCGCGCCAGGGCGCGCGTGAGGGGGTCGGCGAGGTCTTCGAGGCGGCTCTCGCGGCCGCGCGACGCGACCGACCCGAGGATGCCCATCAGCGTCGCGGCCCCATGCTCGAGGCGCCCGTCATCGAAAGCCGAGGGGCGGATCGACGACACGATGACCATCGAGCGCCGCGCGCGCGTCATGCCGACCGTCAGGAGGCGTTCGCCGTCGGGGGTCGACAGATCACCGAAGTCGCTCAGGACTCGGCCGTGGCGGGTGAGACCGAAACCGAGCGAGAACACCACGCGATCGCGGCTCTCGGCCACAGACTCCTCGAGAGTGAGCACCGCGAAGGGCTCGGCGGCATCCCGAGACACGAAAGCCGCGACATCGGAACGGCCGGCGAGCGCCGCCTCGACGGACGCGCGCACGCGCTCCGCATGGGTACGGCTCGCGGTGACGACCATGAGCGACTCGGACGCGCGGTTGACCGCATGCTCGATGACGATGCTGACGACGCGGGCGACCTCGGCATCCGGGCTCTCGACCGCACCGCTGACGGGATGGGGCGCGCCCACGCCGTTCTCGACGTAGTCGACGCTGAGGCTGCCGCGTCCGAGGTACGAGCCCGCCCACGGGAGCGAGACGATCTCGCCGCCGTAGAACGCGTCGTTGACGAGCTGCGCGAGGTCTTCGCCGCCCGCGCGGTAGCTGCGGGTCAGCGTCTCGACGGGGAGGAGCTCGGCGATGCGCTCGAAGACCGAGACCTCGTCGAAGGGCACGTCGTCGGCCTCGTCGGGCGCCGGCGCGATCGACGCGCTGACGCGGAAGGGGGTGGGCTTCTGCACCACCGGGTCGCCGAAGAGCACGACCTGGCGGGCCCGGCGCAGGGCGGGCGCGGCCTCGGCGAGACACAGGGCCGCGGCGTCCGCGATGATCACGACGTCGAAGGCGAGGTCGGTCGGCACGTCCGGAACCTCGTACGGCGAGGCGAGCCACACGGGCGCGAGGGTACGCAGCAGGGTGGGCGCGGCATCCGAGATCTCCGTCGCGGTGTGCAGCCCGTCCTTCAGCGAGCGCTTCAGCGCCGCGGCCTCGTCGGGGTGATCGACGATGCCGATGCGCCACTGCTTCGCGAGCTCGGCGGCCAGCAGCGGACCCGCGGCGGCAGCGTGCGCCTCGTCGACGAGACGGAAGTCGCGTTCCAGACGATCGACCACGGCGGTGTTCGCGCCCAGCAGCGCGCGGTCGGTGCGCAGCAGGTGCTCGAGCGCCGACTGCCACCACGCGAACTCGAGCTCGTTGCCCACCCGCTCTTCGGGAACGTGGCGGACCGACAGCTCGACCAGCAGCGGCTCGAGCCCCAGACGGGCGAGCTCGGAGCGCAGCTGCGCACGCTCGACGAGGTTGTCGAAGAACGTCGACTCAGCGGCGAGACCGGCGAGCGTGCGGACGAGCTCGTGCACCGGCAGGGTCGCGAGGCGCTCCGACCCCTGACGGCCGAGGATCTGGTCGAGTTCGCCGAGCAGGGCGTCGACGCGCTGCCAGGCGACGTGCACATCAGCGAGTCCGAGGGGCACTTCGGGCGTGACGCCTGCCTCGACGACGCGCTGCCACTCGGTGCGCTGCTGCTGGATCCGCACGAGCGCTTCGTACATGTCGGTGACGTGGACACCGGGGCGCACGTACTCCTTCGACAGGCGCTTGAGGCGGCGGCGGTTCGGGCCGCTCATCGGCGACGCGTCACGACGCGGCGAGTGGGCGTCGATGAGCTCGCCGAGCGGACGTTCGAACACGCTCGGGCTGAAGCGGTCGAGCGACTCGCGAATGCCCTGAAGGAGCTTCAGGTACGCGCCGAGCTCGGACACCGTCTGGAACGGGCGCATGCGCGTCTGCGCGATGAGCTCGTATCCGCGCTCGAGGAGGCGCGGGACGTCGTGCGTGTGGAGCTTGCCGGCGAGGTCGTGCGCCGCTCTCGCGTCTTCGGTGCGCGTGAAGCTCACGCCGTACCACGGGGAGTCGTCGGGCCCGAAACGGAACTCGCCCAGACGCGCGGCCATCGCCAGCGCCCGCGCGGCCGCGTCGCGGCGCCCGGCGAGTCGTTCCATGGTCGCCAGATCGAAGCGGGCGGCGGTCGACGGCGGCGGGGAGGTGGATGCCAGAGCCGTGAGCGCGCGCAGAACGTCGAGGGCCGAGACTCCCAACGCCAGGTGCGGCTCCGTTACGGCCGAGCGGTAGTCGCGAAGGACGGTGCGCAGACGGAGCAACGCGTCGTCGATCTCGGCGACCTTGGGCTGTTCGGCTTTCTCGTTGCGGCCGATCGCGCGGATGAGGTCGCGGCGCACGTGGTTCGGCGAGACCGCGAGCCCCGTGAGACCGACCCCGGCGAGGCGGTGACGGATGCCGTCGAGCGTGGAGCGGCGGGCGCTGACGACGAGAACACGCTTTCCGGCGTGCACCAGTTGTCCCACGGCGTTGATCACGGTCTGGGTACCACCCGTGCCCGGAAGCGTGTGGACGGCGAGCGAGTGGCCCGCGGCGATCCGGGCGAGGACGCGTTCCTGCTCGGCATCCGCGTCGAGCAGGAGGGTGTCGGACGCCGGCGGGCGCTCGTCGGGGCTGACGATGACGGGGTCCTCGCGGCGCACGGTGATCCGCGCCCGGTCGTCGGGGTGCCCAGCGAGGGCGTTCAGGAGCGTGTCGTCGAGGTGCTGGGTGTCGCGGGCCATGCCCGACCCCACGTCGGCGAACGACGAGATGACCAGGCGCGGGTGCACCACGAACGTCGGGACGTGCGTGGTCAGGCGACGGATGTGGTCGATCACCGGCTGCGGCTTGAACACGCCCTGGTCGTAGGCGAGGCCGGCGAGAGCGGCACTGTCGATGTGGATGCCGAGGTGGCTGCGGAACGCGCGGGCCAGCTCGGGGTTCATCACGAAAGCACCGTGCAGCTTCAGCTCGAAATCCCCGTTGTGGCGACGGATCGCGAGGGGCCGGAGCAGGACGGGCGAGGACCACTCCACTCCCCCGATCTTCCACGCGGCGAGACCGACGGCCAGATGAACGGGCTCGAGGCCGCGCGCGGTGCGCAGCTCGACGTTCTTCGCCGTGATGCGCTCGGCCGCCAGTCGCGCGGTGCGCAGCGCCACCTCGTCGCGGAAGAGGTTGGAGAGCAGCGTCGCCCGGCCGGTGATGAACTGCGGCAGCGACCCGGGATGAGCCTTCGTGATGTCGATGCCGGCGTCGAGCGTGTCATCGAACCGCAGCAGCGTGGATCGGCCGCCCAGGGCGGCCGCCTCGGCACGGATGCGATCGCGCTCGGGGTCGGCGACGTGGCGGACCACGATGCCGGGCTCCGACAGTCGCAGCTCGCCCGGATCGACGGTCGACGAGGGAACGTCTCCGTCGGCACCGCTCACGGTGTCCTCCTCAGCTCGCCACACACCTGCCAGACTAAGCCGGGCATTCCCGGATGGGGCGCAGCCGGGGCGGGTTTTGCGGGAATCCGCGACACGCCGTCGGATCGGCTCTTCCTCCCCAGGATGCCGAATCGCCGGGCTGTCCCCCTTTCGCGATGCCGCCCCGACGGACGGTCCGCCCGGTCACGAGGATGAGCACATGAACACAGTCACCAGCACGGAATACGACAGCCCCGTCGGCCCGATCCTGCTCACGTTCGTCGACGAGGCCCTGGTGCGGCTCGACGTCGCGCACGACGGGATGAACCTCGCGCGCGCCGACATCGCGCAGCGATTGGGGGTCATGCCCGACAGCGATCCCGAGGGCGCCGCCGCCCTGCGCACGCAGCTCGATGAGTACTTCGACGGCGCGCGCCGACACTTCGACGTCGCGCTCGACTGGCGACTGGTGCAGGGGTTCACACGAACCGCCCTTCAGGCCACCGTCGACATCCCCTATGGCGAGATGGCGTCGTACGGAGAGGTCGCGATCCTGGCGGGCGCTCCCGGGGCCGCGCGGGCCGTAGGGACGGCGTGCGCGAAGAGCCCGTTCTCGATCGTCGTCCCCGTCCACCGCGTGGTGCGCGCCGACGGATCGATCGGCGAGTACGGCGGTCACCCCGAGGTCAAGGAGTACCTACTGTCACTGGAGAACGACGTCGTGCTCCGCGAAGGACTGCGCGGGGCCGGGTGACGTAGCCGCGTGCGGCGCGGTGGACCGGCGCGGCGTCGGCTCGGGAGACACGACACGCGCGAGCGTTCGCCGGTGAACCGGGAAGCGCCCGGCCCGACGGCTGGTGCCGACGAGACCGGGCGCTCCCGCTCCGAACGGGATTCTCAGTGGCTGGACGCCTTCTCGGCGCCGAAGCCGGTGAGCGAGCGGACATCCATCTCGGCCGCCTTGCGCGCGTCCTCGGCGCGACGCGAAGTGATCGACCCGAGCCATCCGAGGAGGAACCCCAGCGGGATCGAGACGATGCCCGGGTTGTTCAGCGGCCAGATCGCCACGCCGGTGTTGACGAACACGCTGGTGGGCGTGCCCCAGAACACCGGAGACAGGACGATCAGCACGAGCGCGGACCCGAGGCCGCCGTACATGCTCCACACCGCGCCGCGGGTGGTGAAACGGCGCCAGAAGAGTGAGTAGAGGATGGTCGGGAGGTTCGCTGACGCCGCGACGGCGAAGGCCAGGGCGACCAGGAAGGCGACGTTCTGCCCCTGCACCCCGATGCCCCCGACGATCGCGAGGACGCCGATGACGATCACCGTACGCCGCGCGACCTTCACCTCTCCGTCGGGCGGAACGTTTCCTTTCTTCACGACGCTCGCGTAGATGTCGTGGGCGAAAGAGGCAGCCGCCGTGATGGTCAGACCGGCGACCACCGCGAGGATCGTCGCGAAGGCGACGGCCGAGATGAACCCGAGCAGGATCGGTCCGCCGAGGGCGAGAGCCAGCAGCGGAGCCGCCGCGTTGACGCCTCCCGGTGCCGCGAGGATGGCATCCGGTCCGACGAGGGCACCCGCACCGTAACCGAGCACGAGGGTGAGGATGTAGAACAGCCCGATGAGCCAGATGGCCCAGACCACCGAACGGCGTGCCTCTTTCGCCGTGGGCACCGTGTAGAAGCGCATCAAGACGTGCGGCAGACCCGCGGTGCCGAGAACGAGCGCCAGGGCGAGGGAGATGAAGTCCCACGGGTTCTTGCCGTACTGCAGACCGGGAGCCAGCACCGCCTCTCCCTTCGGCGACGCCGCGACGGCGGCCTCGAGGAGCGTGTTGAGGTTGAACCCGTTGATCGCGAGCACCCAGATCGTCATGACGACGGCGCCGCCGATGAGCAGGAACGCCTTGACGATCTGCACCCACGTGGTGCCCTTCATCCCACCGATGAGCACGTAGACGATCATGAGGAGGCCCACGACCGCGACCACGATGGACTGTCCGAGACGCTCGGTGATGCCGAGGAGCAGCGAGACGAGTCCGCCGGCTCCGGCCATCTGCGCCAGCAGATAGAAGAAGCACACCGCGAGGGTCGTGATCGCCGCGGCCATCCGCACCGGACGCTCCCGCAAGCGGAAGGAGAGCACGTCGGCCATCGTGAACTTGCCGGTGTTGCGCATGAGTTCCGCGACCAGCAGCAGCGCCACCAGCCACGCGACGAGGAAGCCGATGGAGTAGAGGAATCCGTCGTACCCGTTGATCGCGATCGCACCGACGATCCCCAGGAACGAGGCCGCCGACAGGTAGTCCCCCGCGATCGCGAAGCCGTTCTGCGGCCCCGTGAAGGAGCGCCCCGCGGCGTAGTAGTCCGCGGCCGTCTTGCTGTTGCGGCTGGCACGGATGACGATGAACAGCGTCACCGCGACGAACGCCCCGAAGATCGAGATGTTGAGGACCGGGTTGTTCTCGACCGTCTGAACGGCGGCGTGGACGGTACCGAAGACCTCGTTCACTTCGACCCCCGCTCCGTGCGCTCGAGCTCGTCACGCAATTCTTCGGCGATGGGATCGAGCCGCCGGTTCGCGTAGGCGACATATCCCATCGTGATCGCGAAGGTCGTGACGAACTGCCCGAGGCCGAACAGCAGCCCGACCGTCACCGCGCCGAACACGGGCTGCGCCATGAACGCCGGAGCGAACGACGACAGCAGCACGTAGACGAAGTACCAGACGAGGAACGCGACCGCGAGCGGGAAGATGAAGCTGCGTTGGCGCTTCTTCAACTCGCGGAAGCGGGGCGACTCCTCAACCGTGATGTAGTCGACGCCGCCCCCGCGAGCGGAGTCGATCCTTCTGTCCGTCATGTGGCCTCCTTGCCTCATGGGACCGGTGCAACCTCGCACCGATGGGGGGATGGTGACCCGGGATCGTGGTAGCGCTCCCGGTGGTAGGGTCGACGCTACGAAAGGCGGCGACGCAGCCGTCACCCCCGGAAGTAGGTAGTTCTCGTGGGAGCACCGACTCTTCTTCGCGACGACGCGACGCTGGTCTCGCACGCTGTCACCGAACTCGCGCGTCGCACCCACTTCCCCCTCGCGTTCGGCGGCCTGGAGCACGACGGAGCCGTCCATGTGTCGACCATCGTCGGTGCGCGCACGCGCAGCATCGAGGGCCTGGTCGTCCGCGCCGAGCGCGGCCTCGGCGGACGGGCCCTCGTCGAACGGCGGCCGAGGATGACCCTCGACTACCGCACCGCGCGGTCCATCACCCACGACTACGACCGGGCCATCCTGGGCGAGGGAATCGCGACGCTGTTCGCCGTGCCCGTTCTCGTCCGCGGCCATGCGCGCGGGGTGCTGTATTGCGGATCGTGGGCGCAGGCCCCGGTCGGTGAGCTCGAGGCGCGACCGGCCTTCGACGTCGCCGGAGAGCTGGGCACCGAACTGCGCGTCCGCGAAGAAGTGGATCGGCGCCTCTCGAGCATGCCGGTGGGCGACACCGGACTGAGCGTCGGCGTGCGTGAGGAGATCCGCGAGAGCTACGCGCAGTTGCGCAGCATCGCCGCGACGGTCGGGGACGACGACGTGCGCCGGAGACTCGAGGAGCTCGAGTCGCGGTTGGCCGCGCTCACCGGCGACGCTCCCCGCTCCGGCGAGGACGCCGACATCCACCTGTCGCGCCGCGAGATCGACGTCTTGGCGTGCGCGGCCGTGGGCTCGACGAACGGCGAGATCGCGGCATCCCTCCACCTCCGTGAGACCACGGTGAAGTCGTACCTCGCATCGGCGATGGCCAAGCTCGACGCCTCGACGCGGCACGCCGCCGTCGCACGGGCGCGGCGGGCGGGTCTGCTGCCCTGACCCCGGCGAATGTGCCGTGAGCGCTCTCTGGACGCTCCGTGGGAATCCCCTGGAAATGGATGCCGGGGGTTGAGAGCCGCGGGGATTCTCGGCATCGTGGCTGGCTCCTGTCGTCGACAAAGAAGGAGAGCCACGAATGCTGACGCTCACCGAAGAGGCCACGACCGCCGTCAAGACCATCACCGCGCAGTACCCGGACGCCGTTCAGGGCGGAGTGCGCATCGAAGGCGCGGGCTCGCCCGAGTCGCAATTCACGCTGTCGGTCGTCGACGGCCCGGAGCCCCAGGACGCCGTCGTCGAGAACGCCGGTGCGCGGGTCTTCCTCGACACCGATGCCGCCGCAGTGCTCGATGACCGCGTCCTCGACGCGAAGATCGACCCCCAGGGCTCGGTGCAGTTCGCGGTGACCACCGCGGCCTGACGACCGCTCCGTTCGACGATGCCCCGGCCGCGTGCCGGGGCATCGTCGTTTCCGATCTCAGCCGCGGAAGACGACGATCTCGTTGTTCGTCGCGTCGTACACGAACTGCAGGGCGGTTCCCGCGGGGAAGTCGGTCTGCGCGCGCTCCGGGGTGGCCTCTCGCAGCAGCATGGTCATGTTCGCGGGGAAAGAGCCGGCGCCGCAGGTGCTCATGAAGAACTCGCCGTCATAGGAGAACCCGCCGCCGCCCGCCGTGTCGAGCAGTTCCGGCTGCCACACCGTCATGCAGCGCGCAGCGCCCTCCGCGTCGTAGTACGACGGCTGAGAGATCACGCGAAAGCCCTCGAACTCCTCGAAGGCCGTGACGTTGCCCGTGATCCCCATCGTGAGCGAGCTCGGCACCTCGAAAACGGGATCCGGAGCAAGGCGCGCGATCTGCGTCGCCCCGGCCTGGAGGGGATCGGTCTGCACACGTTGCACGACCACGAGCAGCGTGGCGAGCGTCGCCACCACCAGCGCAGCCGCCCCCAGCATGATCACCGTCGACCGGCGCAAGCGCGGCAGAGTGAACCGCGGCCGCTCGGGGATGGCATCCGGAATCTCGTCCTCGGTGGGAGCGAGATGTTCTTCGGGCGCTGCCGGGGCTCGTTCGGGCGTCGGCCCGGTCGGGGTCGCCCGGGCCTCGAGCTCCATCAGACGACGGAGCGCATCGGGGTCGGAGGCGATGTCGGCGGAAGGCGAGTACGCCCGGCGACGCAACTGCGCGAGTTCGTCTTCTTCGTCGATCGACATGAGCCGATTCAACCAGCCGCGGCCGTCCGGGCGTCAGCGGCCCGTGAACTCCGGGGCGCGCTTCGCCTGGAACGCGGCGAAGCCCTCGCGGTAGTCGTTTGTCGCGGCGAGGGCGGCCTGCGCGCGATTCTCGAGCGCCATCGCCTCCCACAGTCCCAGCCGCTCGTCGCGGATCGCCGCGACGATGCGCTTGCTGGCGCGGAACGCCTCGGTCGGGCCGGCCGCTGCCCGGCGGGCGGCGAGCTCGGTGGCATCCTGGACCTCGGATGCCGGGACCACCCGCGAGAAGACCCCGGCGCGCACGGCTTCGTCGCCCGTCAGCATGCGGCCCGTGTAGATGAGGTCGAGCGTGGCGTGGGTGCCGAGGCGCTCGACGAAGAGGGCGTGACCGCCCGAGTCGAGGGTCGCGCCGAGGGCGGCGAAGGGCGAGCCGATTCTCGCGTCGTCGGCGACGAACACGACGTCGGTGGCGATGAGCAGACCGAGGCCCACGCCGAGGCACGCACCGTGAGCGGCGGCGAACGTCGGCGCGGGAAAAGACGCCATGCGACGCAGGAGGGGCGCGAGCGTGGCGTCGAGGTATCCGGCGACGTCGTCGGTCACCGGGTCGACGCCGGAGATGTCTCGTCCCGCGCAGAACGACGGCCCTTCACCGCGGAGGAGCACGGCGCGGGCGCCGTCCGCCTCGGCGCGCTCGTACGCCTCGGCGAGCGCGCGCAGCGCATCGAGACCGAGAGCGTTGCGCCTCGCGGGCGCGTCGAGGGTGATGATCGCGAGGTCGTCGGCGAAGGAGTAGTCGATCACGGCATCCTCATCCGTCGTAGTCGACGCGCACGGCGTCGGAGGTCGGGTGCGACTGGCAGGTCAGCACGTACCCGCGTTCGATCTCGTCGGGCTCGAGCGCGTAGTTCTCGGTCATCGAGACGGACCCCTCGATCACCCGAGCGCGGCACGTGCCGCACACCCCTCCCGCGCACGCGAACGGCACGTCCGGGCGCACGCGGAGGGCGGCGGCGAGGATCGTCTCGTTCGCGGCGACCGGGCTGTCGACGTGCGCCGACTGACCGTCGAGCGTGAAGTCGATGGAGCGCACGGGTTCGTCGGCGCGGACGCGCACGGGCCGCGCTCCCCCGGTCTGCGCGGGGGCGTCGCCGTCACCGGCGGTGAACAGCTCGAACCGCACGCGGTCGCGCGGAACGCCCGCCTCGGCGAGCGTCTCGCGACACACCTCGACCAGGGCGAACGGCCCGCAGAGGAACCACTCGTCGACGGATGCCGGGTCGATGAGTCGCGACAGGATCAGGCGCAGCCGCTCCTCGTCGAGCCGACCCGAGAACACCGGGGCTGCACGCTGCTCGCGCGAGAGCACGTGGTGGAGCGTGAGGCGGGACGGGTAGCGGTCCTTGAGGTCGGCGAGCTCGTCGACGAACATGACGTCGGTGGACGAGCGATTGGCGTAGACGATCGTCATGCGGCTGTCGGCGGAGCGCTCGAGGACACCCGCGGCGAGCGCCATGATCGGGGTGATGCCCGACCCCGCGGCGATCGCGACCACGTGACCGGTGGCGATGGACGCCTTCGACACGAACGTGCCCTGCGGGCTCATGACGTCGATCTCGTCGCCCGGCCGCAGGCCCTCGTGCGCCCACGACGAGAAGCGTCCGTCGGGGTCGCGCTTGATGCCGACGCTGATCGCGCCACGAGCGGGCGGACGGCACAGCGAGTACGAGCGGCGGAGCTCTTCCCCTTCGACCGTGGCCCGCAGGGCGACGTACTGGCCGGGCGCGTAATCGAAGGCGTCGGCGATCTCGTCGGGAACCGCGAACGTCACCTCGATCGCGGTCGGGGTGAGGGGCCGCACGTCCGCGACGCGCAGGGTGTGGAAGCGCGCGCGGGCACGCGGGGCGGAAGTGGTCGGAACGCGCGAGGGCGTGGCATCCGTCATCGTCATCAGAGGGCCTTGAAGTGGTCGAAGGGCTCGAGGCAGGCGCGGCATTCCCACAGCGACTTGCACGAGGTGGAGCCGAAGCGCGAGAGCTCGTGGGTGTCGAGCGAGCCGCAGCGGGGGCACGCGACGCTGAGCTTCAGTCGGATGGGGCCGGCGGGAGCACGCCCGGTCGGCGGGGCGATGCCGTACTCGGTGAGCTTTCGCCTGCCCTCGTCGCTCATCCACTCCGTGGTCCAGGCCGGGGTGAGGGTGGTCTGCACGACCGCACGGTTGAAACCGGCCGAGGTGAGGGCGAGGACGATGTCGTCGCGGATCGCCTCGACCGCGGGGCAGCCCGAGTACGTGGGGGTGATCGTGACGGTCACCGTGTCGCCGTCGACCCGCACGTCGCGGAGCACGCCGAGGTCGTCGATCGTGAGCACCGGGACTTCGGGGTCGACCACGGCGGCGGCGACCTCGCGCGCGTACTCGACGGTCGCGGTCACCATGTCGCCCCCGGGTGGCGGCGGGCCAGCATCTGCATCTCGGCGATCAGGGGTCCGAACGACGGGTGATGGATGCCACGGCGACCTCCGGCGGACGAGAACGGGATGCCGGGAACCTCGACGTCTTCTTCGGCGAACACCGTCGCGACGACCTCGTCGACCCGCGCGCGCAGCGTCGAGGGACGCACAGCGACCCCGTCGAGTCGGTCGTGGACCGGTTCGTCGCGGAACAGCTCGTCGAGGTACGGCCAGGTGTCGTCGAGGGCGACGAGGAAGCGGCGCCGCGACTGGTCGGTGCCGCCGGCGAGGCGGAGTGTCCACTGCACGGCGTGGTCGCGGTGGTAGTCGACCTCTTTCTCGGCCTTCGCGGCGACGGCGGAGAGCACCGGATCAGTGGATGCCGTGAGGTCGCGGTACAGCTCGACGAGGTACGCGGATGCCAGGAGCTGGCGGACGATCGTGTGGGCGAAGTCGCCGTTCGGCAGTTCGAAGAGCCAGGCGCTGCGGAACTCCTGCTCGTCGCGCCAGTAGGCGAGGTCGTCTTCGGTCCGTCCGTCGTAGCTGCCGGCGTAACGCAACAGGGAGCGGGCGTGGCCGAGCAGGTCGAGGGCGATGTTGCCGAGGGCGACGTCCTCCTCGATCTCGGGGGCGCGGGCGATCCAGCCGCAGAGGTTCTGGGCGAGGATCAGCGCGTCGTCACCGAGGCGCAGCGCGTAGGCGGCGACGTCGGGATCGGTGGCGCGGCCCTCTCCCCCGGCGAGTTCGGCCGCGAGCTCGCGGGCGTCGAGCGAGACGTCTCCGTGCGGGTCGTCGCCGTGCGGGTCGTCGCCGTGGTGTCCCGCGTCGGGGGCTTCGACAGGCTCAGCCACCGACGCTGCGTGCTCGGCCACCGACGCTCCGCCGTGATCGGTCGAGGTGCTCACAGGTGCGGCACCCCCTCGGACGCGGTGTAGTACACCGCGTGCCGGTAGTTCTTGCCCGCCGGCGACTCGAAGAACGCGCCCTTCGCTCCCGGATCGCTCGTGGTCACGGCATCCGAGGGCACGACCCACACCGAGACACCCTCGCCCCGACGGGTGTACAGGTCGCGCGCGTTGCGCACGGCGAGCTCGGCGTCGGGCGCGTGCAACGAGCCGACGTGCACGTGACTCAGACCGCGGTTCGCGCGCACGAACACTTCCCAGAGGGGCCAGGTCTCGGTGGAGCTCCCACCCGGCGTCGCCATCAGGCCGCCGCCGTTTCGGTGCGGGCGGCGCTCTTCTTCGCGGCGTACGCCGCTGCGGCCTCGCGCACCCATGCGCCCTCTTCGTGCGCGTCGCGACGGTGCTGACGCCGCATCGTGTTGAGCGGTCCACGTCCGGCGAGCACCTCGTGGAACTCGCTCCAGTCGATCTCGCCCATCTCGTACTCCCCCGTCTCGTCGTTGAAGCGCAAGTCGGGGTCGGGCAGCGTCACGCCGAGCACAGCGGCCTGCGGCACGAGCATCGAGACGAAGCGCTGGCGCAGCACGTCGTTGCTGAAGCGCTTGATGTTCCACGCCGTCGACTGCGCCGAGTTGGGCGAGTCGTCGTCCGGGGGCCCGAACATCATCAAGCTCGGCCAGTACCAGCGGTTCACGGCATCCTGAGCCATCTCGCGCTGCGCGTCGGTGCCCTGCATGAGGGTGAGCAGGATCTCGAACCCCTGCCGCTGGTGGAACGACTCCTCTTTGCAGATGCGCACCATCGCGCGACCGTAGGGCCCGTACGAGGCGCGGCACAGCGGCACCTGGTTGCAGATCGCGGCACCGTCGACGAGCCAGCCGATCGCGCCCATGTCGGCCCACGTGGGCGTGGGGTAGTTGAAGATCGACGAATAACGGGCTTTCCCGTCGACGAGTTGCTGCGTCATCTCGTCGCGTGTGATGCCGAGGGTCTGCGCCGCGGAGTAGAGATAGAGGCCGTGCCCCGCTTCGTCCTGCACCTTCGCGAGCAGGATCGACTTGCGCTTGAGGCTCGGCGCGCGCGTGATCCACGCCCCCTCCGGCTGCATGCCGATGATCTCGGAGTGCGCGTGCTGGGAGATCTGACGGATCAGGGTGCGGCGGTAGCCCTCCGGCATCCAGTCGCGTGGTTCGATGCGGCCGTCGGCCTCGATGAGCGCGTCGAACATCGCCTCGCCATCCAGGGCATCCGGGGTGGATGCGGTCATGGTCATCGTCGACTCCTTTACAGACCGATCGTTCAGTAAAACTGTACCCGAGGGCGCGGGGTGCCGCAACGGTGCTGCGGATTCCCGCGCGGACGGGTGAAGTGGGGGCATGGCAGACACCGCGATCTTCGACGTCGACGGCACCCTCGTCGACACGAACTACCAGCACGCACTCGCGTGGTACCGCGCGTTCCTGCGCTTCGACATCGTTCTGCCCATCTGGCGCATCCATCGCTCAATCGGGATGGGCGGAGATCAGCTCGTCCCCTCCCTCACGAGCGACGAGGTCGAGGAGCGCCACGGCGACGCCCTGCGCGAGGCGTGGACCGAGGAGTTCGAGCCGATGATCGACGAGGTGCAGCCGTTCGACGGGGCGCACGACCTTCTCGCCGAGGTGACGCGGCGAGGCTTCCAGGTCGTGCTCGCCAGCTCCGGCAAGAGCGAGCACGTCGAGCACTTCCTCGACCTCGTCGATGCGCGCGGTCTCGCCGACGCGTGGACCTCGTCCGACGACGTCGAGGCCAGCAAGCCCGCTCCCGATCTCGTGCAGACGGCGCTCGATCGCGTGCCCGGCTCGAGCGGGATCATGATCGGGGATTCCCCGTGGGATGCCATCGCCGCCGCCCGCGCGGAGGTCCCCACGATCGCGGTGCGCACCGGCGGCTTCTCACCCGAGGAACTGCGGGACGCCGGCGCCGCGCACGTGTTCGACAGCCTCCGCGACCTGATCGACGGCCTCGACGACACGCCGCTCGCGCGCGCCCGCGCCTGAAGCGGCGGGAGCACGGGCGGGACGCCGGCGCGCGCGGTCAGCGCAGGTCGTACACGCGCTTGTACTTGCCCTCGCTGCGCGGGAGCGAGCCGGGCTCCTCGACACGGACATCGACGCTGGTGCCGATGTGCACCTTGATCCGCTGCTGCAGCACGACGCCCGCCGCCTCGCACACCTCCCGTTCCAGGGCCGGGTGCCTCTCGATGCGGACGGTCATGGCATCCATTCGTCCCTCGCGACGCAGCTCGAGGACGAAATGCGGGGTGAGGGTCTCGATGCCGAGCACGATCTCTTCGATCTGCGTCGGGAAGAGATTGACGCCGCGGAGGATGATCATGTCGTCGTTGCGGCCGGTGATCTTCTCGATGCGTCGCATCGAGGGGAACGCCGTGCCGGGCTGCAGCCGGGTGAGGTCACGGGTGCGGTAGCGGATGACCGGGAACGCCTCCTTGGTGAGCGAGGTGAAGACCAGCTCGCCCAGCTCCCCGTCGGCCACGGGCTCGCCGGTGTCGCCGTCGATCGTCTCGGGGAGGAAGTGGTCCTCCCAGATGTGGGGACCGTCCTTGGTGAGGGCGCTCTCGGATGCCACACCCGGACCCATCACCTCGCTCAGGCCGTAGATGTCGACGGCGGTGAGGTCGAGGCGACGCTCGATCTCACGGCGCATCTCGTTGGTCCAGGGCTCGGCTCCCAGCACGGCGACTCTCAGCGACGTCGACCGGGGATCGACCCCGGTGGCTTCGAGCGCGTCGGCGATCGTGAGGAGGTAGCTCGGGGTGCAGAGGATGGCATCCGGCGCGAAGTCCTGGATGAGCTGCGCCTGCCGCGCGGTCTGCCCGCCCGACATGGGGATGACGGTCGCCCCGAGCCGCTCGATCCCGGCGTGGGCGCCGAGGCCGCCGGTGAAGAGGCCGTAGCCGTACGCGTTGTGCACACGATCACCGGGACCGATGCCGGCGGCGCTCAGCGAGCGGGCGACGAGGTCGGCCCAGCGGTCGAGGTCTCCGGCGGTGTACCCGACGACGGTGGGACGACCGGTGGTCCCGGAGGAGGCGTGGATGCGGCGGACGTCGGGCATCGGGACGGCGAACATGCCGAAGGGGTAGGTCTCGCGCAGGTCGGCCTTCGTCGTGAAGGGCAGCAGCCGGATGTCGTCGAGGCTGCGGATGTCGTCGGGGTGGACGCCGGCCTCGTCGAAGGTACGGCGGTACAACGCGACGTTCTCGTAGGCGTGCCGCACCGTCCACTTCAGGCGCTCGAGCTGCAGGGCACGCAGACTCGCGAGCGGGATGCCGGTCGGATCCACGGATGCCGAGAGGTCGGGGCGCGAGGGAACGGTCATGGTCATCGAGACACCTCCGTGGTGGAGAGCGCGGCGTTGCGCTCGTGGGCGTGTGATTCGGTCGCGGCGGAGGTCCCTGCCGCGGTGGAGGTCCCTGAGCTCGTCGAAGGGACCGGGGGCATCGCAGGCGGACGCCGGTCGGTCGTGATGCTGCGGCCGCGCACCTCGGCGACGAGGTCACCCGTCTCATCGGTCACGCGGATGTCGTAGAGGCCGGTGCGCCCGCTGCGCGCTCGGCGGGCGGCGGTCGCCGTGAGCGTCTGACCCGCCGTCGTGGACTTCAGGAACGTGATGTCGGCGCCGCCGGCGACGGTCACCCGCTCGTCCTCGTTGCAGGCGATCGCGAACGCGGTGTCGGCGAGCGTGAAGACGAGTCCGCCATGGGTGATGGCGAAGCCGTTGAGCATGTCGTCGCGCACGGTCATCGACACCCGCGACTCCCCCGGCGCGTCGTGTTCGACGACCATGCCGAGCATCGCCGACGCCCGGTCGTTCCGCATCATCGGGCGCAGGGTCACGCGGGCACCGCCACGGGCGCGGGCGCCCACGTCTTCGCCACGAGCGTGAGCACGTCGTACTGCGCGACGATCTCGTCGTGCTGGTTGCGGATGACGGCATCCCAGCGAACCTCGCCGTACTCGTCGGTCTCGCGCGGGGTGATCTGCTTGGCCGTCAGCGCGACGCGGATACGGTCGCCGGGTGAGACGGGGGTGACGAAGCGCAGGTTCTCGAGCCCCGAGTTGGCGAGCACCGGACCGGGCGCGGGGTCGACGAAGAGTCCCGCCGCCCACGACACCAGCAGGTAGCCGTGGGCCACACGCCCCGGGAAGAAGGGGTTCGCAGCTGCCGACTCCTCGTCCATGTGCGCGTAGAAGGTGTCGCCGGTGAATCTCGCGAACACCTCGATGTCGTCGAGGGTGACCTCGCGTTCGGCCGACTCCACGGCATCCCCGATCCGGAGGTCCGAGAGGGGCTTGCGGAACGGGTGCGTCCCCGCGGAGTCGGTCTCGGCTCCCGGATGCCACACCCCGGTCAGCGCGGTCAGCATACGCGGCGAGCCCTGAATCGCCGTGCGCTGCATGTAGTGCAGGACGGAGCGGATGCCGCCGAGCTCTTCACCGCCGCCCGCGCGCCCCGGGCCGCCGTGTACGAGGTGCGGCACGGGAGCACCGTGCCCGGTCGAGGTGCGCGCGTCGTCGCGGTCGAGGAAGAGCACCCGGCCGTTCATCGCACCCATACGGGTGAGCAGCTCGGTCGCGACTCCGGGGTCGTGGGTCGCGACGCTCGTGACGAGCGAGCCGCCGCCGCGCGCCACGATGGCCGCCGCCTCCGCGACATCGGCGTACTCGACGATGCTCGCGACCGGGCCGAACGCCTCGATGTCGTTGACGGCCGGGGTCGCGGCATCCGCGAAGGCCAGCAGCATGGGCTGCAGGAACGCACCGTCCTCGGACACACCCGAAGGCGCCTCGGCCGCGCCGACGACGAAACGTCCCCCGGCGTCGGTGAGCCTGCGCACCTGCCGCAGCACCTCGTCGCGCTGCTCGATCGAGACGACCGGACCCATCGTCACGCCCTCGGTGCGCGGATCTCCGATGACGACACGTTCGGCGATCTTGGCACGCAACGCCTCGGCCACGGCATCCGTCATCCCCGCCGGCACGATCGCGCGACGGATGGCCGTGCACTTCTGGCCGGCCTTGGTCGTCATCTCGACGAGCAGCTGCTTGACGTACGCGTCGAACTCGGGGGTGCCGGGCACGGCGTCGGGGCCGAGGATCGAGGCATTGATCGAGTCGGTCTCGCTCGTGAAGCGCACGCCCGGCTTGGCCTGAGCGCGCAGGCGCTCGGCGGTCGTGGCGCTGCCGGTGAAACCGACGGTGTCGCCGAGATCGAGCAG
The DNA here is from genome assembly GCF_001476285.1 of Microbacterium testaceum. Taxonomy (GTDB): domain Bacteria; phylum Actinomycetota; class Actinomycetes; order Actinomycetales; family Microbacteriaceae; genus Microbacterium; species Microbacterium testaceum_B. The sequence continues at coordinate 22,177 of NZ_LDRU01000003.1, read as the reverse complement.
ATCGAACAGACCCGGGACGCTGCCGCTCACCAGCTGCAGCGAGCCCTCGGGCAGGAGCCCGGTCTCGACGACCATGCGCACCCACGCCTCGGCGATGTAGGCCGTGGGGGTGGCGGGCTTGACGATCGTGGGGAGCCCCGCGAGGAAGGCGGGCGCGAACTTCTCCAGCGCACCCCACATCGGGAAGTTGAAGGCGTTGATCTGTACGGCCACACCGGGAAGGCGCGTGTACACGTGCCGCCCGAGGAACGAGCCATCCTTCGACAGCGGCTCGATGGGCCCGTCGAGCACGACCTTCCCCGCGGGCAACTCGCGGCGCGCCTTCGACGAGAAGGTGAAGAGCACGCCGATGCCGCCGTCGACGTCGCTGAGCGAATCGCGTCGGGTCGAGCCGGAGCGCTCCGAAAGGGCGTACAGCTCGTCGCGGCGCTCGTTCAGCGCGATGGCGAGGTTCTTCAGCACCATCGCGCGCTGGGGAAAGGTGAGGGAACCGAGACTCTTCTGGCCCTCTCGGCGGGCGTAGGCGACAGCGCGCGCGAGATCGAGCCCGCGCGTGCTGACGCGTACGATCTCGTCGCCCGTCGACGCGTCTCGGACGATCGCCGCATCGGGATCGTCGACGGGTGTCCACCACGCGCCGTTCACGTAGCTCGGCAGAAACGTCATCGTTCGCTCCATTCATAGAATCCGCGGCCGGTCTTGCGGCCCAGGTGCCCCTGGGCGACGAGATCGCGTAGCAGCGCGGGCGGGGTGAAGCGCGCTCCGAACGCGCGCTCGAGTTCTTCCGCGATCCCCAGACGCACGTCGAGTCCGACGATGTCGGTCGTGCGCAGCGGGCCCATCGGATGCCGGTACCCGAGCTCCATCGCCGTGTCGATGTCGTGCGCACTCGCCACTCCCTCTTCGAGCATGCGGATGGCTTCGAGTCCGAGTGCGACACCGAGACGGCTGGAGGCGAAGCCCGGGGCGTCGCGCACGACGACGGCGGTCTTGCCGATGGCCTCGACCCAGCCGGTCGCCGCGCGCACGACCTCGGGAGTCGTGGCGACGCCGGTCACCACCTCGACGAGGGCCGATGCGGGCACGGGGTTGAAGAAGTGCAGACCGAGGAAGCGCTGCGGACGCCGCATCGCTCCGGCGAGCGCGTCGATCGAGATGGAGGAGGTATTGGATGCCACGACCGCGTCGTCGCGCACCGCTCCCTCGATCCGCGCGAGCGCGTCGAGCTTGAACGCGCGGTCTTCGGGGACGGCCTCGATCACCAGACCGGCGTCGGCGAACGCGTCGGTTCCGACTCCGGTCGTGAGGTCGTCGGCATCCGGGATCTCGATGCCCTTCTGCGCCGAGCGGGCCAGAGCAGTCTGGACCCGCTCGCGGGCGGCATCGGCTGACTCGGCGTCGCGTTCGACGACATGGACGCGGGCACCGGCGAGCAGGAAGGCGTGGGCGATACCGGCGCCCATGCGACCCCCACCCAGCACGCCGACGGTCTCGGGGAGCGTGGTCACTTCTTCTTCCTCTCGAGGAACGCGGTCATGCGTGCGCGCTTGTCGGCGCTGTCGAACAGCTCGGCCTGCAGCTCGCCGTCGATCGCGGGATGTTCCGCGCGCGGGGCGAGCAGCGCACGCTTGGTGAGGATCGTCGCCCGCACGGAGTTCGCGGCGACGCGGTCGACGATCGCGTGGGCGGCGGCGAGCAGGGCGTCGGGCTCGTGGACGCTCGACAGCAGACCCCAGGCGAGGGCTTCGTCGGCGTCGATCACGCGGGTCGTGAGGAGCAGTTCGTTCGCGCGCGCGTGGCCCACGATCTCGGGCAGGCGCCACGCGGCGCCCGCCGCGGCGATGATGCCGAGGCCGGGTTCGGGATTGCCGAAGCGCACGCGCGGCGTGCCGATCCGGATGTCCGCCGCGTATGCGAGCTCGGCTCCCCCGCCGAGCGCGTACCCGTCGACGGCGGCGATGACCGGCATCGGCAGATGGCGGATGCGGGAGAAGACGGTCGCGTTGATGCCGCGGCGGGCGTCGTCGCCGGTGCGCTCGCGCAACTGCGCGATGTCGGCGCCGGCCGCGAAGATACCGCCCGCTCCGGCGAGGATCAGCGTGCGCGGGCGCTCCTCGAGCTCGCTGCACAGCGCGTGCAGCTCGTCGACCATGACCTGGTCGATCGCGTTGCGACGTTCGGGGCGGTCGAGGGTCGCGACGACGCGGTCGTCACGGGCGTCGATGCGGAGGGTGGGGGCTGCGGGAGCCCCTCCTCCGGGCTCGAGGACGTCGGTCGCTGCGGGCGTCGTCTCAGCCATCGACCCGCTCCACGATCATCGCGGTGCCCTGGCCCACGCCGACGCACATCGTCGCGAGGCCGTACCGCACGTCCTCCCGCTCGAGCCGGCCGAGCAGAGTGACGAGCAACCGCGACCCGCTCGAGCCGAGCGGATGCCCGAGTGCGATCGCCCCGCCGTCCGCGTTGACGATCTCGGGATCGAGGCCGAGCCGCCGCATGCACGCGAGCGACTGCGACGCGAACGCCTCGTTGAGTTCGACCGCCCCCAGATCGGATGCCGAGAGCCCGGCCTTCGCGAGCGCCTTCTCGGTCGCGGGCACCGGACCGAGTCCCATGACCTCGGGAGCCACTCCCGCCGAGGCGTGTGCGACGATCCGCGCGCGCGGCCGCAGCCCGTACCGCTCGACCGCCTCGGCGCTCGCCACCACGATCGCGGAGGCGCCGTCGTTGAGGGAGCTCGCGTTGCCCGCGGTGACCACCTCCCCTCCCTTCACGACGGGCCGGAGTCCCGCGAGCACCTCCAGCGAGGTGTCACGACGCGGCCCCTCGTCGGTGTCCACCGATCCGCGAGGGGTCTCGACGGCGACGATCTCGTCGCGGAAGCGTCCGGCATCCTGAGCCCGGATCGCCCTCTCGTGGCTGCGGAGAGCGAACGCGTCGGCGTCGGCACGCGAGATCCCGTCGACCCGGGCCACCTCTTCGGCGGTCTCGGGCATGGTGAACGTGGCCTTGTCGCGAGCGACGACGCGCGGGTTGGTGAAGCGCCAGCCGATCGAGGTGTCGAACGCCTCACCCGGCTTCGCCCACGCTTTCGACGGCTTCGCCTGCACCCAGGGTGCGCGCGTCATCGACTCCACGCCTCCCGCGACGACGATGTCGGCGTCGCCCGCACGCACCGCCTGGGCGGCGAGCGCGATCGCGCTCATCCCGGAGGCGCACAAGCGGTTCACGGTGAGGGCGGGAACGGCATCCGGAAGCCCGGCGAGCAGCACGGCCATGCGCGCGACGTTGCGGTTGTCTTCGCCGGCCTGGTTCGCCGCTCCGAGGATCACCTCGTCGATCGCGGTGACCGGAACGCCCGCGCGGGCCACGGCTTCGCCGACGACGAGGGCAGCGAGATCGTCGGGACGGACGGATGCCAGAGCCCCGCCGTACCGGCCGACCGGGGTGCGCGCACCGCCGATGAGAAACGCCTGCGACATCGCCATCCTCTCCCCCGCCGGCTCTGGCGGGGTCGTCTCCACCTCGTCCGCGAGGTTTTCCGACCGATCGTTCAGTAATCATGTCAGAGGATGCCGCCGAGGGCAACGCCACGGCGCCGCCGCCGGTGCGTCGGGAGGAACCGAGGGGTCAGGCCGGGCCGCGCCGCCACCAGGCGATCACGAACACCACGAGCCCGGCCACGAGGGCGGCCAGGACCCACAGCACGATGAGGTAGTCGATCCACGACCCGATGGGCGGCGATCCGGGGAGGAAGTTGCGCAGCGGGATCGTCGCGAAGAGCATCGCGCCCATCCACCCCAGGGCGGTGACCTCGACCTTGCGCCGGCCCCGCAGCACGGCGATCGCGACGACGAGCACGAGCGTCGGGATGATCACCATGAGCGTCAGCAGCACGATCCCGAACGCGACCGTGGCTCCCGACCGAGAGGCCGTGAACTCGACCGTGACGAAGCCGTCCGGCCCGTCCCGCTCGGTCATCGCGATGTCCCACCCCGAGATCCCTCGACCGCTGAGGTGCACCGTCGACGGGAGGGGGACGGACTCCCCCTGGGCGTCGTCCACCACGGGGACCAGGAACGATCGCACCAAGTACCGGTCGAAGGGCCACTGCTCGACGGCCCCGTCCATGACGAAGGACAGCTCCGTCGGGGCGACCAGGGTGTCAGCCTCGTAATGCACGGCGCGTGATCCCGCGATGGCCGAGACCAGGACGGAGAAGGGCTTCTCGACCACGATGCCGTCGGTGTAGTCGTTCACCCCCGTCTGACCGGGCAGCAGCGACAGGGTGAGGCGATTCGTCGCGGCATCCATCTTCTCGGGGCTCAGCACGAGCGAGACCGCCCCGTCGGCGACGTTCTCCTCGCCGCTGGACACCACCTCGCTGCCGCTCGCGTAGAGCACCACCACCGTGACGTAAAGCGCCACGATCGCGACGATGAGACCGCCGAGGCCGACGACGGTGCGGCGCCGGGGCCGCGCAGGGGAGGTCACCGTGTCAGTGTGGCAGAGCCGGCGCCGCGGCACCCTCGGGCGTGGCGCGAGCCGCGAGTCGCGCGGCGGCGAGACTCGGTCGCACCCGCCGATAGCCTGGAAGGGCGCGCGCGGGGAGTCCGCCAGGCGTCGGACACTCGACGAGGAGGGGCGATGATCCTCATCACCGGGGCGACCGGTTTCATCGGGTCGCACACCGCGCGAGCGGTGCGCGACCGCGGCCACGAGGTGCTCGCGGTGAGCCGGTACGACTGGCGCGACGAGGCACGGTTCGTCCTCGGAGCCGAGCTTCCGGAACTCGCCCGCGTGCACACCGGCGACCCCGCAGCGCTCGAGACCCTGGTGGAGGAACGGCGGCCCGACGCGATCATCCACCTCGACGCCTTCGTGAACCCGGTGGCCCTCCGCGACGACCCCGCTCGGGCGGTCGAGGCGAATGTCGAACCGACGCTCGCACTTCTCGAGCTGAGTCGGCGGTACGGGGTCGGACGGTTCGTCCTCGCGTCGACCGTGGCGGTCCTGCCATCCATCCGCTACGAGCCGATCGATGCGGCCCATCCCCTCGTCACCCCGCGCGAAGGACCCGCGGGCGGCTTCTACGGTGTCTCGAAGGCCGTGTCCGAGATCCTGGCACTCGGCTACGCGGATGCCTTCCCCCTCGACGTGCGGATCGTTCGGCCGAGCGCGGTCTACGGGTTCGGGATGCAGTGGCCCATCGGCGTCAAACCGGTCGTCGAGGGCATCGTGGAAGGGCGCGAGGTCGAGATTCCCACGAGCGGTCCGCCCCGCGACTTCACGCCGGTCGAGGACGTCGCCGCGATCTTCGCGGCCGCAGCCGACTGCCCCGCTGACGCCGACCGCGTGTTCTTCGCCGCCACCGGGCTCCCGCTCACGACCCCGGCGGAGTACCTCGACGTCGTGCGGACGACGTTCCCCGGCGCGCGGATCCGGACCGTCGACGAGAACACGGACCCCGCGGGGGTCGAGAGTCGGTACCGGGGGGTCGTCGACATGTCCCCCGCGCGCGACCAGCTGGGCGTGGAACCCGCCTTCGCCACGCTCGGGGACGGGCTGCGGCACTACGCCGAGCAGTACCGGCGCTTCCGCGGCGCGCCCTGAGGCCCGCGAGGCCCGCGCGGCCCGGGCGGCGGCCCGCGTGGCCTCCCGTGACCGTCTCAGCCGCCGGTCGCCCCGCGGAACGTCCGCAGTGCCGCCTCGAGATCCGGATGATCCGCGGCGTACGTGTCGAGGTCGATGCCCGCGAGAGCGGCATCCCAGGCCTGTCGAATACTGCGCACGCCGGCAGCGGGGCCGTCGGGGTGCGCCATGATCCCCCCGCCGCAGACGTACATCAGATCGTCCGTGCCGACGGCCGCGTACGTGTCGGCGGCCTGCTCGGCCGATTGCGCCGACGAGAAGACGGGCATGGCCGCGGGCCCGCCGTTGATCGGCTCGAGCACGGCGCGAGCCGAGGCGACGACCGAATCGTCCGGCTCCCAGAACTTGTTGCGCAGACCGTTGACGTGCAGGTGGTCGGCGCCCGCGAGGCGCCACAGCTGCTGCCATACCCGGTAGGAATAGCCGAGAAGCGGGAAGCGCGTCATCGCGCCCCAGCCGTTGCGGTGCGCGTGGATCGGCAGAGAGCTGTGCAGCCGCAGGTCGCGGAGGCCGGCGATGCCGACCGCGTTGACGCTCACCATGAGACAGTTGCCACCGCGCTCGGCGACGAGATCGGCCCGCCGACGCATCTCGTCGATGTCGCCGCTCAGGTTGACCGCGTACAGGGGACGCCGTCCCGTGACCTCCGCCGCACGGTCGAGGCCCCGCAGCACCGCGTCGAGGCGCTCCTCGAACGGCGAGTGCGGCGAGTCGGCCATCAGCTCGTCGTCCTTGATGAAGTCGAGGCCTGCGCGCGCGAGGTCTTCCGCGAGCACGCCGGTCTGCTCCGGCGTGAGGCCCACGCTCGGTTTGATGATCGTTCCGATGATCGGACCGGTGCGCACATCGGCGACCTCCCGCGTTCCCGCGGCGCCGAACTGCGGTCCCGGGTGCGCCCGTCCGAACGCCTCGGGAAGCTCGAGATCGGTCAGACGGATGCCGGAGAGCTGCTGCAGCTCGAAGAGGTTGCCCGCCACGGTGGCCAAGAGGTTGGGAAGGGCGGTGCCGACGTTCTCGAGGGGGAAGGACAGTTCGACCTCGCCGCGCTGCACAGGACCGGGGCCCCGAGAGCCTGACAGCGACGGCTCGCCGCCCTCCTCCGCGAGCACCACGCTCTCGACGCGCGCCGCGTGCCGGCGGTGCAGTTCGGGCGTCTCACCGGGAAGCGTGATGAACGTCCCCGTGGACTGCTCGCCGGCCATGGCGGCGGCAGCACGCTCGAGGCCGATCGAGGTCTCGATGACGTAGTGGGCGTGGATACGGTCGGAGCTCATGATGACGCTTTCGGATCGGGGGCGGAGAAGGGGGTGACCAGACGCACCGCGTACGGGGAGAGGTCGATGTCGACGCCGTCGACCTCGCCGTGCCGGGCACGGCCCGAGAGATCGCCGACGAGCGTCCCGGACTCCACGGGCAGCGCGACGAGACCGGCCCGGAGATCGAGGATCGGCGTCCCGATCGTCGCGGACGCAGCCACGGCGGCGATGACCTCGCCGGACGGGGTCAGGCGGGCGGTGCCGGCATCCGTCACTCCCCGGGGACCGCTCACCTCGAGCGTCGTCACACGCGAGACGTCCTCGGCGGCGAGGGTCGCGAGGGTGGCAAGCAGCCAGCTGGCGGCGAAGTCGTCGTGCTGACGCGGATCCACGGACTCCGGGTCGCGGTCGAGACGGTCGATGCGGTGCCCCTGACGGTACAGCGAACGCCGGGGCCGGAGGGTGAGGGCACCGATCCCGACAGGTCGACCCCCGCCCAGCCGCCGGGCGGTGTCGATCATCGCGGGCACCGCCTCGGTCGTCTCGATGATCGAGCGTTCGAAGCCGTCGTGCACCTGCGGAGTGAGGCTGAAGGTCACCTCGTCGGCGTCGACCGGATCGGGTTCGCCGCGGTTTAGTTCGGCGAGGTTGTCGTCCGTGCCCACGATGACGACAGCGCCCACGAGCTCGTCGGAGAGGGCGCGACGCACGAGCACGGCCGCGCCGCTCGGGGTCACCGGAGCTCCGAGCGAGAACACCAGCACCGCACGCAGCGCGGCGTGTCGCCGTGCGAGGCGCTCGCGGACCGCGCGGAGCGCAGCGTCCGAGTCGTCCCCGAGATGCAGGGCGAGCTCCAGCGGAAGGTCCTCGCACGCGTCCAACTGGTCGAGACCCCGGGCACCGCCGTTCTGACACACGACGTCGACCCGTACGTGGTCCACGCCGAGCCGTTCGACGCGCGAGCGCACCTCGTCGGCGCCGAGGTCGGCATCCCGGGGTCCGAGCTGAACGCCGAGGCTCGGGCGGGGACGCGGGGCAGAACGATCGGATCGAATCGCGAACGGTCCGAACGGATCCGCCGCCGCATCGACGGCCCCCGTCGCACGAGTGCAGGTGACGCGCAGATCGACCGCCTGGCGCACCCACTCCCCGGCCTCGAGCCGATACGGGTAGGGCAATGCCAGCGGGCGGCTGTAGGTCTTGAACGACGCGTCCGACCAGTTGCGCTGGTCTTCGGTCTCGAACACGTCTCCCTCGAGGGCGATGTGCAGCCGGCATCCGTCGGCGACGTCGAGGGCGAGTCCCGTGATCGCCGACCACGGCTGGTGCGGCGAGACGTGCTCGGGAAAGCGGGAACGGGAGCGGGTGCCCTCGGCGTGCGTCAGGTCGACCTCCGCACCGGCCTGTGTGAGCGGATGCAGGACGACCAGGCCGACGCGGTTCGTCTCGACCGCGCCGTCGACGACGGCATCGGCGGAGTACCGCAGGCGATCCCCGCCGACGCGGATGCGCGTGGTCGCCTCGACCGCCCCCGAGGGGAAGTCGTGCCGCGATCGCATCTCGACGACGACCTCCCGATCGGATCGTCGCGTCACACGGACGTCCCGATCGCCGACGATCGTTCCCCACGCGTCGTCCCGGACGACGAACTGGATGCCGCGCGCCACCTCGATGCCCGCGTAGGACACGTGGGCGAGGTCGCCCGTCGGGGTGAGATCGAACTCCCACGGCCCGACCGAGAAACGCTCCGCTGTCGCCTGCGTCATCCGTCCCGCTCCCCCGCCCTCAGTGGTTGACGATCTCGTCGACGCTGGCCGCGATGATCTCGTCGTCGAACACGCGCTTCCAGTCGTCCTTGAACAGGATGTCCTTCGCCGTGGCGATGGCTTTGAGCGCGCCGTCCGAGAACGGCGAGCCGATCTCCCCGAAGACGATGGCCAACTCGACGTTGACGTGACCGAGGATGAAGGCGCGCGCCGCCTCGGCGGGCACGCCCCGGCGGACGGCTTCGTCCATCGCCTCCTTGATGATCGTGACGCAGGTCGCAGCGGTGGTCTCGGCGAGCACCGGCTCGAGGAGCACCATGTTCTCGACGGTGATGCGGTGAGCCGTCAGCACGGGAGCGAAGAAGGCCCGGACGACCTCCTCGGCGCGAGCGTAGTCGGCCTCGTCCCCGGAGATGAGGGCGATCACCACGTCCTGCCGGGCGGCGACCCCGCCGAAGTAGTCGGTCTGCGCCACCGGGTCGGTCTCGGAATTGTTGAACACCGAGGGGTGGCACGGGTGGCACGCGACGAAGCTGACGTCGTCACGCTCGGGCAGGTGGCCGGCGTACGGCGCGGCGGCGTCGAGGACGATGAGCGTCGCGCCCGACTGCATGAGCGGAACGGCCTGCTCCGCGACGACGCCGATACGGTTGTCCGGCACGGCGAGGATCACGACGTCGGCGACCGAGACGGCATCCGCGAGACTCGTCGGTGTCGCACCGCGCTCGGCGAGGCGCGCGACGCCGGCCTCACTGGGCTCGACGAAGAGAAGGTCGTAGTCGGTGGAGAGGAGGTTGTCGGTGAGCCGCGAGCCCATCTTTCCTCCGGCGCCGACGAGGGCGATCGTGGTCATTTGTTCCCTTTCTGGTGGTTCTTTCGCCGTCACCGCGGGGCGTCCGCGACGAGGGCGTCGGCGCCCAGCTCGGCCAGCCGGACGAAGTAGTCGGGGCCGCCTACGCCCCCGCCTTTGAGGCACAGCTCGAGCCCGTCGATGCGCGGGTCGTCGCTGACGGCGGAGCACAGCGGCGCCCCGGGAGTGAGGCGTCGGGTCATGCGGAGAGCGCGGATGCCAAGGCCCCGCGCCACATGACCGGAGGTGTCGCCACCCGCGACGACGAGGCGAGACACATCGGCACGGGCGAGGACGCGCGCCGCGATGTCGGCGAGCGCCCGGGACAGATCTCCGCCCGCGACGGGGCGGGCACCGGGAGCGGGCGGTGGCGCGAAGACGAGGACGTGCTCGCCGTCGGTCACCGCGGAAGCCGCACGGGCGGCGACCTCCTCGCGGGCCCGTTCACCCGTGATCGGGTCGGTGACGGCGACCGGATCGAGGTCGACGCCCCGGAAGCCGGCGGCGAGCGCCGCCTCGGCCTGCCGCTGCGTCGCCGGAGCGCGAGAGCCCGAGACGACGAGCGTCGCACCGGGGGCACGGACGGCGCCCGCCGGCGCGAGGCCGCGTCGCTCCCACGCGGCGCCGAGTGCGTACTCGACACCGGAGGATCCCACCACCGCTGCCGTCGTCCCCCGCGCTGCGGCGCGGGTGAGGACACGATCAAGGGCACGCCCGACCTGGCGCTGCGTGGCCGCGCCGTCGACATCGAGCAGCACCACGCCGCGCTCCTCGCCGAGGACGGCGTCGACGCGATCGGCGACCTCGTCGTCGGCACCGTCGAGCGCCGCGACATCGAGGAGCGCGATCGGCAGCGCGGTCTGCGCGGCGAGATGCGCGCGCAGGTCGGCCTCGGTCATCGGGGTGATCGGGTGGACGGTCATCGCCGGGTGCCGATCCAGCCGGAACACCGTGCCCTCGAATGTCGCGAAGAGCGTGCCGAAGGCGGTCCAGCGGCCCAGCTGCGGCACGCCCACGACGAGCGGGACGGCGTCGTCCGAGCCGACCGCGGCGCGGAGGATCTCGGTCGCCCGGCCGATGCTGCCGATCGTCGGTGCCGAGTCGAACGTCGAGCACATCTTGTAGTGCAGGAGCGGGGCACCCAGTCGCGCGAGCGCTCCGAGAACCGGCGGGAGCTCGGCATCCATCTCCTCCGGCGACATCGTCCGGCCGATCCCGGCCACACCCACCGCGCGGACCCCGTCGTGTGCGGCGATCTCGTCGGGCGTCGGCGGGTCGAGGAACAGCAGCGTCGACAGTCCCAGATCCTCGAGGGTCTCCATCACGTCCGTGGATCCCGTGAAGTCGTCGCCGTAGAAGGTGAGCACGAGCCCGTCCGCGGGCGGCTGCGGCGCGGTCATCCCTCGGTCCTCTCCGACATGACGACCCGGCGGGTCAGCTTCTCGAGACGGCCGGTGCGCAGCGCGTCGATGAAGACGGCGAGCAGGATGATGCACGCCTGGATCATCGGCGTCACGTAAAGATCCACCTGCAGGAACTGCAGACCCGTCTGGATGAGCTGGATGAGGAGCGCGCCGACGACCGTCCCCGGGAAGACCGAGCCGCGTCCGCCGAACAGGCTCGTCCCGCCGAGCACCGCCGCCGCGATGGCGTCGAACTCGTCGCCCGAGCCGAAGCCGGGGGCGGCCGTGCGCAGTTGCGTCATCGCGACGAAGGCCGCGAGTCCGGACAGCGCGCCCGCGATGACGTAGACGGTGAACAGCACACGCCGTACCGGGATGCCGGCCCGCTCAGCCGCCGTGCGGTCCTCACCGGTGGCGAGGAGCTGGCGTCCGAACGGCGTCCGCGTGACCACCAGGTGGGCGATCAGCACGACGAGCGCGAAGATCCACACGGGAAGGGGGATGCCGAGGATCGGCTCCGAGCCCAGTCGCGTGATCACGTCGGGGTAGTTCACCTCGCGCGACTGGGACAGGCCGAGACCCGCTCCGCGGAACACCGTCAGCATCGCGAGCGTGACGATGAAGGGCACGAGCCGGAGGAACGAGATCGCGAAGCCGTTGACCGCGCCGAGGACCACGCCGACGCCGACCGCGAGGAGCGGGACGACGAACACGGGCAGGGCGGCGGCGTTGATCACCTGCCCCACGATGACGGCGGTGAGGTACAGCATCGAGCCCACCGAGAGATCGATTCCGGCCGTCATGAGCACGAGGGTCATGCCGACCGCGACGATGCCGATGTAGGCGGTGCTGCGGGCGACGTTCGCGAGCGTCTGCAGATCGAAGAAGCGCGGGTCCAGCAGGGAGAACACGACGAACACCACGATGAGCAGGATGATCGGCACGTTCGCCAGCGCGAGCTGGCGCAGTCTCTGCGTCATCGCGAGACCTCCTCGTCGAGCGGGGCATCGTCGGACGCCATCGGTGAAGCGGCGTTCTCGCCGAAGGCGGCGCCGAGGATGCGACGCGCGTCGAAGTCCCGACGGGCGAAGGAACCCACGAGCCGCCCCATCCGCATGACGAGGATGCGGTCGCAGATGCCGATCAGTTCGGGCAGCTCCGACGAGATCGCGAGCACCGCGGTGCCCGCGTCGGCGAGCTCGAGAGTGGTGCGATACACCTCGTACTGGGCACCCACGTCCACGCCCCGAGTGGGCTCGTCGAGGATGAACACGCGCGGCCTGGTCAACAACCACTTCGCGATGATGACCTTCTGCTGATTGCCGCCCGACAGCGACCGCACGGGCGCGCGATCGAGGTCGACGGACTTCAGGCGCAGGCCTTCGGTGACCTCGGCGACGTCGCGAGAGAGCGCTCGGCGCCGGACGGGCCCGAGCACTCCCCCGGCCCAACGTGTCAGCGAGGGCAGGGCCGCGTTGGTAAGCACCGGAGAGTCCATCAGGAGGCCCTCGCCGCGGCGGTCCTCGGTGACGAAAGCCAGTCCCCGGGCGATGCGTCCCCGCGTGGAATGCGCGGAGAGGTCTTCGCCGTCGACCCGCACGGTGCCGCGGTCGGCGGGGTCCAACCCGTAGATGATGCGTGCCAGCTCGGTGCGACCGGCGCCCATCAGGCCGAACAGTCCCACGACCTCCCCCTCGTGGACGGTCAGGTCGATGGCATCCACGACGCCCTTCGCCGAGAGGTCCCGCACCTCGAGGACCGGTGTGTCCGTCGCCGCGCCCCCGCGCCGGGGGAACCGGTCATCGAGGGTACGACCGACCATGAGCGTGATGACCTCGCTCACAGGGAGCTCGGATTGCGGACGCACGTCGACGAGTGCCCCGTCGCGCATGATCGCGATGCGGTCCGACAACCTCTCGATGTCCTCGAGGATGTGCGAGACGTAGATGATCGACGTTCCCGCGGCGGTGAGCGAGCCGATGAGCTCGAACAGGCGGGCGGTCTCGCGCGAGGTGAGCGAGGTCGTCGGCTCGTCGAGGATGACCAGCTTGGGCGACCCCACGGCGGCCTTCGCGATCTCGAGCATCTGGCGCTGCCCGGGGCTCAGATCCTCGACGAGGGTGGATGCCGAGAACGGCAGGTCCATGAGCGCGAGGGCTTCCTCGGCCCGGGCGCGAGCCGCGCGACGGTCGGTGAACACGCCGAGCCGGCGCGGCGAGTCGGTGAGGAACATGTTGTCGGCCACGGTGAGCGGGGCGAACAGATTGAGCTCCTGGTGCACGTGGGCGATGCCCGCACGCCGCGCCTCGGCCGGGCTGTGCGGCTCGTACAGGATGCCGTCGACGAAGAGCTCGCCCTCGTCGGGCCGGAAGACGCCGCCGACGATGTTCATGAGCGTGCTCTTGCCGGCACCGTTCTCGCCGACGAGGCCGAGGACCTCGCCGGGAGCGATTTCGAGAGAGATCCCCTTGTTCACGGGGACGCCGTAGAAGCCGTGCGACACCGCGTCGATGCGCAGGCGGGGCGCGGTCATCGGGCACCGCCCAGCAGTCGGGTCCGGGCGACGTCGAGAAGGGCGGCCGCCACGATCACGAGACCCTTCACGATGAAGACGACCGTGAACGGCAGGTTCAGCAGGTTCAGGCTGTTCGAGAGGACGACGAAGAACAGTGCCCCCAGAGCGGCCCCGAGGACCGATCCCTTCCCGCCGAAGAGCGACACCCCGCCGATCACGGCGGCGCCGATGACGTCGAGGAGCAGATCATCCGCGAGCGTCGGCCGCCCGGCCTCGAGACGGGCGGAGTAGAGGAGGCCGCCGACGGTGGCGAACACGCCGGACAGGGCATAGGCCGTGACCACGACGCGCTTGTACGGCACGCCCGAGATGATCGCCGCGTCCCGGTTGGTCCCGGCGGCGTAGATCCAGCCGCCGAAGGGCGTGCGCCCGAGGAGGTAGTGGGCCGCGACCCCCAGCGCGACGGCGATGAGGGCCGGAACCGTCAGGGCGCCCCAGAGCGACGTCTGTCCGATCGCGACGTAATCGTCGGGGAGGTTCGCGACGTTCTCGCTGCGGGTGAGCCACACGGCGACCGCGCTGAAGAGCAGCATCGTGCCGAGCGTCACCATGAACGGCGGCATCCGCAGTCGGGCAATGGCCAGCCCGTTCAGCGAACCGAGTAGTGCCCCGATGACCACGACGATGAGAAGAGCCGACAGGATGCCGGGCCATCCTCCCCCGAGCGGTCCGCCGTCCGGTCCGATCACCGTGTTCCACAGCACCGAGTTCTGGAACAGCGCGGGCTCGAGGGCTCGCGACACCAGGAGCGCGCCCACCGTGTTCGTGAGATTGATGATCGCCGTCTGCGCGAGGTCGATGCCTGCCAGCACGAGGACGAACGTCTGCCCGATCACGATGATCGCGAGGGGCCAGAAGTTGGACAGGACGTTGACCATGTTGCGCTCGGTCAGCAGGCCCCGAGCGAAGGGCGCCATGGCCAGGATGAAGACGACGATGAGGATCGCGACGAACCCCTCACCGGCGAGGAGCCGGCGAAGGAGCGCCCGATGCCGCGGCGGCGGTGCCGAGTCGCTCGACGACGAGGTCGTCGAGGCGGCCGGGGTGGGGGTGGTGGTCGACACGAGCGGGCGCTCCTTCCTGGTCGGTGTACGGGTCAGCTGGCGGGCGGGGTGATGACGCAACCCCACATGTCCTGCGAGCGGTCGGCGAAGTTGCTCGCCGTGAGGGCGAACCCGGGGTCGACGATCGTCTCGTCGGGGTCGGTCTCGCCCTTCTCGATCGCCGCACCCAGGGCGCCGAGCATCGCCGAGGCCTCCGAGAACAGGTCCTGCACGCCCGTGGCGTCGACGTAGCCCGATTCGATCAGGCCGCACGCGCGGTTGTCGCCGTCGAGGCCGCCCATGATCACGTGCCCCTCCTGGCCCACCGGCTTCCACTTGCCGAGCGGCTCGAGGACCGCCTGGATCTGCGGGAAGAGGAAGTCGCTCGAGGTGAAGAGCACATCGACGTTCGGGTTCGCCTGCATCGCTGCCTGCAGGTTGGACTGTCCGGTGGCGGCGTCCCAGTTGGTCTGCACCTCGATCGGTGCGAGGAACAGGTCGGGATTGGCCTCGATCACGTCCATGAACCCATTGCGCCGCTGGACGGCGTTCTGGTCGCTGAGGTTGCCGACCATGATGAGCGGCTGCACCTTGCGGCCGAGCTTGGTGGCCTCGTCGGCGAGGTACTGCACCGTCTGGGCCGCGACATCGCGGTTGTCGGCGACCGAGATGATCGCCGCGCCGTCCTCGGACGCCGGCGGTCGGTTGAAGATCCCGATCGGGATGTCGGCGTCGTTCGCCTCTTTGATGATGGTGTTCGCGCTGGACCCGTCCTCGGGGATGACGATGATGCCGTCGACGCCCTGCGTGATGCAGTCCCGCACCTGCTCCAGCTGGCGGTTGGGATCCTCGTTCGAGTTGTGCTCGATGACGGTCGCGTTCGCGGCGGCCAGCGAGTCGCCGATCGATTTGATGCCCGCTGCCCAGAACTCCGTCTCGCTGCCCGAGAAACCGAAGCAGATGCGCTTGCCGCTGAGGTCGGATCCGACCTCGACGCTGATGTCCTGCTCCGCAGCGGCGGAGTTGCCCCCCGCCCCTCCGCCGGTGGTTCCGCACGCGGTGAGAGCGCTGACGAGGGCGAGCGCTGCGGCGGCAGCGCCCAGTGCACGGTAACGGATCACGAGGCCTCCTTGACTCGGAATACGGCAAACCATTGCTGCCGTCGGTTCTCTCGAAACGTAGCCACGGTTCCTACAAATCGCAAGTTTTACGCGCCATTCGGCCTATTCGGTATTTGGTATACCAAAAACACTGCTACCGTTTGGCTCGCCCATCATCGATGATGGTTCGAAAGCGAAAGCGAGAGTCATGAGCGACTTCGGCCCCCTCACGCGGCAACCGTCCCTGGCAACCCGCGTGTCGGACGAGCTGTTGGAGGCGATCGCCTCCGGACGTTTCCGCGCGGGTGAGCGCCTGCCCAGCGAGCGCGAGATGAGCGAACGCTTCGGGGTGTCGCGCACGGTCATCCGAGAGGCGATCCGCACCCTCTACGCCAAGGGAGTGCTCGAGGTGTCCGAGGGCCGCGGGACGCAGATCGCCACCGTCTCGGCGAGCCGCGTCACCGAAGCCCTCGAGGTCTATCTGCGTGGAGCGCAGTCCCAGGACCTCCTCCGCCCCGAGCACATCGCCGAGGTCCGCGAGACGCTGGAGACCCGTCTCGTCGAGCTGGCGTGCGCGCGCGCGACCGACGACGACCTCGACGCCATCTCGGCCGCCCACGAGCGAATGGCGGCCGCACGCGACGCGGACACCGCCGCCGTCCACGACGCCGAGTTCCATCGACTTCTCGCGCGCTCGACGCACAACGCCCTCATGCTCACCCTCATCGAATCGATCAACGCCACGATGAAGGCCATCCGCTCGACGAGCCTGTCCACCGAGGGTCGCCTGCCGATCGCGCTGGCCGAACACGCCGCCGTCCTCGACGCGGTCCGCGCGCGTGATCCGGAGGCGGCGCGACGGGCGATGCGCCGTCACCTCGACGGGTCCGAGCGCTACTACGACGCCGCGACAGAGGCACCCGCATGACCGGCCGCCTGGAGGGCAAGGTGGCCCTCGTCACCGGCGCCGCGTCGGGAATCGGCCTCGCGACCGCCCAGCGCTTCGCACGGGAGGGGGCGCGGGTGTTCGGGCTCGACCGCGACGGCGACCGACTCTCTGCGGCACTCGACGGGACCGGGCGCGCGCTCGTCGCCGACATCACCGATGAACACTCCGTCGCCGCGGCCTTCCGGCAGGTGCACGATGCGCACGGTCGGCTCGACGTCGTCGTCGCCAACGCCGGAGTGCAGTTGTTCGGCGCGGACGCGCCCATCGCCGACCTCGATCTCGAGGTGTGGCAGCGCACCGTCGACATCAACCTCACCGGCACCTTCCTCACCGTGAAGCACGCCGTCCGGGCGATGCTCGCCACGGGCGGGGCGATCCTCGTCACCGGCAGCCCCACCGCCCTGACCGGCGAGGGTGCCCCGTATACGGCGTACTCCACGACGAAGGCCGGCGGGATGGGACTCGTGCGCACGGTCGCCGCGGCCTACGCCCCGGTCGGCATCCGCGTCAACAGTGTCGTGCCCGGCTTCACCGCCACGCCCCTCGTCGCCGCGCTGGCGGACGACGCGGCCTCGCGCGCCGACATCGTGTCGCGCGTGCCCCTCGGTCGCGCCGGAACCCCTGACGACGTGGCCGCGATGATGGTGTACCTCGCCTCCGACGAGGCGTCGTTCACGACCGGCAGCACGTACTTCGTCGATGGCGGCATGACTGTGCTCTGAGGCCCCGCGCGGTCTCCGACCGCCTAGTCAGGGCATGACGGGCAGGCTGGCCGACGCCGTCTTGCTCAGTGCGCGCACGCCCGCCGCAAACGCCTCGACGCTCCCCTCGGGGAGCGCATCGATCAGGAACGTCTGGATGTTCCGCGCGTGCACGGCGCTCGCCTCGCGCACGGTTCGCTCGCCGAGGGGCGTCAGGCGCACGAGTTGCACACGGCCGTCCTCCGCGGATGCATGCCGTTCGACCAGCCCCTGCTCGACGCCGCGGTGAACGAGGCGCGTGGCCCCGCCGGAGGTCACGACCTTGGCCTGGGCGATGTCCTTGAGCGAGACGCCGGTCTCGCCGCCGCGGGCGACGATGAGGAGCAGCTCGAAGATCGGATGCGTCAGGCCAGTGGCATCCTCGAGCTCTTTCGCGAGGAGGTACTCGAACCCGTTCGCCGCGGCCAGCAGACGCCCGAACAGCAGGATCCGGGGGTCGTGCGCGGCGTCGGTGGCGGAGTCGAAGGGGGTCGGGGCGGACATCCTCACAGGGTACGAGGCGGTCGCGCAAAAAACTTCGACAACACGGGAATAGCTGACTGCTCAGCTAATGTTCTTCCGGATACGCCGCGATCGCGGCACCACTCGGAAGGAAAAACCATGGCTCTGGACTTCACCGTTCTCGATCTCGACTTCCCCGCGGGGTCGAAGAACAAGACCGCCACCCTCGTCACCGGCGAGACCGAGGCCGTCCTCGTCGACGCCGGCTTCACGCGCGCCGACGGGCACCGCCTCGTCGCCGCCGTGCTCGACTCGGGCAAGAAGCTGACGACCGTCTTCGTCAGTCACGCCGACCCCGACTTCTACTTCGGCCTCGAGGCCATCGCCGACGCCTTCCCGGATGCCGAGATCGTGGCGACCCCGATCGTCATCGACCACATCCAGCACTCGTTCGAGGGCAAGCTGAAGGCCTGGGCCGCTCTCGGCACCAACCTCCCCACGCGTCTCGTGGAGATCTCGCCGCTGACGGCCGACGCCCTCGTCGTCGACGGGGAGCGCCTCGAACTGCGCGGCAGCTCGGAGATCCTGCCCGACCGCCAGTACCTGTGGAACGCGGAGCACCGCGCGATCCTTGGCGGCGTCCTCGTCTTCCAGCAGGAGCACGTGTGGACCGCCGACACCGCCACCCCCGAGAAGCGTGCCGCGTGGACCGCCCTGCTCGACGAGATGGATGCCTTGCACCCCACGTTCGTGGTTCCCGGTCACCGCCTGCCGGGCACCGCGACCGACGCGAGCGCGATCGCCTACACGCGCGACTACCTGCGGGCGTTCGAGCACATCCTCGACGAGTCCGCCGACGGCGCGGCCGTGACCGCGACCCTCATCGAGCGGTACCCTGCGGCGGGAATGCTGATCGCCGCTCAGATCGGTCCGAAGGTCGCCAAGGGAGAGATGTCATGGGGCTGAACGAACACACCGTCTCGGACGCGCCGCGCGACGTCGTCCGCCGCCAGTACCTCGCCTCCGCCGCGGGCGACCTCGACGCGCTGCGCGCCACCCTGGCGCCCGACGTCGAGTGGACCGAGATGGCCGGCTTCCCCCTCGCCGGCACCTACCGCACGCCCGAGGGCGTGACCTCGAACGTCATGGAGCGCCTCGGGCAGGAGTGGGAGGGGTGGACCGCCCACGATGACACCTACGTCGTCGACGGCGAGAACGTCGTCGTCCTGGCCCGCTACACCGCCACTCACTGCACGACGGGCAAGCCGCTCGCGGTCCGCGTCGCGCACCACTTCGTCGTCCGCGGCGGCCTCATCGTGCGCTTCGAGCAGTTCACCGACACCGCACTGGTCCGCGACGCCGCCGAGTGAGGTCGTGCGGCGACGCGCGGAACCGGGGCCGGCTTCGCGCGTCGCCGTTTCGCGTCGCCCGCAGCACGGTCGTCGTCATCGAGTGGTGCCCCCGACAGGATTCGAACCTGCGACGCCCGCGTTAGGAGTGCGGCGCTCTATCCCCTGAGCTACGGAGGCGGGATGCCACCAGCCTACCGTCGCGACAGGGGGTCGCCCGAGAACAGCCGCGTCGGCAGACCTTCGTCCCATCGCCCCGGTTCGGGAAGGGCCGCCTCCCTCACCTCGACACCGTCCGCTCCGATGCGGGCCGTGCACACGAGCAGCGATTCGAGCACGAGACCGTCATGCGCATCTCGCCGGAGGACCGACGATCCGGGATCGTGTGTCGAGTTCTCGACGACCGCGAGCCACGGCTCGAACCAGTTCGGTCCCGCGCCCACTCCGGCGCGACGGAACTCGTCGAGCCATCGGGCGATCCGCGGAGTTCCCGGGTCATCCGCCGCGTGGTGCGCGATCATGTGGGTCCCGGGTTCCAGCCGCGTGCGCTGCGTCCGCAGACCGTCCCACTCGACGAGGTATGCACCCGTGGCATCCACTTCGACGAGATTGAACCCCCGGGTCGGAGGATTCTCCGGAATCCCGTCGGCCAGCGCGTCGAGAGCGATCGCGCCGCGGCTGACCACCTCGTCGTCGCCGCGGGCCGAGAGGTCCTCGCGGTTGAGCAGCACCGCCAATCGACGGCGGTCGGGGTCGACCGCGAGCCACGCGCCACCGGCGCGGTCGTCGCGCACGCCGAGAACACGCGGTCGATCCGGCCACCAGGGCCCGATGCCGCGCCAGGGACGCTCACGATCCTCGTCCCGGACGGCGAGGAGCCGCACCGGCTCGCCCTCCACGGCGGGGACATCGATCACGACGGTGCACACCCGCTCCACGCTACCCGCGCCGCGCGGACGGGGGTCGCACCGCATGCCCGACCGCTCCCCTCGCCTTCCTTCCCGACCGGCATCTGAACGAGCCGGGCGCCGGGAAGAGCCCCCACCTGGAAGACTGGGGCGATGTTCATCGTCGTCGGGGTCACCGGGGGAATCGCCGCCTACAAGACCGTGGGGCTCGTGCGCCTCCTCGTGAAAGCGGGGCACGACGTGCACGTCATCCCGACCGACGACGCCCTGCGCTTCGTGGGGGCTCCGACGTGGGAGGCGATCAGCCGCAACCCCGTCACTACGTCGGTTCACGACGATGTCGCGCGGGTCCGCCACGTCGCGCTCGGGCAATCGGCCGAGCTCGTGATCGTCGCCCCCGCCACGGCGAACACCCTCGCCGCGATGACCGCGGGCTTGGCATCCGATCTCCTCGGCACGACCCTCCTCGCGACGACCGCGCCCGTGGTGGTCGCCCCGGCGATGCACACCGAGATGTGGCGGCACCCGGCGACCACCCACAACATGCGGGTGCTGAGGGAACGTGGGGTCCACGTCGTCGGCCCCGCGGACGGAGCCCTCACGGGCGGCGACTCGGGTCCGGGTCGCATGTCGGAGCCCGAGGACATCGCCGCCGCAGCTCTCGCCCTCGTCGAACGACCTCGCGATCTCGAGGGTGTATCGGTGGTCGTCAGCGCCGGCGGCACGCGCGAGCCCATCGACCCGGTCCGCTTCCTCGGCAACCGTTCGAGCGGTCGACAGGGCGTCGCGATTGCGCGAGCCGCCGCCGACCGCGGCGCCCTCGTGACCCTCGTCGCGGCGCACCTCGACGCCGACGTCGTCCCCGATCCGCGGGTCGAGGTCATCGCCGTCGCGACCGCCGATGAACTGGGCAGGGCGATGGATGCCACGGCCCCCGACGCCGACGTCGTCGTCATGGCCGCGGCGGTCGCCGACTACTCCGTGGCCTCTGTGTCGGAGAACAAGATCCGCAAGCAGGACGCCCCCGGAGGACTCACTCTCGAGCTCGTCGAGAACCGCGACATCGTGGCCGGTCTCGTCGCCGCGCGCCGTGACGGGCAGACGATCGTCGCATTCGCCGCCGAGACGGTCCGCGACGACGACGAACTGCTCGAACGCGCGCGAGCGAAAGCCGCGCGCAAGGGCGTCGACCTGCTGGCGGCGAACGCGGTCGGCTGGACGCAGGGGTTCGAGTCGACCGACAACGCGCTCGTGATCGTCGAACGCGAGGGCGAGGTCGTGGCGGTGGCATCCGGCTCGAAGGACGACACCGCCCACGCGCTACTCGATGCGATCGTCGCCCACCGACAGGGCTGATCGCGATGGGCGATCAGTAGCTGTAGTAGTACGCGACCTGCTCGATGAGGGCGAACACCTCGCGGAGGACGACCACGGCCCAGATCGTCGCGGCGATGAGCGACACGACGGTCACGGCGATGAAACCCCAGATCGGGCCGAGTCCCTTGCCGGTCTGCCGGCGCAGGACGATCCCGCGGCCGATGACGTAGACGCCGGACGAGATCAGGAAGACGAAGAACGCCCATGCCCAGTGGAACGGGTTCTGGATTCCGCGCGCACGGAGCTGACGCCAGTCGAGGAACGCGAAGAGGATGCTGAGACCCGCGATCACGAGCGAGAGGACGCTCACCCCCAGCGTGGCGAGGGTCGTTCCGAGCGACGCGCTCAGCATGGAAGACGAGTAGCCGCTGCTCTCGGAGAACGCCGCCGAGTAGATCGCCTGTTCCAGGATCGACCGCCAGTCGACCAGGAACAACGACAGCAACTGCACCAGGGGCAGGGCGACGATCAGCCACACCCAGACCGTGTCGGTGGGAACACCGCTCTTCGCGGGGCTCGCGGGGGCGGACGCTCCGGCGTAGCCCGGGGCGGCCGGGTATCCCGGCGCCGCGGGATACCCCGGCGCGGCACCGTAGCCCGGAGACGCAGGGAAACCCGGGGTCGAGGCGGCGGCCGCACCCGGGTAGCCCGGTGCGGTGGAGTAGGCCGGAGTGCCGGCGGGGGCCGCGGGAGCGGCGGGAGCCGCGGGCGCGACGGGAGCCGCGGGAGCGACGGGAGCCGCGGGAG
>NZ_LDRU01000029.1 GCF_001476285.1 Microbacterium testaceum | reverse complement strand
CAGATTCGGAGATGTGCGCCGGATTCGGATTGATTCACGCTCGGCGTCCGGATCTGGTGTGCATCTCCGATTCTGCGCGCGGACCTTACGCAGGGGGCAGGGCACATGTGCGAGCTGAGGTGGTACGGGCGGGGTGCCCCGCGGCCCCGGGGCCTGCGGCGTGAGCAGATTCGGAGATGTGCGCCGGATTCGGATTGATTCACGCTCGGCGTCCGGATCTGCGGCGCATCTCCGATTCTGCGTACGCGTCCAAGCCCGCCCGCGCACACGCCGTGCCGCGGCAACGCGAGCGCCGCGCCGGATACGTGCCGAAACGCGCGTGCCCGCGACCCGCTGTGTACGTGCAGCAACGCGCGGCACCCCGCGCCGCCTCAGCAGCTCCCGTCGACCCAGGTCACCGACTCGGCATTGTTCTTGTCCAGCTCGGCGAAAGCGGACGTGACACCCGTCGCGACGGTGTTCGTCCCCTTCCGGAGGACGCAGCTCGGGTCGAGGGTGAGCAGCGTGCCCACCGCCGTGCTGTCGGCCGGGACGGTGGCATCCACGCTCCCGGAGGGGAAGGCGGACCCGGTGTCGGTCCACATGCGGCGGTGCATGCCCGCGGCATCGACGTAGGTCACGGTGAGGTAGTTGCTCTTGTCGAGCTCGGCGAAGGCGGAGGTGACACCCGTCGCGACCAAGGTGGTGCCCTTGCGAAGGACGGCATCCGGGCCGAGCGTGAGGAGGGTGCCCACGGCGACGCTCCCGGCGGGTACTGACGAATCGATGCTCGCGGAGGGGTACGGCGCTCCGCTGTCGGTCCACATGCGGCGGTGCATCCCGGTTCCGTCGACCCAGGTCAGGGTCTGGTAGTTGTTCTTGTCGAACTCCGCGAAGGCGGAGGTGACGCCGCTCGCGACCGTGGTGCCCACGCGACGGAGCACGCCTCCGGGGTCGATGGTGAAGAACGTGCCCACCACGACACTGTTCGCGGGCACCGTGGCATCCACGTTCGCGGTGGGGTACGCGGCACCGGTGTCGGTCCACATGCGGCGGTGCATGCCGGTCGAGTCGACGTAGGTGACGACGAGGTAGTTACTCTTCTCGAGCTCGGCGAACGCCGACGTGACGGTGCTCGCGACGGTCGAGGTTCCGCGGCGAAGAACACCGCTCGGGTCGAGAGTCACCAGCGTCCCGACCGCGCGGCTTCCCGTGGGCACCGTGGCATCCGTGCTTCCGGAGGGGTACGCGGCTCCGGTGTCGATCCACATGCGGCGATGGAGCCCCTGCGTGGCTGTGCTCGCCGGCGAGGTGAGGGTGGCGGTGGCCGTGGCATCCGTGGTCGTCGCTGTCAGGACGCCCGTGCTTCCCGCCGTGTGGACGCGGAGCGTCGGGAGGTCGACGCGGCCGATCGTGTCGGAGACTCCCGTGAACGTCGCGGCACCGTTCTCGAACCGGTAGCCGGTCGAGGCGGTGACCGTCACGCTTGTACCGGCCGCGGCGGTCCCGTTCGCCGTGACCGTCACGTACGCCCCCGTGATGTCGGCGCAAAGGGTTCCGCTGTACGTCGACCGGTCGAAGGTCAGCGTCGTCGTCGTGGACGCGGATGCCACGGGCACGAGGGTCGCAGCGGTCACCGCCGGGATGCTCCAGGCGGCGCCGACCAGCACCGAGCGGCGATTCGGAACCGGGGGAGTGGTCATGGAAGGAGCCCTTCGAAGAGGCGGAGCGGACCGTCGATTCTCTCGTCGGGCTGCGCCTCCGACACGGCTTGCGCTGCGCCCCCGGCCGGGTGAATGGCGCGCGGCGCAGGGCGGCTGATCCGTCCGCGGGGCGGTTCACGCGGGCGCGAATTCACCCGCCCCTTCCCCGTCCGCGCCGAGTCCGGTGGCATCCTTTCGCCCACCGACCTCGCTCCCCGGCGACCCGACCTACGGGTTGCGGTGGGCTCTCCGTCGGCGAGTCAAGGGCGGCTCATCGCCACCTGTCGCAGCACGCTCTGCCGGAGCATCGGTCGGCGAGCTCACCGCCGTGTCACCGGACACCGCGGTGTCCCCGAGCACCGCCGATTGCTCGGCGGCATCTCGCGCCTCCGCGGTCGCACCCTCCGATGCATCCACGGCCGCCCCTTCCCCGGCGCCTTGCCCCGCGACGAAGTTCGCCACCTGCACCAGCGTCGGCCGCTCGCCGCGCCGCGCGAGACGGCCGCGACCGGCGATCATGGGTTCCGCGTAGAGCTTCGGCAGGATCGCGCCCTCGGAGCGGTCGCCCGACATGATCAGAGCCGTGCCGCCGGTATCGCGGATACCCTGCAGCGCCGCGTCGAACATCGCGCGCGCGGCGCCGGCCACCGGCCGGCTGACCACGACGTTCAGGCGCAGATCGCGAGCCGAGGCGAGGTAGGGCAGCAGGGGGCGCAGGGGCTCGGTGCCGCCGGCGGAGAGGATGTCGAAGTCGTCGGCGATCACCAGGATCCGCGGGCCCGCATCGCGGTCGCTCTGGCGTTTCTCGAGCTCGACGGCGATCGACTCGGCGAGCAGGCGCGCCTGTCGTCCCGACGACGCGTGTCCGCCGAGGTACGCGTCCGGCACCTCTGACACCAGCTCGCCGCGCGCGTCCATGAGCGCGACGACGAGCTCCTCGGGGGTGTGCCTGTCGATGGTGCCGCGCACGATCCCGCGGAGGGCCGTGGTCTTGCCGCAGCGGCTGTCGCCCAGCACGAGCAGGTGCGGGTCGCGCGTGACGACATCGAGCAGCACGGGCTGCATCGTGTCTTGGCGGAGCCCCAGGGGCACGGCATCCGGTTCGTCGATCGCGTCGGGCAACTCCGCCGGCGACAGTTCTTCGGGCAAGAGGCGGATCGGAGCCGCGCCCTGACCGCCCCAGCGCGCCGCACTCTCGCGCGCGAGCTGTTCGAGCGCCTCGCCGGTGTCGCCGTCGTCGACTTCTTCGAGCAGCGGGAGGGCGATCTGCGCGAACAGCTTGTCGTCGGTGAGCACACGGCCCGGCTGATCGGCCTTGAGCGTCGTCGAGAGCTTGCGGGCGATCTGCGAGTCGGCGGGATCGTTGAGCTTCAACTCCAGGCGCGTTCCGATGAGGCCCTGCAGGTTCATGCGGAGCTCGTTCCAGCGCGAAAGGGCGACGACGACGTGGATGCCGAAACTCCCACCCCGCTCCAGGAGCTGGGCGAGCGGCGCCTCGAGGTCGTCGAAGTCCTGGCGCAGCGCCCCGAGCCCGTCGACGAGAAGGACGACGTCCGCGCTCGGCAGCTCGGGCAGACGCCCTCGCGCGTGCTGGCGGCGCATGTCGGCGAGCGAGTCGAGACCGTGGTCGCGGAAGACGCGCTCGCGCGTCGCCAGCATCGCGGTGAGCTCCTCGAGCAGGCGCGTGAGGCGCTCGCGGTGCCCGCGCGTGGCGACGCCGCCGACGTGTGGGAACGGCTCGATGCGCGCGAGGCCGCCGCCGGTGAGGTCCATGCCGTAGATGCTGACCTGACGCGGCGAGTGCGTGAACGACAGCGACGCCGCGAGGGTGCGCAGGAACATCGAGCGTCCCGACTGGGGTGCTCCGGTGATCGACACGTGCCCGCCGGAACGGGTGAGGTCGAGCATCCAGGGTGACTGCGTCTGCGTGGAGGGGTTGTCGAGGAGGCCCATCGGGGCGCGGAGCGTCCCGGCGCCGTCGGCCTGCGGCAGCACGCCGCCGAGCGTGAGGACGGGCGGCAGCGGCGGCAGCCAGACCGGCCGCGTGCGGGTGGCGCCGCGGGCGAGACGCTGGGTCGCCGCCTGCACGAGGGTACGGCCGGTGGTCGGGGTCTCGGGCTCTGCGCTGTCGAACTCCTCGGCCTCGACCTCGTGCTCGGGCAGGTCGTAGGCGGGAAGCGGCAGGACCGGCGGTGCGTCGTCGTGTCGCGGTCCGGCCTCGACGGGGTCGGGAACGGGTCCCGAGACGTAACCGGCGCGGAAGCGGGTGTAGACCGAGGTGTCGACCTTCAGGTAGCCGAAACCGGGGATGGCGGGGAGGTGGAAGGCATCCGGGGTGTCGAGCACGACGGCCGACTCGGCTTCCGAGAAGGTGCGCAGACCGATGCGGTACGAGAGGTACGTGTCCAGACCGCGGAGGCGGCCTCCCTCGATGCGCTGGCTCGAGAGCAGCAGGTGCACACCGATCGAACGGCCGATGCGCCCGATCGTCAGCAGCAGTTCGACGAAGTCGGGCTCGGCGGTCAACAGCTCGCCGAACTCGTCGATGACGAGGAAGAGGTGCGGCAGCGCGGGCAGGTCGGGTCGCTCGCGGCGCATCTGGCGATAGTGACCGATGGATGCCGCGTTCCCGGCATCCTTCAACAGGCGTTGCCGGCGCACGACCTCGCCCTGGATGCTCGAGCGAGCGCGCTCGGTCAGCTGCGGGTCGTCGGCGAGGTTGTCGATGATGCCCGCGACGTGAGGGAGCCGTGAGAACGGCGCGAACGCCGCGCCGCCCTTGTAATCGACGAGGATCATGCTGAGGTCGTCGGGCGAGTGGGTCAGGGCGAGCCCGAGGATGAGCGTGCGCAGCAGCTCGCTCTTTCCGGAGCCGGTCGCGCCGATGCAGATCCCGTGCGGGCCCATCCCGAGCTGCGCCGACTCCTTGAGGTCGAGCAGCACAGGGCCGCCCCGGTCGTCGACGCCGATGGGCACGCGAAGGAACTCCGCGGCGCTGCGCACCCGCCACGCGGCTTTCACGTCGATGGCATCCACGTCGTCCACGCCCAGGAGCTGCGTGACATCGGGGGCGAGAGAGGTGCCGGCGTCTTCGGCGGAGGTGCGGGTGAGGCGGAGCCCCGCGAGCGGGCGCGCGATCACCTCGAGCGCCTCGCTCGAGACCGGGTCGATCCGGATGCCGGTGGCCGGGGCCTCGCCCGAACCCGGTGTCTCGATGGTGGCGATGCCTTCCGCGACGGTCACGCGCACCCCGACGGTGGGCGGTTCCTTCAGCCTGTCGTCCACCACGTGGACGACAGTGATGCCGAGGTCGGCCAGACTCAGCGCTGCGTCCAGACGGGGCACGGTGCTCGCCGCGCCCTCGCCCTCGTCGATGACGACGATCAGGCGCCCAGGCTTCGTGCGGCGCCCCGCGCGTCGGGAGGCGGCGGCGGTCGCGACGCGGTCGCGGAGCTCGGCGCTCAGGAGCGAGAGGAGGTCGTCGAGACGGGGAGCAAGGCGCCGCGCGGCGACGGCTCCGCTCGGAGGAGCGTCCGACGACAGGTGGGGGACGAGGTCGAGTCCGCGCCAGTCGTCCAGCCGATGCGGCGCGACGACGGCCGCGATGTGCACGTCATCGGGCGAATGGAACGCGGCGATCTGGGCCACGAGGGCGCGCGCGGCGGGCAGGGTGTCAGCTCGGTCGCCGACGATCGACACGTGTCCGCCGCCCTCCAGGTCGACGGTGGCGGGCATCCCCTGGGCGACCCCCGCGAGGCGGACCATCCGTTCCGCCGACTCGCGCATGACCGGGTCGAAGGGCTGCACGGGGTTCTGTTCGGCGGGCAGGGCCACCTCGACGGCCCGGAGGTCGCCCGTTCCGATTCGCACGCGCAGGAAGTCGGCGTCGCCGGGGCGTCGTTCCCAGCGCCGCGCCGGGTCGGCTCCGATCTCGACGAGAGTGCCGGGGGCGGGGTTCAGGGCCAGGGCTGCGTCGCGCTGCCGGTCGGCCCGCTCCCGCACCGTCTCGCGCGTCTC
This sequence comes from Microbacterium testaceum, assembly GCF_001476285.1. Classification (GTDB taxonomy): domain Bacteria; phylum Actinomycetota; class Actinomycetes; order Actinomycetales; family Microbacteriaceae; genus Microbacterium; species Microbacterium testaceum_B. The sequence continues at coordinate 2,184 of NZ_LDRU01000029.1, read as the reverse complement.
CTCGAGGTAGTCGAGATAGCGTTCGCGCTGCACGCGCCGCTGGCGGGCGGCGTTGCCCCGCTGCGTGAAGGCCATGCCGAGACCGCCGACGAGCGCGACGACGAGGATGACGGCGCCGACCACCACCATGATCGGGTTGTTGCGCAGCAGCACGATCATGGTGATGGACGACAGGCTCCCGACGATCGGCAGAAGCGACTGCAGGGGGAAGCCGGTCGGTCCTTCGCCGATCGGCGGGGGCGGGGCGAGGACGACGTCGTCGGCGGGTTCCACGGGTTCACTGATCCGCGCCGGGCGGTGCACGATCCGGACGTTCACGCGGCCGTCTCCTCGGCGCGCACCAGGGCAGCGGCCAGACGCACGATGGCGCGGTGGGTCAGAGAGCGCCGAGCAGCGCCGCCCGCCCGCAGGCCCGGGTCGAACGGCACGGCGATCACGGGATGCGGCGTTCCTGTGGCGACGGCGCGGGCCACGGCGTCACCCTCGCGCGCATGGTCGACGAGCGCCAGCACGACCGTCGGCGCTTCCGGCAGGCCGGCGATCGCGGCCACCACGGACCGCGCGTGTTCGACCGGAGACCGACGCCCGTCGCTGACGAGGCACACGACGTCGCACAGCGCGGCGCACGCGGCGAGGTCGACGAGCGGATGCCGAACCCCGAAGTCCGTGATCGCGACGTCGAAGAAGCGGGTGATGGGGGCGGCCTCACCGAGCCAGGTGCCGACCGCGTCCGTGCTGTCGCGCGGGCGCAGCGCGACGACCCCGCCGGAGACCTCGAGCCCGGACAGGGCCTCGGCGGTGGTGCGCGCTCCCGCGCGCGTCTCGTCGGGAGCGACGGGCGCGGCGCCGAGGCGTGGGCCGAGTCCGTCGTCACCGGACGAGACGTCCACCGCGAGCACGGGGGCGCTGCGCCGTGCGGCGACAGCCCGCGTGAGCTGGTGGGCGACCGTGCTCGTCCCGGCCGCGGACGACAGGGACAGCACCCCGATGCGACGCGTGGTCGACAGACTGCCGCGGATCGCGGCATCCCAGGCGGTCAGTTCGATACGCCCGTTGGCGCCGCTGCCGAACACCGCGGTGGCGAGGGCGCGGGAGTCGAGCACGGTCACGGCTGACCGCCGAACATCGCCAGCAGATCGGCGTAGACGCCGAGGGATCCCACGAGCAGCGGGAGGAGGGAGAGGACCGCGAGCGACTCGACGATGTTGCCCACCCCGCGCAGGCGCGCGCGGACGTGTGGCCGCGGGCGGACGAGCACCGCTGCCGCGATGATCGCGGCTCCCCCGGCGGCCACGGCGGTGCCGATCCACCCTCGATCGCCCGACAGCAGCACCAGGAGCGCTGCCGCCGCGATGGTGCCGGCCGCCGCCCACAGCAGCCAGCCCTGCGAGCGGAGGGGGAACGCGCGCGTGCGCAGCGCGGCGACGAGGAACAGGGCGAGGGCGAGCAGCTCGGTCCAGATCGTGCCGGAGAGGGCGAGGACCACGCCCGTCACGCCGATGATCGACGCGGTGGCCGCCACGCTCCACGTGAGCGCCGCGTAGGCCTCGTCGATCGCCGCGAAGGTGCGGTGGCGGGTGGGCGGCGATCCCTCGGCGGCGCGCTGATCGAGGTCGGTGAGGCCGGCCGCTCCCAGCGCGATCCAGGGCAGCGGGCCCGTCGCGAAGGCCGCCACGACGCCCGTGATCGCCGCTGCCGAGACCACGTCGACCCACGCGAGCACCAGACCGAGGAGCAGCGAGGCCAGGACGGCACCCACGGCGCCGCCGGCGGCCGCTCCCCGTCGATGATGAGCGACGCCCACGGCGAGCACGACGGCGGTCGAGCCGACCGCGATCGCCGCGGCGATCCCGGCGACGAGGGTGGCGGTGGCCGGGTATCCGGCGGCCGTGAGCGCGGCGGAGGTCGCGGTGCCCACCGGCAGAACGAGTCCCGCGGCAGCCGCCGCCACGCACACCGACAGCCGGCGGAGACCGCCGAGACCGAGCGCGATCGTCACCCCGAGCAGGAACAGCGCGGCCCCGAGGAGGCTGAACGCGCCGACGGCCGGCGCGCTCCAGGGCGCCGTCCATCCGGCCAGGGCGAAGGCCACGGCGATCCCGACGGAGCCCGCGACCGTGCGAGAGCGGTCGTCCCACCGGTCGGGCCGCGCGTCGTGCGCGTCGGCGGCGGCGTCGGTGACGT
>NZ_LDRU01000028.1 GCF_001476285.1 Microbacterium testaceum | reverse complement strand
ACGGCGACGCGATGCTCGCCGGCGTCGAGGGCCTCGGCCTCACCGTCTTCGGCGACGTCGCGCACAAGATGACGAACGTGGTCGCGGTCGAGATTCCGGATGCCGTCGTCGGCGACGCGGTGCGCAGCGAACTGTTGAGCGACTTCGGGATCGAGATCGGCACGTCGTTCGGCCCGCTGCACGGGCGCGTCTGGCGTATCGGCACGATGGGCTACAACGCGCGCAAGGACGCAGTGCTCACCACCCTCGCCGCCCTCGAGACGGTGCTCCGCCGCCACGGCGCGTCGGTCGCCGCCGGCGGTGGCGTCGAGGCCGCGCAGGGCGTGTACGGGTCCGCCGGATGAAGACGCGGCTCCAGGTCGAGCCCGAGCGCATCGCCGCGGCCGCGCGCCGCGTGATGGGGCGGTGCGAGGAGCTCGCGCGGGTGTCGTCGATGACGGACGGCATCGAACGCGTCTACCTCTCGCCCGAGCACGCCCGCGTGAACCGCCTCGCCGCGGAGTGGATGCGCGAGCTCGGCATGTCGACCCGGCAAGACGCGGCGGGCAACCAGGTCGGTCGCCTCGCCCCCGCCGGAGACCGCGACGCCCCCGCCCTGCTGATGGGTTCGCACCTCGACACGGTTCCGGATGCCGGTCGCTTCGACGGCATCGTGGGTGTGCTGATGGCGCTCGAGGTCGTGCGGCTCCTCCGCCGCGTCGACGACGAGGGGATGGCATCCAGTCCCTTCCCGTTCGCACTCGAGGTGATCGCGTTCTCGGACGAGGAGGGCACGCGCTTCGGCAAGGCGCTGCTGGGCTCGTCGGCCGTGGCCGGGCAGTGGGATCCCGCCTGGTGGGACCTGACGGATGCCGACGGCTCGACGCTGCGCGAGGCGTTCCGCGAGTTCGGCCTCGACCCGGGCCGCATCGGCGAGGCCGCGCGGCGACCTGACCAGCTCGTCGGGTATCTCGAGGCGCACATCGAGCAGGGCCCCGAGCTCGATCGGGCCGGGCTGTCGCTTGCGGCGGTGTCGTCGATCGCGTCGGCGCGGCGGTTCCAGCTCGTCGTCGAGGGCGAGGCCCGGCACGCCGGTGGGACGCCGTACGACATGCGCCGCGACGCCCTGCTCGGCGCGAGCGAAGCGGCGCTCGCGGTGGAGCGGATCTGTCGCGCCGAGCACCACATCGTCGGCACGGTGGGTCAGTTGGAGGCGTTCCCGGGGGCGGTGAACGTCGTCCCCGGCGAGGCGGTGTTCTCGCTCGATCTGCGCGGTGAGTTCGATGAGACCCGTGACCACACGTGGGATCGGATCTCGGCGGAACTGGATGCCATCATGGGCCGCCGTGGCCTGCGCTGGCGGTCGCGCGAGGTGCACTCCGCGCCGGCGGTGTTCTGCGAGCCTCTGCTGCAGGACGTGGTTCGGGCGGGTATCGGTGGTGAGGCCCCGACCTTGTTCAGTCGCGCCGGTCACGACGCGATGGCGATCGGGGCCATCACCGGGGTGGGGATGCTGTTCCTCCGCAACCCCGACGGGATCAGTCACCACCCCGACGAGGCCGTCTCCTCCGCCGACGTCGCGGCGGGGATCCGCGCACTCGCCGAGGCGGTGCTGGGGCTGGGGGCGGAGCGGCGCTGAACCTAGGTGACCAGTCCACGAACCCGCGACTGGTCTCCTCCCGTGCCGGGCGCGATCGGCGAGAATCGTCGCATGACCGAGCCCCCTGGCACCCTGCAGCTGCTCGCTTTCGCCGAAGTTCCGGGCGGCGGTAATCCAGCGGGTGTGGTCCTGGATGCCACGGCCCTCGACGACACCGAGATGCAGCGCATCGCGACTGACCTGGGGCACCCCGAGACGGCGTTCGTGACGGAGCGTGCCGGGCGACGGCTGCGCGTGCGCTACTTCTCGCCCGGCGCGGAGGTGCCGTTCTGCGGACACGCGACGATCGCCACGGCGGTGGCGCTCGCGGAGGCCGAGGGCGTCGGACCGTTCACGTTCGACACGGCCGCCGGGCCGGTCGAGGTGGTCACGACGGCCGATGACGAGCGGATCGTCGCCGGCTTCACGAGCGTCGAGCCTCACGTGGACGACCTCGACGACGACACCGCCGACCGCCTCCTCGCTCTTCTCGGCCTGACGCGTGATGACCTGGATTCCCGGATGCCACTGGCCCAAGCCTTCGCGGGCAACCTGCATCCGGTGGTCGCGGTGGCCTCCCGGGAGAGGTTCGACGAGTTCGACTTCGATCCGGCGGCCCTGCGCGCCCTCATGGACGAGCGGGGCTGGCGGGGGACCGTCATCGTCGTCCACGTCGGTGGCGAGGTCGCGGACAGTCTCGTCGCCGAGGCGCGCAACCTCTTCCCGGTCGGCGACATCACGGAGGATCCCGCGACGGGGTCCGCCGCCGCCTCGCTGGGCGCTTACCTGCGCGATCGGGTGGGTGTGCCGGCGCCGTTCGGGTTCACGGTGCGGCAGGGGAGGCACGTGGGTCGGTCGAGTTTGCTGGAGGTCGAGGTTCCGGCGGTGGGCGGCGTTCTGGTGAGGGGTGGGGCGACGCCGCTGTAGGTGCCGTGCGAACGCCGCAACGCCCCGGCGAGGCCGCTCTCCCGAGTTATCGAGATGGCGTCGCCGGGGCGTTGCGTGCCGCTTGTCGGCAGGTTCCGCTGAGTTGGCTGGCGGAGTCGTGATCGTTCTATTTGTCGGCGATGGGATCCGAGACACTGGTCGCGATCGACGAGCATGGCGACGGGTTGCCCTCATCGATCGCGCTCGTCAGATCAGCATTGTGCATCGCGGGAGTAGATGGCGCCGCCGT
>NZ_LDRU01000027.1 GCF_001476285.1 Microbacterium testaceum | reverse complement strand
CGGCGTGTCGCGGTCGGACTCCGCGTGACGGCCCGCCGTCCCGCCGCGGCGGACCGCCGCCCCGCGGCGGGAATCACCTCGCCGCTCGATACGTTGTAGACTGTGATGCTCGGGTGCCGCTGACGAAGACGGCGACCCGAGGTGGTAATTCAACAGTGTGACAGTGGCCACTCCGAACGGAGTTCCCGGGGCTGATCGGTTTCGACAGCGCCTGCGAACCCGCGAGAAGCGGGCCGAGGATGTGGGGTTATCTCGTAAACGCTCCCTGCAAAACAATAAGTGCCGATGCTAAGCGCACTGACTTCGCCCTCGCTGCGTAAGCGAGCCCGATAGTCCGTCAGACCGTGTGTGACCCCGCCACGGATCCTGGCGTCATTTAGGGGTCTTGCTGCGTGACGGCGTCTGGACGTCACGCGGGACTTTTCCCAGGCTGGGCTTGTCGACTTAGGTGTCTGTGACAAAGGTCGGAGCCGAGCAGAACGTCTTCACAGACTGCGCCCGGAGAAAACGCGGAGACCCAGCGTTGGACGGGGGTTCGATTCCCCCCAGCTCCACGAGCCACTGTCACCTCGACGACGCCCCCGCTCCCACCCGTTTCGGTGGGGCGGGGGCGTCGTCGTTTCCGCCGTCGTCAGGCGGCCGAGCGCGTGTGGATGTCGCTCTCGCCCGAGACGCCGTTGAGCTCGAGGTATACCCGGCCCTCGGTGCGGGTGAGCGTGGCCGTGCTGCGTCGTTCGATGTGACCGGCCATGCGCTCCACGAACCCCGCGTCGAAGCTGTGCAGGAGAACGTCCTCACCCCGGTGGATCCGCTTTCCGGCCCACGGTGCGGCGACCTTGTCGGGGTCGCGGTGCGTGTACACGGCGGTGCGCGCGGCCTTCATGCTGCCGGTGTGCAGGCGGGCGGCATCCGGGGCTCCCACCTCGATCCACGCCACCAGCGCGCCCGTGAGGTCGCGCACGAGCACAGCGGGTTCGTCCGTGGCCGAGATGCCCTCGCTGAAGTCGATGCCGTCCTCGTATTCGAGGCAGTAGGCGAGCACGCGGGTCAGCATGTAGGCGTCGGTCTCGGACGGATGCCGAGCGACGCGGATCGCCAGCTCGTCGTAGACGCCGCGGTCGACGTCGGAGAGCTGCACCGTGAACGTGTGAATGGTCGCGCCGATAGCCACGAGGGTCGAGCCTACGTCGTCTGCCCTCGCCTGCGCGTTCGCGCACCCCGTTGAGTTGCGCCGAATGGTCGCCGCGGAGCCTCCCGAGCGGACATTCGGCGCAAGTCACCGAGTGTGGGGCGCTTGTCGGGGCACGATCGCAGCGCGTAGCGTCGAGGGATGCCAGATCCCCGCGCATTCCGCATCGATGTCGGCCCGTTCCGCCTGGAGCCGACGCCTGACGTCGGCACGTGGACCGCTGTGCCGAGCGAGGCGGACGGGGGAGTGGCATCCGGGATCACTGCCGCGTGGAGCGACTGGGTCGCCTTCGCGGAGAAGGTGAGCCGGGCCGACGAGTTGTGGCGCGAGCGCGAGGCGCGCGGGGACGCGTGGGACGAGGGCTTCTCGGCGGCGAGAGATGCCGCGGCGACCAACCCCTACCGGTGACGGGTCAGGAGGGACCGTCGACGAGCACGAGGCTCTGACGGGTGTCGGCGACTTTGACCCAGCCGTCTCCGAAGAGGTAGGTGATGCCGTAGCCGTCGCTGTCGCCTCGTCCTCCCACCCACGAGGAGTTCTCGGTGACGTAGGTGCCGGCCGGCCCCTCCTCGCGACGCCAGCCGGATGCGACCAGGTCGCGTTCGGCCTTCGCGGCGGTCGCCTCGTCGATCGGAGCCCACCCGAACACCTGGACCCGGTCGGTCGTGATGCGCTGATCGCCCCACTTGCACTGGATCCCGCCGTCGATCTCGGTCGCCCCGATGCGGAACGGCTCGGAGCTCACGCTCCACCCGAGGCTCCGGAAGTCGTCGGCGGTGCTCTTCGGGATGATCGTGTCGCACGTGGGGTCGGCAGCGGGCTCGGGGGTGCCGTCGGAGGTCGGTTCCGGGGTGGAGGTGCCGGCGGCGTCGCTCGGCACCTGCGCGGCCGCGGTCGGCGTCGGTGCCGGAGCGGAGCAGCCGGCGAGCAGGATGCCGGCCAGCGCGACGGTCGAGATGACGAGCCCGAGACGGCGGGTCACGCGGTGCCCTCGTCGTGCGTGAGGCGGAAGAAGTCGTCGTGCAGGATGCCGTTGGTCGCGAACGACGAGCCGGCGTCGAGGCGGTCGGATCCGTCGAAGGCGGTGAAGCGGCCGCCCGCTTCGCGCACGATCGGCGCGAGGGCGGCGACGTCGTACTCCTTCACGCCGAACTCCGCCACGAGCTCGAGGCGGCCCTCCGCGAGCCACATGTAGGGCAGGGCATCGCCGTACCCCCGGTCGCGCCAGACGGCGCGGGTGAGCCGGTCCAGGGCCGGGAGGAGGTCGACGTCGCGCCACTGCTCGACGCTCTGGAAGCTGACGCTCGCTTTCGCGACGTCGTCGACAGCCGAGACGTGGATGCGGCGTGGTTCATCGGCCGGCGTGTTCGTCCACGCCCCGTGGCCCGTCGCGGCCCACCAGCGGCGCCCGAGGGCCGGCTGGCTCACCACACCCACCATGGGAACCTCGCCGACGCTGAGGGCGATCAGCGTCGCCCAGATCGGGATGCCGCGCATGTAGTTGTGCGTGCCGTCGATCGGGTCGATCACCCAACGCCGCGCGGTGTCACCCGACGTTCCGTACTCCTCGCCCAGAACGGCGTCGCCGGGCCGCTCGGCATCCAGGATCTCCCGGATCGCCCGTTCGGTCGCGAGGTCGGCTTCGGTCACGTGCGTCCGGTCGGCCTTCGTGTCGATGCGCAGGCCGGCGGCGTCGAAGCGCGCCATGGCGACCGCGTCGGCGGCGTCCGCCAGTCGCAGAGCGAGCGCGAGGTCGTCGGCGAGGGTGGGGAGGATCTCGTCGGGAGTCGGGGACACGGCTCCAGGATAACGGGCGACCCCGGGCCGATTTGGCGCGGTCGCGTCACGCCTGGTAACGTAATCCCTCGGTTCGCCAAGCAAATCTGAGGCGGATCAGCCTGCACCTCTAGCTCAATCGGCAGAGCAACTGACTCTTAATCAGTGGGTTCTGGGTTCGAGTCCCAGGGGGTGCACCGACAGAGTCCCCGGAATCTCCGAGCAAAACGGAGGTCCGGGGACTCTTCCGTTTCGTCCCGGTTCCGGAATCAGCGCGAAATCAGCGCGTGTGTCCCTGATGGTCCGAGCCATCGGGTCGGCCAGGATGGATGCATGGTCTGGAAACCTCGCGGCGCTGACTCTGCCAACCTCGATGCGTTGCATGCTGGCGTGCCTATGTGGATTCGTCGGCGCATATTCGAATGGGCCGACTCGGTGGCTTCCCGACCTTTCAACTCCTTCATGGGGCCTCAGCCAGACGCGTCGATAATGGAGGAGTTCGAGACGCGCACGAGAAGACAAACCACTCTGGTCGGGTTGTTCGCCCGCGAGGGCGTGAGCGTACTCTACGAGGCAATGGAAGAAGACGAATTCATGGATTTCCTCGACTTCCTTGTAGCGCGAGCGGGCCAGGTCAACGAAGAGTTGGCAGAGGCAGGAATCGAAGATTTTCACGACCCGCTAGTTACTCTCGAAGCGATCCTCAGTGATGGCGGCTCTGAATGGCAGGTTGGTACTCGCGATGGGTTCGCAGCGCTCGAGTACAGGGTTCCTGCTGGCGTGCGCGACGCAGCGAACGCGGCTATGTCCCTGCCGGGAGATGCTGGTCGACTGCTGTCGGAGGCATGGCATGCGACATATGGCAGGAGCCCTCAACCGGACCTCGGCTACAGAAAGGCAATCGAAGCGGTCGAGGCGGTGGTGTTGCCGTTGGTCATGAAGAATGACAGCACCGCGACATTGGGCAAGGCCATGGGGCAGATGCGCACCCAGGGGGACTGGAAGTTGCCATTCATCAAGGAGCACGCTCAGAATCCGAGCCAAAACGTTGTCCTGGGCATGATGCAAGCATTGTGGTCCGGGCATAGCGACCGACACCCCGGAACGGCGAGCTATGTTCCGTCCACACAGGCCGCCGCCGAAGCCGCGGTCACGCTGGCTGTGACTCTTGTCAATCTGTTCAGCAACGGTGGGATCGCGCGGCGTCCCTAGTTGGCGCGTCGGAATGGAGTGACACTTCCAGCCTCTTCCTCCGCGGCGGCCATGATGTCTCTTAGTCAGTGGGTTCTGGGTTCGAGTCCCAGGGGGTGCACGCACCGGGCCTCCACCTTCGGGTGGGGGCCCTTTCTCGTGCGGGCGGACGTCACTCCACGGTCCACCATGCGATGTCGACGAGGCACAGGCCCCCGTCGTCCTCCCGGTAGAACAGGTCTCCCGGATACTCGACTCCGGATGCCACCCGCCCGGCGGGCAGCGAGAGGTTGATGCTCCACGTCGGGTCGAGCTCGGCCTGCTCGGGCCAGTACTCGGCGACGAACTGCTCGGGCTCCTCGGCGGACAGTCCGTTCCAGTCGGCGGGGGAGCCGAGATCCAGCTCCCGCCCGTCGCACACCGTATCTTCTACCTCTCCCGCTGCCGCGGCCTCGATGAGGTTTCGCGTGGTGTCGATCACTCTCGCGCCCTCGGGACCCCAGATCAGCCCGTCCAGAGAGCACCCCGTCAGGGCGAGCGCGGAGGCGGTCGTGAGGGTCGCGGCGATGCGGCGGTGCGTTCGGCTCATGCGCTCAACCTATCCACGGCCCCTTATCGTGCGCGTGCGCAGCCTGTCACGCGGTAGAAGACCGCTGGCCCCTCTGCGAGCATCGGAGATCCGCGAACAGCGCCGCAGAACAACCGGCGCTGCCCGAGGACACAAGGAGCCCCCCGTGACCGACACCCCTCCCGGCTTGCCGCCTGCACCGCCAATCCTGCCGCCGCCATCGGCTTCGCCGGAGAACAAGCGCGGGGGCCGGCTCGGCCTCATCGTGGGGCTTTCAGCGGTCGGCGTCGTCGTTATCGGTGTCGGTGCGTTCTTCGGCATCCGCGCACTGGTCGGGATGAACGCTCCCGCCACCGTTGCCGCCCCCGTCGAATCCGCCACGCCGACGGCGACGCCGCTCGGCACGACGGAGTACGTCCGCCTCGACGGGTTCATCTCCGATCGCGTGTCGTCGTCCCGCGTGGTGCTCGAGCTCCCCGCGGCCGAGGGCTTCGACGGGGGTCGCACGGTCATCAGCACCGCGCAGGACTCCCCGTGGGAGTGGAAAGAGATGCCGTCCATCGACAACGCGTCGTTGTACGCGGGGCAGATGAGCGCATCGTTCGGATTCCTGGGATCGTGCATGTCGTTCGTCGGAATGGTTCGCGACGAGGGAGACCCCGAGAACCGTTGGGCATTCAACGAGAAGGCATACGGCGTCTCGACGCTCTTGCTTTTCCGTGATCAGCTGGGCGTCCAGGACCCGGCCCGATTCCACGAGGAGTCCCTGCTCGGCTTGCCGTATCACGAAGAGGGTCTCGGTCAGATCCCGTTCTTCGACTACACGATCCCCGCGGCCGAGAACAGCACGCAATCCGACATGAAGGTCGTGCAGGGTCCCGATTACAACACCGGAAACATGATGTTCCTCTCGGTCGCGTGCCTCCTGCCCGGCGACACCGAGAAGATGTGGGACACCATGACGACCCCCGGCAACGAGTACAGCGTGTACGTCGACGTGCTCCCGGCTTCGACGGGCTGAGGGCGGGGACATGGAGGCGAAGCTCTATGGGATGACACGGGGAAGGCACATTGTCTCCCTTGTCGTCCACGCAGTGCTGCTTCTCGTGCTCATCGCGCTTGCGGTGTTAAGCGCCATGATGGGCGGGTTCGGGCCCGTGCAGTGGGCCGTCGCGGGCATTCTTGTGCTGTCGGCCGCTCTGTGGGTTGCGTGGGAGATTCGGGTGCTGACACTCTTCCGTACCGGCCGAGCGGACGGGCACGAATCGTCCGTCGAGTGAAGGCGGCACTCCGGCCGCGTCAGGAAGGATGGCCCCATGGCCGATGACGAGATCTGGGACGTGACCGACATCCAGGGGACTCCGACGGGCGCGCTGCATCGCCGTGGGGACGGCCCGGTGCCGGCCGGGGCGTTCCACATCGTGGCATCCGTCTGCGTGGTGTCGTCGACGGGACGGGTGCTCGTGAGTCTGCGTGCGCCCGGGAAGGACTACCCCCTCGCGTGGGAGTTCCCCGCGGGAAGCGCCCTTCGCGCGGAGTCGAGCCGACGCGGCGCCGCGCGTGAGCTCGAAGAGGAGACGGGGCTCTCGATCGCCCCGGACGATCTCGTCCTCGTCGGGCGGGTGATCGAGGAGCGCGCGCTCTTCGACCTCTGGATCGCGCGAGTGGACGGCGAGCCGGTGCCCGTACCCGACCCCGAAGAGGTCCAGGATGCCGAGTGGGTCACGCTCGATGAGGTGAGGCGCCGTTGGCAGGCGGGGATGTTCGCCTCGCCCTGGAACGCGCGCTTCGACCAGTTGTGGGACACGCTCGCGCGCGAGGTGGGGCGCGGCGCATGAGCTCCGCGTACCGGACGCACGACATTGCGGTCGAGGCGGGGTCGCTTCTCGTAGGGGAGTGGAATCCGGATGCCACGGGCATGCCGTGGCTGCTCGTGCACGGCGTGACCGCCTCGCACCTCGCCTGGGCGTGGCTGGCTGCCGAAGCACCCGGGCAGCGTTTGATCGCTCCCGACCTGCGCGGCCGCGGGCGGAGCGAGAGGGGAGAGGGACCGCTCGGCATGGCCGCCCACGCGGATGACCTCGTCGCTGTCGTGGATACGCTCGGGGTGGAGCAGGTCGTCGTCATCGGTCACTCGATGGGCGCTTTCGTCTCCGCCGTGCTCGCCGATCGGCACGCGGGCCGGGTTGATCGAGTCGTCCTCGTCGACGGTGGCCTGCCCCTGGAACTGCCGCCGGGGATGTCGCCTCGGGAAGCCGTGCGGCACGTGTTGGGGCCGACGGCGGCGCGGCTCGAGCGGCGGTTCGCCGACCAGGGCGAGTACAGAGACTTCTGGCGCGCGCACCCCGCGTTCGTCGACCGCGAGGATCCGCTGCTCGATTCGTATTTCGCGTACGACCTCGCGGGCGCGGCACCGTCCCTGCGTCCCGCTACGTCGCTGTCCACCGTTGAGGAGGACTCGATCGATCAGAACGCGGGCGACGCGGTCGGGAGGGCTATCGAGCGGATGCCACGGCCGACGACGCTCCTCGCGGCAGAGCGGGGTCTGCGCGGTGAGGTGCCTCCGCTGTACCCCGACCTGGACGCGCTCCGGGCGACCCACCCGCGCCTTCGGGATGTCCGCCGCGTGGACGGGGTCGACCATTACTCGATCGTCATGTCCGCGGCGGGAGCGCGGGAGGTCGCGCGCGCCGCGGGCGAGGCCGGCTGACGCAACGGTGGGCGTGAGGGTGAAGTTCGGCCCCTTAGGGGTCGAAAGCCGGGTCGCCCGCCCTCCGCGGCTCTAGCGTCGGGCGGATGCGCCGTCTTCTCTCCACGGGTGCCGTGCTCGCCGTCCTCGCCGTGTCGGCGATGGCCGCGATCGCCGTCCCCGCTTCCGCCGCCGTCCCCGACCTGACGGGTCGTTCCTACGTCTCCCTCGGTGACTCGTACGCCGCCGCCTGGGGACTCCCTCTCGCCGCGACGCAGCCCGCCGCGGGGTGCGATCAGTCGGATGAGAACTACCCCCACCTCGTCGCCGATGAGTTCGGCCTCGACCTCGACGACCGCTCGTGCGGGGGAGCTGTGATCGCCAACGTGGTCGACACTCCGCAGACGGTGGGCGGGGCGACGGCACCGGTCCAGTCGGACGCCCTGGATGCCGACACCGACCTCGTCACCCTCACGATCGGCGGGAACGACCTCGGGTTCTGGCAGCTCGGTCAGATGTGCATCGCGGCCACGGCGGGAGGCCCGGTCGCCGGGAGTCTCGACGGCAACGTGCACGCCTCGTGCGCCGAACAATTCGTGGTGAACACTCCCGCGGGCCCGGTGAACACGCTCGAGACGCAGATCGATCAGACGGTGGCGCCCGCCCTGTCGGCGGCCCTCGCCGATATCAGGGCCCGGGCTCCGCACGCGAAGGTCATCGTGGTCGGATACCCCGCGCTCGCCCCCGACGCCGCGCACACCCCGAGCGACGGGTGCTATACCTCGCTCCTCCAGGGGCTCGGGTTCCGCGCGAACGCCTACCCGTACACGAACGCGGACGTGGAGTTGCTCTACGCCACCCAGGTCTACCTCGACGACACGATGGCGGAGGTCACCGCGGCCTCCGGCGCGACCTACGTCTCGCTGCTCGCGGACTCCGTGGCGCACACGCCGTGCAACCCGACCGACGCATACGTCAACGGCATCACGCTGAGCCTCGCCCCCGACAGCGTTCCCGTCTCGGGGCTCCCCGTCGGCGGGATCAAGAAGGGGGCGATCCACCCGAATGCGGCGGGTGCCGCGTTCGCCGGTACGAAGGTCTCGGATGCCGTGCGTGCGCTGTTCGCGGAGCCGGATCCGACGCCGACCCCGACGATCACGTCGACGCCGACCCCGACGGACGACCCGTCGCCCACCCCGACGGCGTCACCGAGCCCGAGCGCCGGCGTGAGCCCGGTGCCGTCGGCCAGTGCCACGCCCGTCGCCGCCGCGTCGACCGGGGCCTTGGCGACAACGGGGACGCCGTCGGTCGCGGGGGCGATCGGTATCGGTGCTGCCCTGCTCCTCGTGGGGGTCGCGGTGACCCTCCTGCTTCGGCGCCGCGTGCACAGCTGACCCGACCGCTATACGGGCACGCGCCCTGTTCCGAACGATTCGGAACAGGGCGCGTGCGTGCATTCGCGATGCGTCAGGCGGCGTCGCCCACGAGGACGGCGGCTCCCTCGTCGGCGATCGTCGGATGGGCCTGATCCACGTGCGCGAGGGCTCGCCGACCGAACAGGACGCACGCCGCCGCGATCAGCACGGAGACGGTCGCCATGACGTACGGCACTCCCGCGCCGGCGGCGTGCCAGAGGAAGGCGGCGAGCGGCGGGGCGACGGCTCCGCCGAGGAAGCGGACCGCCGAGTACGCCGAGGAGGCGACCGAACGGGGGAGGTCGGTGGCTTCCATCACGGCCTCCGTCAACGCCGTGTTCACGACGCCGAGCACCAGACCGCCCACGACGATGCAGATCACGAGTCCGACGGGGGAGTCCACGACGAAAGCGGCGACGAGGAGGTCGACAGCGAGCAGGGGGAGGGCGAGCAGCAGCACCGACGTCAGCCGCATCCGGCGGAGGAGGATCGGGGCGACCCAGACACTCGTGATCGCGAGCGCCACACCCCACCCGAAGAAGGTGAGCCCGATCCCCATCGCGCCGAAGCCCAGCGGGAAGGGGGAGAAGGCCAGGAGGGTGAAGAAGCCGATGTTGTAGAACAGCGCGGTGGCCGCCAGGATCGCGAGCGCCGGACGACCGAGGGCGCGGAACGGTGCGCTGAACGGAATGGGTGTGCGTGCAGGAGCAGGACCGCGCAGGAGCACAGCCACCGCGACGAAGGCGATCGCCATGAGGACGACCACGCCGAAGAACGGTCCGCGCCAGCTCGCCTCGCCGAGGATGCCGCCGAGCAGCGGTCCGATCGCGATGCCCAGGCCGAGCGCCGCCTCATACAGGATGATGGCCGCCGAGCTGCCACCGGAAGCGGCGCCGACGATGGTCGCGAGAGCCGTCGAGATGAACAGGGCGTTGCCGAGGCCCCAGCCCGCGCGGAAGCCGATCACGGCGTCGACGCTTCCGCTCAGCGCGCACAGGAGCGAGAACACGACGATCAGGGCGAGCCCCACGAGCAGCGTGGCCTTCGCTCCGATTCGGCTCGAGATCCAGCTCGTGACGAGCATTGCGAGGCCCGTCACGACGAGGTAACTGGTGAACAGCAGCTCGGTCTCGACGGGCGTCGCCTGCAGGGACTCGGCGATCGCGGGGAGGATCGGGTCGACGAGACCGATCCCCATGAACGCGACGACGCACGCGAAGGCCACGGCCCATACCTGCGCCGGCTGCTTCCACACGCTCGGAGCGGCGCTCATCGCACGACCTCCGGCTGAAGGCCCACGCGGGCCGAGAGGGCGCCGGCAGCCGTGCTCACGGCATCCCATTCGGCGTCCGTCAGATCGGCGACGTGGGGCGCGAGGGCGGTGCTCAGCTGGGCGAGCCAGCGCTCGAGGGCGGAGAGACCGGCGTCGGTCACGGCGATGACGCTGACGCGCGAGTCGTCGGGGTGCGGTTCGCGCGTGACGAGACCCGCGTCGCTGAGCTGGTGGACGAGGCGCGTCATGCCGGGCTGGGTCACGCGGCTGAGGGTGGCCAGGTCGCCGAGACGCTGGGGTCCGTGGTCGCGCAGCAGGGTGAGGGTGCGCCACTGCGCAGAGGGGGCGTCGTTCTGGGTATCGAGGGCCGCGATGCGCGTCAGGGCGTGCACCGCGAGCAGCAATCTCTGGAGATCGTCATCGCGGGTCATGGGGAAAATCATACCGCAGATATATACCTGAGGTATTTATCGCGAGGCGAGTCGCGTGGACAGCTGGTGCGCGTGCGCGAGCAGGATGCGCCCGAGCTCGCCGAGCCGCTCGCCCGAGAAGCGGAATTCGACGCCGGTCAGGCTCAGCGCCCACTGCGGAGCCCCCGCTCGGTCGAACACGGCCGCTCCCAGGCCCCAGCTGCCCTCGACGATGAGCCCCGGGTTCACGGCGTACCCGCGCTCCTGCGTGTCGCGCACCCGCGCGCGCAGGCGCGCCGGGGCATGCGAGGATCCGAACCTCTCGGCGAGGTCTCCGTGGCGCTCGAGGTAGGCGTCCACATCATGGGGCGGAAGAAAGGCGAGGATCGCGAGACCCGCGGATGCCACCCCCAGCGGGAACCGCACTCCCTCGGACAGCACGAAGGAGCGAATGGGGAAGCTCCCGTCTTCGCGGACGAGGCACACCGTCTCGTCGCCACGCCGCACGGACAGGAACGCGCTCTCTTCGGTCCGGACCGCCAGCGAGCGCACGATGTCGCGCGCCGTCGCGGTGATGTCGAAGCGAGAGGCCGCCACGCTGCCCATGAGGTAGAGCTCGGGGCCGGGGAGCCAGTGGCCGGTCGTCTCGTCGCGGTCGACGAGCCCCTCCGCGCGGAGGGCGGTCAGGAGTCGGTGTGCGGTGGGGCGCGTGAGGTCGGCGTCGCCGGAGAGGTCGCCGATGGTCGCCCCGGCGGATCCCGCCGCCGTCACCAGGCGAAGAAGCGCGGCGGCGCGGGCGATCGCCTGGGCGCCGGGAACGCTCGCCGGTGAGCGCGGATGAGGTGCGGTGTCCACGATGTGGACGCTACGCGGCTTGGCATCCACATCGCAAGATCGCGCTGGGCGCGTCCCGGCGCCGGCCCTCAGCATGAGATCACGCAGACACGAAGGAGTTCGCGTGATCGACAAGACCTGGACCTCGGCCGCCGACGCGGTCTCCGACATCCCCGATGGCGCGTCCCTCGCCGTCGGCGGCTTCGGACTCTCCGGCAACCCCATCGCCCTCATCGAAGCCCTGCTCGCGCAAGGGACGCGAGACCTCTCCGTCGTCTCCAACAACTGCGGTGTCGACGACTGGGGTCTCGGCATCCTGTTGGGGGCCGGCCGGATCCGCAAGATGACGTCGTCGTACGTCGGCGAGAACAAGGAGTTCGAACGGCAGTTCCTCTCCGGCGAGCTCGAGCTCGAGCTCACCCCCCAGGGCACTCTCGCCGAGAAGCTCCGAGCCGGCGGGGCGGGCATCGCGGCGTTCTACACCCAGACGGGAGTCGGAACCCAGGTCGCCGAGGGCGGCCTTCCCCAGCGGTACGACGGCGCCGGAGGTATCGCGGTCGCTTCCCCCATCAAAGACGTGCGCGTCTTCGACGTCGACGGCGTGCCTCGCGAATTCGTCCTCGAAGAGGCGATCACGACGGACTTCTCGCTCGTCCATGCGTGGAAGGGCGACCGGCACGGCAACCTCGTGTTCCGCAAGGCCGCCCGCAACTTCAACCCGCTCGCGGCGATGGCGGGGCGGGTCTGCATCGCCCAGGTCGAGCATCTCGTCGAACCCGGCGAGATCGACCCCGACGACGTGCACCTGCCCGGGGTCTACGTCCACCGCCTCGTCGAGGTGGGGCCCGGGATCGAGAAGCGCATCGAGAAGCGCACGGTGCGAGAAGGCGTCACCGAGCCGGGGCCGGTTCCTTCGACGAGCTCAGGTCCCTCCGCATCGATGAGCAAGGAGTTCTGACATGGCCCTCACCCGCACAGAGATGGCGGCGAGAGCCGCTCGTGAACTCGCTGACGGCTCGTACGTCAACCTCGGGATCGGCCTGCCGACCCTCGTTCCGAACCACGTCCCCGAGGGCGTGACCGTCGTGCTGCAGTCCGAGAACGGCATCCTCGGCGTCGGTCCGTATCCGACCGAAGACGCGGTGGATGCCGACCTCATCAACGCCGGCAAAGAGACGGTGACCACGCTCCCCGGCGCAGCCTTCTTCGACTCGGCGCTGAGCTTCGGGATGATCCGCGGGGGCAAGATCGACGCCGCGATCCTCGGGGCGATGCAGGTGTCGGCATCCGGAGACCTGGCGAACTGGATGATCCCCGGAAAGATGGTGAAGGGTCCCGGCGGCGCGATGGACCTCGTCCACGGAGCCGCGCGCGTCATCGTGCTCATGGAGCACGTCGCCAAAGACGGCTCGCCGAAGATCGTGAACGACTGCTCGCTGCCGTTGACCGGTCGCGGTGTCGTCGATCGCATCATCACCGACCTCGCCGTCATCGACGTGACCGAGGATGGACTCGTGCTCGTCGAGCTCGCCCCCGGGGTGAGCGTCGACGAGGTGCGGGATGCCACCGAGCCCCCGCTGACCGTGAGACTCACCGAGGAGGTCACCCGATGAACCCCGAAGACGTCGTGATCGTCGCCGCCGCGCGCACCCCTCAGGGGCGCCTGAAGGGCCAGCTCGCTCCGCTCACCGCCGTGCAGCTCGGCGCGGCCGCGATACGCGGAGCCCTCGACCGCGGGGGGATTCCCGCCGAGGCCGTCGACGCGGTGCTGGTCGGACAGGTGCTCCAGGCCGGTGCCGGACAGAACGCGGCTCGCCAGGCTGCCGTCGCCGCCGGGATCGGGTGGGACGTGCACGCGGCGACCGTCAACAAGGTCTGCCTGTCGGGTCTCACGGCGATCATCGATGCCGCGCGCATGCTCCGTCTCGGTGACGCGACGGTCGTCGTCGCGGCGGGCATGGAGTCGATGACCCGCGCCCCGCACCTGCTGATGAACTCGCGCGAGGGCTACGCCTACGGCTCGGTCGAGGTGCTCGATCACCTCGCCTACGACGGCCTGACGGACGCCTACGACCGCGAGAGCATGGGGGCGTCCACCGAGCGCGCCAACGCGCGATTCGACGTGACCCGTGAGGCTCAGGATGCGGTCGCCGCCCGGTCGCACCAGCGCGCCGCCGCCGCTCAGGCAGAGGGCGTCTTCGACGCCGAGATCGTGCCCGTCGAGATCCCGCAGCGCAAGGGCGATCCCGTCGTCGTGACGGCCGACGAGGGCATCCGTGCCGACACGACGGTCGACACGCTCGCGAAGCTCCGCCCCGCTTTCGCCGAGGGTGGGTCGATCACCGCCGGCAACGCCTCGCAGATCTCCGACGGGGCGTCGGCGGTCGTCGTCACGACCCGATCCGTGGCGGACGATCGAGGATGGGACGTCCTGGCGGTCGTCGGAGCCGCGGGACAGGTCGCCGGACCCGACAACTCGCTGCACGCGCAGCCCGCCCGCGCGATCGCGAGAGCCCTCGAGAAGCAGGGCATCTCGGCATCCGATCTCGATCTCGTCGAGATCAACGAAGCCTTCGGCGCTGTCGTTGCTCGTTCGCAGGCCGAGCTGGGGCTGTCCGACGACGTCGTCAACCCGCACGGCGGGGGCATCGCGATCGGTCACCCCATCGGCGTCTCGGGCAACCGGCTCGTCGTGCACGCGGTCCACGAGCTGGTGCGGCGGGGGAGCGGCACCGCCGCGGTCGCCCTCTGCGGCGGTGGAGGTCAGGGCGACGCGCTGATCCTCACCCGCTGACGGACAGACGGATGCCACGACCCCGGGGTCGTGGCATCCGTCGTCCGATCAGCGCGCGAGGCGCTTCTTGAAAAGCTTCTGCTGCTTCTTCGCGACAGGGGAGTCGCCCGCGATCACGCGTCCGCGCCGGGCGCGACGGGTATCGACGACCGATCCGATCGCGAGCGCGAGAGTGATGCCCCAGCTGAGCCACGCGAGCGCGGTGCGCCAGGTGAAGGGCTCGTCGTTGCGCAGAGCCCGCAGGAGCGTGATGCCACCCGTGATGGCGCTGAGAAGACCCGTTCCGAAGATGTACTGGCGCATGCGTTCAACCTACCGAGGAGCGCGGACCGATGCCGCGCCTTGACAGGCGGGCGTGCATATCGCATCCCGTCCAGCCCTCTGCGCCGCCCGACGCCGCTGTTAGCCTGAGGTCGATCCCCGAGGAGGACCTGTGACCCAGGCCGATTTCGTCGTCGTCGCCAACCGCCTTCCCGTCGACCGCACCCCGGACGGTGAGGGATGGCGTCGTTCCCCCGGCGGTCTCGTGACCGCCCTCGAGCCGGTCATGCGTCGCGCCGATGGCGCGTGGGTCGGGTGGGCCGGTCAGCCCGACGTCGAGCTGGAGCCGTTCGAGTTCGACGGCGTGCACCTGGTTCCCGTCGTGCTGTCGGCGGCCGACGTGCAGAACTACTACGAGGGCTTCTCGAACGACACGATCTGGCCGCTCTACCACGACGTCATCGCCGCGCCGACCTACAAGCGGGCGTGGTGGGACGCCTATGTCCGCGTGAACCGTCGATTCGCCGAAGCTGCGGCCGCCTCTGCTGCTCAGAACGCGACGGTGTGGGTGCAGGACTATCAGCTGCAGCTCGTCCCCAAGATGCTGCGGGAGCTCCGCCCCGACCTGACGATCGGCTACTTCCACCACATCCCGTTCCCCGCTTACGGGCTGTACTCGCAGCTCCCGTGGCGCAAGCAGGTTCTCGAGGGGCTGCTGGGCGCCGACGTGATCGGGTTCCAGCGCGTCGCGGACGCGGGCAACTTCGCGCGAGCCGTGCGGCGCCAGTTGCGGTACGAGACGAAGGCCAGCGGCATCCTGGTTCCGGACGAGAAGGGCGGGACGCGCGTCGCCCTCGCCAAGGCGTTCCCGATCTCGATCGACGCCGAGTCGTACGTCGAGCTCGCGCAGAAGCCCGAGATCCAGCAGCGTGCGAAAGAGATCCGCGAGGGGCTCGGCAACCCCCGCAAGATCCTGCTCGGGGTCGATCGCCTCGACTACACGAAGGGCATCCGCCACCGTCTGAAGGCGTGGGGCGAACTGCTCGAGGACGGCCGCGCCACCGTCGAGGACGCCACGCTCGTGCAGGTCGCGAGCCCGAGTCGCGAACGCGTCGACGCCTACGTTCAGCTGCGCGACGAGATCGAGATGACCGTCGGGCGGATCAACGGCGACCACGACACCACCACGCACACCGCGATCCGGTACCTGCACCAGTCGTACCCGCGCGAAGAGATGGTCGCGCTCTTCCTCGCCGCGGACGTCATGCTGGTCACGGCCCTCCGCGACGGCATGAACCTCGTGGCGAAGGAGTACGTCGCGAGTCGCACCGACAACCGCGGTGTGCTGGTGCTGAGCGAGTTCGCCGGCGCGGCCGACGAGATGGGCAGCGCCCTGCTCATCAACCCGCACGACATCGACGGGTTGAAGGATGCCATCGTCCGCGCGATCGACATGCCCGCCGCCGAGCAGGGTCGCCGTATGCGGGCGCTTCGCAAACGCGTGCGCGATCACGACGTCGAGGACTGGTCGCGCGAGTTCCTCGAGGCTCTTGCGACGTTCCACGACACGGCCTCGAGCGCGGCGGCCGCAGCCGAGGTCGAGGGCGGTTCCGAGAGCGAGGACGCGGAATGACCGCCGCCGACGCCACGATCGAGGCCGTCGCCACGACCGACCGCCTGCTGATCGCCGTCGACTTCGACGGCACCCTCTCCCCGCTCGTCGATGAGCCGATGTCGGCGCGCATGACGCCGGGGGCCCGTGCCGTGCTCGGCGACCTGGTCACGCTTCCCCGCACGGTCGTCGCTCTCGTCTCCGGACGCTCGCTCGGACACCTTCGCGAGATCGCGGAGCACACGGACGACTCGGTCATCTGGCTCGCGGGCTCCCACGGCGTGCAGTTCTGGGTACCGGGGGTCGGTGTCGAGTCTGCGACGGACGACGACGCGGACCTCGCCCTCCGGGATCAGCTGCAAGACGAGGTCAGTCGTCGCGCCGCCGGGACGACCGGCGTCTGGATCGAACCGAAGGAGTACGGCTTCGGCGTGCACACCCGGACCGCGGATGCCGAGACCGCCCGCGCCGTCCGGGAGATCGCCGACGAGCTGGTCGCCGCCGAGGCGCCCGGGTGGAGGCGTCGCACGGGACACGACATCCTCGAGTTCTCGTTCCGCCACGAGGGGAAGGACTCCGCCGTCGCGCACCTGCGCGAGCGGGTCGGAGCGACCGCTGTGCTGTTCGCGGGCGACGACGTCACCGACGAGGACGCGCTGCGCTCCCTCGGCCCCGGAGACCTCGGCATCCGCGTCGGCGGGGGAGAGACCGCGGCCACGCTGCGCGTCGACGACATCGACGCTTTCGTGACCGTCCTGGAGGACATCGCGCGTCTTCGCCGCGCGCACACGGATTGATCAGCGATTCGACACTCGTGGCGCATCGGCGCGCCACGCGCGCGCAATAGACTTCGAGGATGCCCGCACCGCAGAATCCGAACACCGGCGAGTTCGACATCAAGCCCCGCAGTCGCGTCGTCACCGACGGCATCGAAGCCACGACCTCCCGCGGAATGCTCCGCGCGGTCGGCATGGGCGACGAGGACTGGGACAAGCCCCAGATCGGCATCGCGTCGAGCTGGAACGAGATCACCCCCTGCAACCTGAGCCTCGACCGCCTCGCGCAGGGCGCCAAGGAGGGCGTCCACGCCGGCGGTGGGTACCCGCTGCAGTTCGGCACCATCTCCGTCTCCGACGGCATCTCGATGGGCCACGAGGGGATGCACTTCTCGCTCGTCTCGCGCGAGGTCATCGCCGACAGCGTCGAGACCGTGATGATGGCCGAGCGCCTCGACGGGTCCGTCCTGCTCGCGGGCTGCGACAAGTCGATCCCGGGCATGCTCATGGCATCCGCTCGTCTCGACCTGTCGAGCGTCTTCCTCTACGCGGGCTCGATCGCGCCGGGCTGGGTAAAGCTCAGCGACGGCACCGAGAAGGACGTCACGATCATCGACTCGTTCGAGGCCCTGGGCGCGTGCCTCGCGGGCAAGATGAGCGAGGCCGACCTCAAGCGCATAGAGTGCGCGATCGCCCCGGGCGAGGGTGCCTGCGGCGGTATGTACACCGCCAACACGATGGCCTCGGTCGCCGAAGCCCTCGGCCTCAGCCTTCCCGGCTCCGCCGCCCCGCCGTCGGCCGACCGTCGTCGCGACTACTTCGCCCACCGTTCGGGTGAAGCCGTGGTCAACCTGCTGCGCCAGGGCATCACCACGCGCGACATCCTCACCAAGGAGGCGTTCGAGAACGCCATCGCCCTCGCCATGGCGCTCGGCGGCTCGACCAACGTCGTGCTCCACCTCCTCGCAATCGCGAACGAGGCCGAGGTCGAGCTGAACCTGCACGACTTCAACCGCATCGGCGACCGCACGCCGCACGTCGCCGACATGAAGCCGTTCGGCCAGTACGTCATGAACGATGTCGACCGCCACGGCGGCATCCCGGTCATCATGAAGGCGATGCTCGACGAGGGGCTGCTGCACGGCGACGCGCTGACCGTCACCGGAAAGACGCTCGCAGAGAACCTCGCGGACCTGAACCCCGACCCCGTCGACGGTAAGGTGATCCACCGATTTGACGACCCGATCCACGCCACGGGCGGCATCACGATCCTCCACGGCTCGATGGCCCCCGAGGGCGCCGTCGTGAAGTCGGCCGGCTTCGACGGCAACGTCTTCGAGGGCCCCGCCCGCGTGTTCGAGCGCGAGCGCGCGGCCATGGACGCGCTCGAGGCGGGAGACATCGCCGCGGGCGATGTCGTGGTGATCCGCTACGAGGGCCCCAAGGGCGGCCCCGGCATGCGCGAGATGCTGGCCATCACCGCGGCCATCAAGGGCGCGGGGCTCGGAAAAGATGTACTACTCTTGACGGACGGTCGATTCTCAGGCGGCACAACCGGCCTCTGCATCGGCCACATAGCTCCCGAAGCGGTGGACGCAGGTCCGATCGCCTTCGTGCGCGATGGTGATCTGATACGGGTCGATATCGCCGCTCGCACTCTCGACTTGATCGTCGATGAGGCCGAGCTGAGTTCCCGCCGCGAAGGCTGGGAACCGCTTCCCCCGCGCTATACCCGTGGCGTTCTGGCCAAGTACTCCAAGCTCGTGCACTCCGCCGCGGAGGGCGCGGTCACGGGCTGACGGCCGTCCCCCTTTTTCACCTTCTTCTGGTTCTCGAGGTACTCCCATGTCCATCGATTCCCCTACGGCGGCCGTGCCCCGGCCTCCCGCCCGCACCGCCCCGGCGCCCGTGATGACGGGTGCGCAGGCGGTCGTCCGCTCGCTCGATCTGCTCGGGGTCACCGACGTCTTCGGCCTGCCGGGCGGGGCGATCATGCCCGTCTACGACCCGCTGATGGATGACGAACACGTCCGTCACATCCTCGTGCGCCACGAGCAGGGCGCTGGCCACGCGGCCGAAGGCTACGCCGCGGCATCCGGCAAGGTCGGCGTCGCGATCGCGACGTCGGGTCCGGGGGCCACCAACCTCGTCACCGCGATCGCCGACGCCTACATGGACTCGGTGCCGCTCGTGTGCATCACGGGGCAGGTGTTCTCCACCCTCATGGGCACGGACGCCTTCCAGGAGGCCGACATCGTCGGCATCACGATGCCGATCACCAAGCACTCCTTCCTGGTCAAGACGGCCGAGGAGATCCCCGGCGCCATCGCCGCGGCTTTCGAGATCGCCTCGACCGGTCGCCCGGGCCCGGTGCTCGTCGACATCACGAAGGACGCCCAGCAGGCCGAGGCCGCTTTCGTCTGGCCGCCCAAGATCGACCTGCCCGGATACCGGCCGGTGACCAAGGCGCACGGCAAGCAGATCCAGGCCGCGGCGCAGCTGCTCGCCACCGCGCAGAAGCCCGTCCTGTACGTGGGCGGCGGAACGATCCGCGCGAACGCGGCTGCCGAGCTGAAGGTGCTGGCCGAGGCGACCGGTGCGCCCGTCGTGACCACCCTCATGGCACGCGGCGCGTTCCCCGACTCGCACGAGCAGCACCTGGGGATGCCCGGAATGCACGGCACCGTTCCCGCGGTGCTCGCCCTTCAGGAGAGCGACCTCATCGTCTCGCTCGGCGCGCGCTTCGACGACCGCGTCACGGGCAAGGCGTCGCTGTTCGCGCCGCACGCGCAGGTGGTGCACGTCGACATCGACCCCGCCGAGATCTCCAAGATCCGCACCGCCGACGTGCCGATCGTGGGCGACCTCAAAGAGGTGCTCGTCGACCTGGATGCCGCCTTCCGCGCCGCCGACGCCGAGCACCCGCACGATTACTCGGAGTGGTGGACCTACCTGAACGGCCTCCGCGAGGAGTTCCCGCTCGGCTACACGCCCACCAGCGACGGTCTGCTCTCGCCCCAGCACGTGATCCAGCGCATCGGCGAGCTGACCGGTCCCGAGGGCGTCTACGCCTCCGGTGTGGGTCAGCACCAGATGTGGGCGGCGCAGTTCATCAAGTACGAGCGCCCCAACGCCTGGCTGAACTCCGGCGGCGCCGGCACCATGGGCTACGCGGTTCCGGCCGCGATGGGCGCCAAGGTCGCGCAGCCCGAGCGTGCCGTGTGGGCGATCGACGGCGACGGCTGCTTCCAGATGACGAACCAGGAGCTCGCGACCTGCGTCATCAACGACATCCCGATCAAGGTCGCGATCATCAACAACTCCTCCCTCGGCATGGTGCGCCAGTGGCAGACGCTGTTCTTCGACGGACGCCACTCCAACACCGACCTGAACACGGGACACGGCACGCGTCGCATCCCCGACTTCGTCAAGCTCGCCGAGGCGTACGGGTGCCTCGCGATCCGTGTCGAGAAGGAAGACGAGATCGACGCCGCGATCCAGCTCGCGCTGGACACGAACGACCGTCCGGTCGTGATCGACTTCGTCGTGAGCGCCGACGCGATGGTGTGGCCGATGGTGCCGCAGGGCGTCAGCAACAGCTACGTCCAGTACGCGCGCGACCACTCGCCCGCCTTCAACGAGCAGGAGGACTGAGATGTCTCGTCACGTTCTGAGCCTCCTCGTCGAGGACAAGCCCGGTCTGCTCACGCGCGTCGCCGGTCTCTTCGCCCGTCGCGGATTCAACATCGAGTCGCTCGCCGTGGGTGTCACCGAGGTGCCGGGCCTCTCCCGCATCACGGTCGTCGTCGACGTCGAGGGACTGCCGCTCGAGCAGGTCACGAAGCAGCTCAACAAGCTGATCAACGTGATCAAGATCGTCGAACTCGACCCCGCGGCATCCGTCCAGCGCGAGCACGTGCTGGTCAAGGTGCGGGCCGACAACGCCACCCGCTCGAACGTGCTCGAGGTCGTCAACCTCTTCCGCGCGTCGGTGGTCGACTACGCACCCGACGCGATCGTGATCGAGATCACGGGCGACTCGGGCAAGGTCGGTGCGTTCCTGAAGGCCATCGAGCCGTTCGGTGTGAAAGAGCTCGCGCAGTCGGGCCTTCTCGCCGTCGGTCGCGGAGGCAAGAGCATCACGGAGCGCGTCCTGCGCAGCTGAGCTTTCTACTTTCCATTCCAACCGGTCCCGGAGCGGGGCCAGAATTCAAGGAGAAACATCCTCATGGCAGAGATCTTCTACGACGACGACGCCGACCTCTCGATCATCCAGGGCAAGAAGGTCGCGATCGTCGGCTACGGCTCGCAGGGCCACGCGCACGCGCAGAACCTCCGCGACTCCGGTGTCCAGGTCGTCATCGCGCTCAAGGACGGGTCGAAGTCGGCCCCCAAGGCGCAGGAGGACGGCTTCGAGGTCAAGAACGTCGCCGACGCGACCGAGTGGGCCGACCTCATCATGATCCTCGCGCCCGACCAGCACCAGCGTTCGATCTACGCCGACTCCATCAAGGACAAGCTGACCGAGGGCAAGACGCTCGCCTTCGCGCACGGCTTCAACATCCGCTTCGGCTACATCGACGCGCCCGAGGGCGTCGACGTCATCCTCGTCGCTCCCAAGGCTCCCGGCCACACGGTGCGTCGCGAGTACGTCGCGGGCCGCGGCATCCCCGACATCATCGCCGTCGAGCGCGACGCCTCGGGCTCGGCCTGGGACACCGCCCTGTCGTACGCCAAGGCCATCGGCGGCACCCGTGCCGGCGTCATCAAGACGACCTTCACCGAAGAGACCGAGACCGACCTGTTCGGCGAGCAGTCCGTGCTGTGCGGTGGCATGAGCCACCTCGTCCAGTACGGCTTCGAGACGCTGACCGAGGCCGGCTACCAGCCCGAGATCGCGTACTTCGAGGTGCTGCACGAGCTCAAGCTCATCGTCGACCTCATGTGGGAGGGCGGCATCGCCAAGCAGCGCTGGTCGATCTCCGACACGGCCGAGTACGGCGACTACGTCTCCGGTCCCCGCGTCATCGACCCGTCGGTGAAGGAGAACATGAAGGCCGTCCTCGCCGACATCCAGTCCGGCGCGTTCGCGAAGCGCTTCATCGACGACCAGGACAACGGCGCCACCGAGTTCCTCGCCCTCCGCGAGAAGGAGCAGGGTCACCCGATCGAGGCGACCGGCAAGGAGCTCCGCGGTCTGTTCGCGTGGAAGCAGCAGGACAGCGACTACGTCGAAGGCTCGGCCGCGCGCTGATCCGTCCGGCGAACGCCCCGGAGCCTCTCGGTTCCGGGGCGTTCGCCGTTGCACGGGGTTCTCTCGCCCCGCATGCCGCGGACGAGGCGCTCGGCGGGGCGCGACCCGGTCGCGGGGGAGCGCCGCTACCGTGGGATCGTGAGCACACCGCGCGATGACGACGCCCTCTCGTGGGGCGGTGACGACGATCCGACCCTCGACGTCGGCGACAAGCGCGCGCCCGACCCCGTGGCGGAGCCGGTCGCGGGACCGGAACCGCTCGTGCCTCAATCACCTGTCTCCGATGCGCCGCCGACACGCGAGGCGCCGCGCGCGCCCGAGGTTGCGGCATCCGTCGATTCCCCTTCGGATGCGACCCCGGATGCCGCGCATTCCGCGCCCCTCGGAAACGTCGGCCTGGTGGGCATCGGCATGGTGGCGGCGACGTTCCTGCTCTTCGCGCTCGGCTGGCTGCTTTCGGGACGCCAGCTCCAGAGCCTCGGCATCCCCATCCCGGATGTGACCGTCGTCGCGATGACCATCGGGGCCACCCTCGCCCCGATCGTGTGGTTCGTGACGGTCCTGGTGCTCACGCGCTCGTGGCGCACGTGGCAGCGATTCCTCCTGCTGATCCTGGGCATCGTCCTGCTCGTGCCGTGGCCGTTCCTGTCGATGGGATCTCTCGCATGAGCGCCGTCGCCCGCACCCGTCACCTGCCGACGTGGCTCGTCGTCACGATCGCGGGAATCTTCGGACTGTTCTACGCGTACGTCGTGTGGAGTTCGGTGGCCCTGCTCATCCTGCAGGTCAACGGGCCGCTGGGTCTCAACGGCCTCGGCTGGTTCGTCTACTGCCTGCCGATCGTCTTCCCGCTCATCGCGTTCGGCGTCGCTTTCGCGATCGGCGCGCGGCGGAAGGCGGGGGAGTTCGCCCTCGTGCTGCTCGCCGGGCTGACTCTCTCGGCGGCCTTCTGGCTCGCGATCGTGGGGTACGGGACGACGTCGTACGGGTTGTACGGGTCTTGAGCCCGGTTTCGCGCACGTCATCGCGCGCGACCCGCTCCGGCGTCATACGGTCCGGCATCCATTCGCCTCCGCGCTAGGCTGGCAGACGGCCCGCACGGGTCGCGCGCCCGGTTCGCGCCGGCGGTGCGCGACGGTGCGCGTCAGACCCCCAGCACCGTTTCGAAGGACGCATCCGTGACGAAGCCCGTCGTGCTCATCGCCGAAGAACTCTCTCCCGCCACGATCGACGCGCTCGGCCCCGACTTCGACGTGCGCAACGTCGACGGGACCGATCGCCCCGCGCTGCTCTCGGCCCTCGCCGACGCGCACGCGGTGCTCGTGCGCTCGGCCACCCAGATCGACGCCGAGGCCCTCGCCGCGGCGCCGTCGCTCAAGGTCGTCGCCCGCGCCGGTGTCGGCCTCGACAACGTCGACATCAAGTCGGCCACCGCGGCGGGAGTCATGGTCGTCAATGCGCCGACCTCCAACATCATCTCGGCCGCCGAGCTCACCGTCGGGCACGTGCTGTCTCTCGCCCGTCGCATCCCGGCTGCCCACTCCTCGTTGGCGCAGGGCCTGTGGAAGCGCAGCTCGTTCACCGGCACCGAGCTGTTCGAGAAGACGATCGGCATCATCGGTCTCGGACGCATCGGTGCCCTGATCGCCGCCCGGTTGCAGGCGTTCGACATGCGCGTGATCGCGTACGACCCCTACGTCACCGCGGCTCGCGCTCAGCAGCTCGGTGTGCAGCTCGTGTCGCTCGACGAGCTCCTCGAGCAGAGCGACTTCGTCACCATCCACATGCCCAAGACGCCCGAGACGACGGGAATGGTCGGCGCCGAGCAGCTGCGCCGCATGAAGAAGACGGCGTACGTCATCAACGTCGCGCGCGGTGGCCTCATCGACGAGGAGGCGCTGTTCGACGCCCTCGCCACCGGCGAGATCGCCGGTGCCGGCCTCGACGTGTTCTCGACCGAGCCTCCCGCCGAGGGCGGCCCGGCGCGCAAGCTCCTCGACCTGCCGAACGTTGTGGTCACCCCGCACCTCGGCGCCAGCACCGAGGAAGCGCAGGAGAAGGCGGGTGTCTCCGTCGCCCGCTCCGTGAAGCTCGCCCTCGAGGGCGACCTCGTTCCGGATGCCGTGAACGTCGCCGGCGGCGCGATCGACCCGTTCGTGCGTCCCGGTATCGCGCTTGTCGAGATGCTCGGCCAGTTCTTCAGCGGCCTCGCCGACAGCGCCCTCACCAGCCTCGACATCGAGGTGCGCGGCGAGCTCGCCGCCTACGACGTGAGCGTCTACCGCCTCGCCGCACTGAAGGGGTACTTCAGCCGCATCGTCAGCGAGAGCGTGTCGTACGTGAACGCTCCGCTCTTCGCCGAACAGCGCGGTGTCGAGGCGCGTCTCGTCGTCGAGGCCGAGAGCCCGCTGTACCGCAACATCACGATCCTGCGCGGCACGCTCGCCGACGGGTCGACCCTGACGGTCGCCGGCACGCTCGCCGGAACCCGCATGGTGCCGAAGGTCGTCGCCATCAACGGCTACGACATCGAAGTGCCGATCGAGAAGCACCACCTTGTGATGCGCTACGCCGACCGCCCCGGCATCGTCGCGATCTACGGCCAGAAGCTGGGTGAGGCGGGCATCAACATCGCCGGTCTCCAGGTGGCTGCTCCGGATGCCACGGGCCGTGCGCTCTCGGTCCTCACCGTCGATTCGCCCGTGCCCGACGAGATCCTCGGCGCCATGCGCGAGGCCGTCGGCGCCGACCTGTTCCGGCAGATCGACATCGTCGAAGACTGACGCGACAGCGTTCGGGGGAGGGGGTCGCGGGAGCGGCCCCCTTCGTCGTTTCGGGATGGTTCTGTACGGGGTGTTCAGGGCGTGACGGCCTGGGCGACGATGCGAGCAGCCCGCGAGGGGTCAGGACGGTGGCCCCTTCGGCGCGCGGCTCGCTGGCCGCATCCTGGATGGATGCGCCGGTCACCCGTCGTTCAGGTGGTCGCCGCGACGACCGCGGCGATGAGCTTGTCGAGGTCAGCACCCTCGACCCGCGGGCTCGGGACGGCGTTGAGGTCGAGAACGGCGTTGAAGTAGAGGCCGTCGCTGACGAGCAGCACGATCTGCAGTGCGGTCTCGTCGCGGGTGTGGCCCCGCAGGCTCTCTTCCCAGAGCTCGCGCACGCGTCGGAGTGATGCGGTGGCGGCGTCGTTGCCGTTCTGCGCGAGGCGGGATACCGCGAGGATCGTCACGTCGAGCGCGGAGCCGGTGTTCTGCGATGAGCGGATGTGCGCGGCGACGGCGCCCTCCGTGGACCTCTCGATCTCTTCCACGTCTTCGCGCGCGAGCTTCTCGAGGCGTTCCACGAGCGCCGCTTCGAGGGCGCTCTTGGAGTTGAAGTGGTAGAGGAGACCGCCCTTGGAGACGCCGGCCGATCGCGCGGTGGCATCGACGGTCGCCGCGCGCTCTCCCTCGTCGACGAGGATGCGCGTGAACGCGTCGAGGACTGCTTCGCGGGCGAGTGGGGGGCGGCTCATGACTCCTCGATCGTACTGGCGGCGAGTGTTTCTCGTCTGTTACTATACCGGCTGGACGGTTTAGAAACGGATTCGAAGAATGCTCACCTCGTCGTTGCCCACGCAAGACATCGCCGTGACCCGCGCCGGGTGGCGTGGCTGGTTCGCGCTGGCGGTGCTCATGCTGCCCGTGCTCCTGGTCTCGGTCGACAACACGGTGTTGAGCTTCGCTCTCCCCGAGATCGCACTCGACCTGCAGCCGTCGAGCATCGAGCAGCTCTGGATCATCGACGTCTACCCTCTGGTTCTGGCTGGTCTCCTCGTCACGATGGGCACCCTCGGCGACCGCTTCGGCCGCAAGCGCATGCTGCTGATCGGCGCGACGGGTTTCGCGGCCGTGTCGGCGCTGTCCGCCTTCGCCCCGACGGCGGCTGCTCTCATCGCGGGCCGCGCGCTGATGGGCGTGTTCGGCGCGATGCTCATGCCCTCTACGCTCTCCCTGCTGCGGAGCATCTTCCGCGACCGTGATCAGCGTCGCTTCGCGATCGCGATCTGGGCCTCGGGTTTCTCGGCCGGTGCTGCGCTGGGTCCCATCGTCGGGGGCTTCCTGCTCGAGCACTTCTCATGGGGCTCGGTGTTCCTCATGGCGGTACCGGTGCTCGTGCCTCTGCTCATCCTCGCCCCCATCTTCGTGCCCGAGAGTCGCGACCCCGCACCCGGCCGCTTCGACCCGATCAGCGTCCTCCTGTCGCTCGCGACCATGGTGCCGATCGTGTATGGCATCAAGAAGCTCGCCGTCGACGGCCCGGTGTCACTCGCGCCCCTGCTCTTCGTCATCGGCGTCGTCTTCGGCTGGTTGTTTGTGCGTCGTCAGCGGCGCCTGTCCGCGCCGATGCTCGACATGACGCTGTTCCAGCGCGGCACCTTCTCGGGCGCGATCCTCGTGAACCTGCTCAGCGTGGTCGGTCTCGTCGGATTCCTGTACTTCGTCGCCCAGCATCTGCAGCTCGTCGTCGGGCTGACGCCAATGGTCGCGGGCTTCGCCCTGCTCCCGGGGCTCGCCCTCATGATCGTGTCCGGCCTCGCGGTCGTGCCCATCGCGGCGCGTTTCGCACCGCGCGTCGTCGTGCCGATCGCGCTCGGCTTCTCGGCGGTCGCCTACGTGATGGTCGCGCTCTCGACTGCCGACCTCGTTCAGCTCATCGTGGCCTTCGGTCTGCTGGGCGTCGGTATCGGTGCGGCTGAAACGGTGTCGAACGAGCTGATCCTGTCGAGCGCGCCCTCTGCGAAGGCGGGTGCCGCGAGCGCCGTCTCCGAGACGGCGTACGAGGTGGGCGCGGTGCTCGGAACGGCTGTGCTCGGCGGCATCCTGGCGGCGTTCTACCGCGCTCAGCTGGTCCTGCCGGCGGGGCTCCCGGATGCCGCGGCCTCAGCCGCCCGAGAAACCCTCGCCGGGGCTGTCGCCGTCTCGCACACCCTCGACGATGCCACCCTGGCCGAGGCTCTGCGGACCGCCGCGGCGCACGCGTTCGACTCGGGTGTGGTCGTCACGGCTCTGATCGGGGCGGGCCTCATCGTCGTCGCGGGTGTGATCGCTGCCACTACCCTGGGAGGAACCCGCGGCACGTCGACGAAGTGACGTGCCCCGAGCTCTGAGGAGAGCGATGTCGCGTGTCGTGAAGCTGGCCGTCATCCCCGGTGACGGCATCGGTCCCGAGGTCGTTGCGGAGGCCGTGAAGGTCCTCGACGCGGTCACCGCCGAATCCGAAGTCGTCTTCGAGAAGACGCACTTCTCCCTCGGGGCGGGTCGCTACCTCGAGACGGGCGACACGCTCACCGATGACGACCTCGCGGCCATCGCGGCGCAGGATGCGATCCTGCTCGGCGCCGTCGGGGGAGTCCCCGGCGACCCGCGCCTGAAAGACGCGAACATCGAGCGGGGCCTTCTGCTGAAGCTTCGGTTCGAGCTCGACCACTACGTGAACCTGCGTCCGTCGAAGCTGTACCCCGGTGCGAGCGGTCCGCTCGCCGACCCGGGAGACATCGACTTCGTGGTCGTGCGCGAGGGCACCGAGGGCCCGTACGTCGGCAACGGCGGTGCGATCCGTCGCGGCACTCCGCACGAGGTCGCCAACGAGACGTCGGTCAACACCGCTTTCGGTGTCGAGCGAGTCGTCCGATACGCGTTCGCCCTCGCGGAGCGTCGTCGCCACAAGCTCACGCTCGTGCACAAGACGAACGTGCTCGTGCACGCCGGCGGCATGTGGAAGCGGATCGTGGATGCCGTGGCATCCGAGTACCCCGGGGTCGACGTAGACTACCTGCACGTCGATGCGGCAACGATCTTCCTGGTCACGAACCCGGGCCGCTTCGACGTGATCGTCACCGACAACCTCTTCGGCGACATCCTGACCGACTTGGCCGGCGCCGTCACCGGAGGCATCGGCCTCGCCGCTTCGGGCAACATCAACCCCGACGGCGCGTTCCCCTCGATGTTCGAGCCCGTCCACGGATCGGCGCCCGACATCGCGGGCACCCAGAAGGCCGACGCCACGGCTGCGATCCTCTCCGTCGCCCTCCTGCTCGATCACCTCGGGCTCACCGACGAAGCCGCCCGCGTCACCCGCGCGGTCGAGGACGACATCGCGAGCCGCGACGGCGCCCGCAGCACCGCTCAGATCGGCGACGCCATCGTCGAACGCGTCCAGGCGTAACCTGGACCGATCGGCCCGCATCGCCCCCGCGCATCGAACAGTTTTGGATCACGAATGACCACCATCGACACTGACCCCGACACCGGACTCGACCCGCTCGAGTTCGCCGTCACCCGCAACCTCGCGGCGAAGAGCGCGGCGGATCGCGACGCGATCCTCGCCAACCCCGGCTTCGGGCAGAGCTTCACCGACCACATGGTCGACATCTGCTGGTCGGTCCGCGGCGGCTGGCACCGCCCGCGCGTCTCGCCCTACGGGCCGATCTCGCTCGACCCGGCCGCAGCTGTCCTGCACTACGGGCAGGAGATCTTCGAGGGCATCAAGGCCTACCGTCACACCGACGGATCCGTGCACACCTTCCGCCCCGACCAGAACGGTCGTCGTCTGCAGCGCTCGGCCCGCCGCCTGGCGCTGCCCGAGCTGCCCGTGCCGTACTTCCTGCAGTCGCTGCGCGAGCTCATCGCCGTCGACGGCGCGTGGGTGCCGTCGGGCGAGGATCAGAGCCTCTACCTGCGGCCGTTCATGTTCGCGAAGGAGGCGTTCCTCGGCGTGCGCCCCGCGCACAAGGTCGCGTACTACCTCATCGCCAGCCCCGCGGGTGCGTACTTCAAGGGCGGCGTGAAGCCGGTGTCGATCTGGCTCAGCGAGGACTACTCGCGCGCCGGCAAGGGCGGTACCGGTGCGGCGAAGACCGGTGGCAACTACGCCGCCAGCCTCCTGCCCCAGTCCGAGGCGTACGAGAACGAGTGCGACCAGGTCGTCTTCCTCGACCAGGACCGCAACGTCGAAGAGCTCGGTGGCATGAACGTCGTGTTCGTCTACAAAGACGGCACGATCGTCACCCCGCAGTCCGACTCGATCCTCGAGGGCATCACGCGCGACTCTCTTCTGCAGCTCGCCCGCGACCGAGGACACCACGTCGAGGGGCGCAACGTGTCGCTCGACGAGTGGCGCCGGGGTGTGGCATCCGGAGACATCGTCGAGGTGTTCGCGTGCGGCACGGCCGCGGTGGTGACGCCGATCGGCATCCTGAAGGGTCGCGACTTCATCGACGAGCAGCCGATGGGCACTCTCGCCCTCGAGCTGCGCGAAGAGCTGACGAACATCCAGTACGGCCGCGCCGAAGACAAGCACGGCTGGCTGTACCGCCTCGACGCGTAAGCGCCGAGTCCATCGGAGGGGTTCCCGGATGCCGGGGGCCCCTCCGTCGTCTCCGCCGGGCGTCGCCCCTCCGCCATAAACGCGATCCGCTCACGGAAACGCGGTGTGCACGTGTTTCTGTGCGCGGATCGTGTTTATGGATGCCGCGGGCCAGGGGCGCGCCGGGGCGGAGGAGCTCGGGCCGGACTCGCTCGCCCCGGGCGGGTGGGGAGACGGATGCCATGTCCGACCCCGCGGATAGGCTGAAGCGGTGAAGATCGCTCGATTCAGCCACCAGGATGCCATTCGCTACGGGATCGTCGACGACGGCGAGCTCGTGGTCCTCGCCGGAGACCCGATGTTCGCGGGATTCGACACGACGGGGGAGCGCGTGCCCCTGTCCGATGTCGCGCTCCTCGCGCCGGTCATCCCGCGGTCGAAGGTGGTCTGCATCGGCAAGAACTACCACGACCACGCCGCCGAGATGGGCGGCGAGGCGCCGGCCGAGCCCCTGATGTTCCTCAAGCCCAACACCTCGGTGATCGGCCCGGGAGACGTGATCGTTCGGCCTACGAGTCTGAGCTCGCACACCGACTACGAGGGCGAGCTCGCCGTCGTCATCGGCCGTATCGCCAAGAACGTCCCCGCCGACAAGGCGAGCGACTACATCTTCGGTTACACCGTGGCCAACGACGTCACCGCACGAGACCTTCAGCGCAGTGACGGGCAGTGGTCGCGCGCCAAGGGGTTCGATACGTTCTGCCCCGTCGGGCCCGTCATCGAGACCGAGCTCGACCTCGAGACCGCCGCGATCACCACGCGCGTCAACGGCGAGGTCCGTCAGCAGGGCCCGGTGTCCGACATGATCCACGGCGTCGGCGCCCTGGTCGCGTACGCGTCCGCGGTCTTCACGCTCCTGCCCGGCGACCTGATCCTCACCGGCACCCCCGCCGGCGTCGGTCCCTTCGTCGCCGGTGATGCCGTCGAGGTCGAGGTCAGCGGTATCGGGGTTCTGCGCAACACCGCGCGCGATGCCTGACGCGACCGCGCCGGTGGGCATCGACCTCGCCGCCACCCAGCGCCGTACGGTGCGGGTCCTAGCCGCGGGGCAGGTGCTCACCGGTGTGGCTTTCGGGGCCACCCTGTCGCTCGGAGCTCTCCTCGCGGCCGATCTGTCGGGCCAGGAGGCGCTGTCGGGCTTCGCGACCGCCGCGGTCACCCTCGGCGCTGCCCTGACCGCCATTCCGCTCGCCCGACTGGCTGCCCGTCGCGGCCGGCGATTCGCGCTGACGACGGGAAACCTCGCGGCGCTCAGCGGGATTATCGTCGTCATCGCGGCGGCCGCCACCCGCACCTTCCCCCTGCTGCTGGTGGGCATCGCGCTCATCGGGGCCGGGAACGCCGGCACGCTCCAATCGCGTTTCGCCGCGACCGACCTCGCGACGACCGCTCGTCGCGGTCGCGACCTCGCGACGGTGGTCTGGGCGACCACCGTCGGAGGCGTGGTGGGTCCTCTGCTCCTCGCACCCGGTGAGCTCGTCGGGGCGAGCATCGGGATGCCGCGGCTGACGGGCGCCTACCTTTTCTCGTTCGCCGCGCAGGTGTGCGCGTTCGCTCTGTACGTGCTCGTTCTGCGGCCCGACCCCCTCTTGCTCGCGCAGCGCCTCGACCGGGAGAAGACCGCCTCGGTGGCCGAGATCCCCGAGGCCGATCGCCCGGGACTCGCTCGGTTCGCGATGCTCGCGGTCGCCGCCTCCCACGTCACGATGGCGTCGGTGATGGCGATGACGCCCGTGCACCTGTCGCACATCGTCGCCCCGGATGCCGTCACGCTCGCCGTCGGTGTGACGATCGCACTGCACGTGTTCGGCATGTACGGCCTGTCACCGGTCTTCGGCATTCTCGCCGACCGCGTCGGACGTCTCACGGTGATCCTGCTGGGGCAGGCGCTCCTCGCGGCCTCGCTCGTCGTCGCGTCGCTGTTCTCCGCGTTCCAGACCGGCGTGCTGGTTGCTCTCGTGCTGCTCGGCCTCGGGTGGAGCGCCGCGACCGTGGCGGGCTCCGCGTTGCTGACCGAGGCGACCCCGCTCGCTCTGCGCCCGCGACGTCAGGGCCGCAGCGACACCCTCATGACCGCGTGCGCCGCCGTCGGATCGATCCTCGCGGGCGTGATCCTCGGGCTCGTCGGGTACGGCGGTCTCGCCCTCTGGGCCTTCGTGCCCGTCGCGCTCGTGTGCGTGGGTGCCGTGGTCGTCCGGGCACGCGCGTCCTGACCGTCGGCGCGACATGCCCCGCGCGCGCACGAGAGCCCGCTCACCTATTGGCGTGCGCGTACGAAACTCCTGAGAAATCGGGGCCGTGCACCGCGCGGCCGTCGAGAACCACGCGGCGAGCCCAGAAAGTCAGGAGTTCCGCACCCACCCGGACCGTGGCCGCGCGCGCGTCGGCCGATCAGATCGAGTAGCTGAGAGCTACCGGCCGGGCGGCGGGCACGGCGGTGGTCCCCAGCGCGCGGAGCGCGCGGTCCACGTCGCCGTCGTCGTTGAAGACGTGGAACGCGACGCGCGCGCGGCTCGCGCGTCCCGACGCCGTGATGCCGCGAGCTGACAGCCGCGAGAGGGCTTCGCCGTCGGCATCCGGCCACGTGACGATCGCCGAGGGGCGTGCCGGCTGGGGGAGTCCGAGTCCCTCGCGGAAGCGCGCCGCCAACCCCGTCGCGTGGGCGTAGACCTCCGTGACGTCGGCGTCGGCGAACATCTCGATCGCGGGGGCGGCACCGACGAACGCTTGCCAGGCGGGCGAGACGTCGAACCGGCGGGCGTCCGGCGCGAGGGTGCCGCCGGTTCCGTAGCACGATGCCCACGGATCGTCTCCCGAGTACCAGCCCGCCTGCACCGGGCGGAGCGAGCGCGCGAAATCGGGTCGCACGGTGAGGAAGCCCACGCCACGCGGGCAGCAGAGCCACTTGTACGCGTGACAGACCGTCGCGTCGAAGAGGGTGGCATCGACCGGATGCCAGCCCGCGGCCTGCGTGAGATCGCACAGCGTGCGCGCGCCGACGCGGGCGGCCGCGGCGACGATCCCCGCGGCATCCGCGACTTCTCCGGTCGCCGACTGCACGAGAGAGAAGGCCACGAGAGAGGTCTCGGCATCCACGGCGTGGGCGAGCTCGCCGAGCGACGCGGTACGCAGACGCATGCCTCGACCGGCGTGGGCGAAGGGGGCGACGAGCGACGCGAAGTCGCCCTCGGGGCAGAGGACCTCGGCACCGTCGGGAAGCGAAGCGGCGATGAGAGACACCATCACTGACGTCTGCGAGGCGATCGCGACGTCGCCGGCGGGGGAGCGCACGAGGCGCGCGTACGCGGCGCGCGCATCCTCGACGGCGCGGGACGCGGCGGCGACATCGGGGCGACCGGATGCCGCGGCGTCGAGGTCGTCGCGGACGGCGCGCACGGTGGCGCGAGACGGGAGACCGACGGTACAGGCGGCGAGGTAGTCGCGGCCGCCGGTGAAGCGGGAGGCGAGGTTGCTCATGGATCCAGGCTCCCGCGGAGCGCGACATTGCACTAGAGCAGGTATTGCATGAGAAACATGCACTCTGCTTATGTATCAGGGTGACCGATCAGGACGACGACCTCGACGCCCATTCGCTCCGCGTCGTGAAGGCCATCGCCGACACCGGCTCGATCACCGCGGCCGCCCACGCGTTGGGCTACAGCCAGCCGGCGGTGAGCCAGCAACTGCGGCGGCTCGAGCGGCGCGCGGGCACGCCGATCGTCGAGCGCGTCGGGCGCGGTGTACGCCTGACGGAGGCCGGCCGCGTCCTCGCGCGGCACGCGGCCGTGGTCACGACGGCCCTCGAGGCCGCCGCCGGTGACCTCGCCGAGCTGCGTGGTCTGCGGGCCGGTCGCGTGCGCATCGCCGCGTTCCCATCCGCGTCGTCGATCGTCGTTCCCCGCGTCATCGCCGCCGTCACGGCTCGCCGTCCCGGGGTTTCGATCAGCTTCGTCGAGGCCGAACCACCCGAGGCGATCGTCGCGGTACGCGAGGACCGGGCCGACATCGCGCTCACCTACAGCTATCCCGGTGACCGGCGTGAGCTCGACCTCGCCGCCAACGGACTCTCGGTGCGCGCGGTCGGTGGAGACGACACGGTCCTCGTCCTGCCCGTCGACCACCCGGCCGCCACCGGCCCCATCGACCTTTCCCGCCTCGCGGACGATCGGTGGATCGCGGGATGCCCCCAGTGTCGCGGGCACCTGCTCGAAGCCTGTGCGCGAGCGGGCTTCGTCCCCGACATCGCCTTCGAGACCGACAACTACATCGCCGTCGAGAACCTCGTCGCGCAGGGCGTGGGGGTCGCGATCCTGCCGCGCATGGCGGTGGCATCCTTCCCGCTGCTCGCGGGAATCGCCGCTGCTCGGCTCCCGGATGCCGAGGCCCGCACGCTGCACGTGGTGACCGCTCGCGGTGCGGAACGCGTGCCGGCGGTCGGGGTGGCGCTCGACGTCATCGCCGAGGTGCTCGCCGACTACCCTCTGCCCTCGGGGCGTCAGGCGCGCCGCCGGTAGGATCGAGGGGATGTCTGCCTCTCCCGATCCCCGCACCACGACCGCCACCGGCGCCGACGTCCGCGTCCGGTTCTGCCCGTCTCCGACGGGTCTGCCGCACGTCGGTCTCATCCGCACCGTCCTGTTCAACTGGGCCTACGCCCGACACAACGGCGGAAAGCTCGTCTTCCGTATCGAAGACACCGATGCCGCGCGCGACAGCGAGGAGAGCTATCAGCAGCTCCTCGATGCCCTGCGGTGGATGAACATCGATTGGGACGAGGGCGTCGAGGTCGGCGGTCCGCACGCTCCCTACCGGCAGTCCCAGCGGCACGAGATCTATCGCGAGGTTCTCGACAAGCTCGTCGCGGCGGGAGCGGTGTACGAGAGCTACTCGACGGCCGAGGAGATCGACGCTCGCAACGAGGCCAACGGCCGCGCGAAGCAGCTCGGGTACGACAACTTCGATCGCGACCTCACCGAGGAGCAGAAGGCGGCGTTCCGCGCTGAGGGGCGCCAGCCCGCGTGGCGCCTGCGCGTGCCCGACCACGACCTGAGCTACGACGATCTGATCCGCGGCGAGGTCACCTTCCCCGCGGGATCGTTCCCCGACTTCGTGCTCGTGCGCGCCGGTGGAGTGCCGCTGTACCCCTTCGTGAACCCGGTCGACGACGCTCTCATGGGCATCACCCACGTCATCCGCGGCGAAGACCTGATGCCCTCGACCGCGCGCCAGCTCGCGCTGTACTCCGCCCTGGTGGATGCCGGAGTTACGACCTTCATCCCGCGCTTCGGCCACATGCCGCTGGTGCTGGGCGAGACCGGCAACAAGAAGCTGTCGAAGCGCGACCCGCAGGCCGACCTGTTCCTGCAGCGCGAGAAGGGCTTCATTCACGAGGGGCTGCTCAACTACCTGTCGCTGCTCGGCTGGTCGCTCGCGAGCGACCGCGACGTCTTCTCGCTCGACGAGATGATCGCCGCGTTCGACATCGCCGACGTCAATCCGAACCCCGCGCGCTTCGACCAGAAGAAGGCCGAGGCGATCAACGGCGACCACATCCGGATGCTGGATGCCGACGACTTCGCGGCCCGCATCGTCCCCTACCTCGCGGGGGCCGGGTTCATCGCCGAGGAGCCGTCGCCGGAGCACCGGGCGATCATCGCCGCTGCCGCTCCGCTCGTTCAGGAGCGCGTGCAACTGCTCGGTGAGGTGCCGGGCATGCTCGGGTTCCTCTTCGTCTCCGAAGTGGAGTACGCCGAGGACGCGCTCAAGGGTCTCCCGGCGAACTCGGCCGAGGTGCTCGTGGCATCGGTCGGAGCCCTCGAACTCGTGCCCGAGACGGAGTTCACCGCAGCGGCCGTGCAGGAGGCGCTGTCGCGAGCGCTGGTCGACGAGCTGGGCCTCAAGCCCCGCGTCGCTTACGGGCCGCCTCGCGTGGCGCTGACCGGCCGTCGTGTGTCGCCCCCGCTTTTCGAGTCGATGGAACTGCTCGGTAAGACCGAGACTCTGCGTCGCCTCGATGCGCTCGTCCGTCACCTCGGCTGAGCATCCGCCGCCTGTCGCCCCGTCCGCGAGACTCGCAGAACCTCGCAGAATCCCCGTCGGATTCTGCGAGGTTCTCGCATTCTGTGCGCACTTCGCGCCGGCGACATCGCGGCGTGCGACGCGCGCGGGCCGACGCCGGTTTGGCGCTGGGCCGCGCTTCACGTAAGCTTGATCCTCGGCACGAGTTCCGGCTCAGCGCCTTGGGGTATGGTGTAATTGGCAACACGGCGGTTTCTGGTTCCGTTGTTCTTGGTTCGAGTCCAGGTACCCCAGCAAGACGAAAAGCCCCGGTCAACGCGCAAAGCGCGGAATCCGGGGCTTTTGCTTTTTCCCCCGAGGGTCTCGCATGTCCGCGGTCATCCTGGTAGGCAGGAGGTATGACCACGACCGCTTCTCCACCGCGACGACCGTCGCCGTCGGAGCGTCGCGCCCGCCGGGAGCGACTGTCGACGTGGATCACGATCGGTGTCGTGCTCGTCGTCTGCGCCGTCGCGGCGTTGGGGGCGTACGGCATGGCGAACTCGTGGTGGGTCGAAGATGCTCCGACCGCCTCCGCCGATCAGCAACTCCCGGAT
The DNA here is from genome assembly GCF_001476285.1 of Microbacterium testaceum. Lineage (GTDB taxonomy): Bacteria > Actinomycetota > Actinomycetes > Actinomycetales > Microbacteriaceae > Microbacterium > Microbacterium testaceum_B. Next base: position 28,994 of record NZ_LDRU01000027.1, on the reverse strand, counting down.
GGGCAGTCGCGGTTCGATCAGGCGGGCCTCGACTTCCTGAACCGGCAGCGACACGCCACCGTCGACGTCGTCGATGCTGCCTCCGCGGGTGAACTCGGACTCCCCGCGAACGGCGACACGCCGGTCGAAACGCTCGTTCCGCTGACCGTCGATGTCCGCGGGAGCGGGGGAGTGATCTCCTTCCCCGGGGTCTCCTGGTTCGCCATTGCGACGGAACAGGACCGACTGACCGCTCTGACGGTGACTCCCGCCTCGAGCACCACCTGGGTCGCCATCCGCTCGGATCTCGAGCAGCGCGCGGCTCAGTGGGGATGGTCGGAGAGTGATCTGCGGGACCTGCAGCAGAACGTCGGGGATGCGGGGCGCGAGGAGGGTGTCGCTCAGACGTTCCGTCTGCCGGCGACGCCCGTCGACGGGATGACCGTCACCGCCGAGGTCTCGGTGGATGAGGGCGGGCGCATTTCTCTGCGATACGTCTTCGCGCGCTGACCTCACCCGTCCCCTCGTGACGCGTCGCGAGCACAATGGGGTCATGGGAATCTTTGCGCAGCGTCCGGAGGAACCGACCGAGTGGGCGGGGTTGCCCGGGGAGCCACGCCGCGCCCGAAGTCGTGCCGAGATGCTTCCCGAGGATGAGGTGTCGACCCTATCCTCGCCGGATCTGCTGGGGGTGGGGGAGTCGCCCCTCTCGTCGATCTCGATCCCTCTCGACGCCGCGGTTCCGGTCGCCCCGTCCGCGTCCAACGCGTCCGCTGGGGACGAGGACGGTGGTGACGAGTCCGCGTGATCGCCGGCAGCCTCGCTACATGACGATCGTGTGACGGTGTGTGGCGAGCGCAAAAATAATCTGAAAAAATCCTTCACATCGTGCTTCACTGTACGCACATCATCCGTACACCCCCTGAGGCACCTATGAAGAAACCCTGGATCACCGCCGGTGCGGCCCTCGTCGCCGTCCTCGTCGTCGGTGGTGCCGTCGGCACCGTCGCCGTCGCGCAGAGCGGCATTCCCGCCACGCCCGCCCAACCCGCTTCGAACGTCGGCGCGGTGGCATCCGCCATCGATCTCGAGCGCGCGGGGTCGTTCACGCTCGCCGAGTCCGAGGGGGCGGCCGCTCTCGACGACAGCCGCGTCATCGCGGCAGCGCCGGAGACGACCGCGATCGTGCCCGTCAGCCTCGATGCGACGAGCATCGAGCAGTACTGGCTCTGGGCTTCCGGGGTGGAAGTGACCGCCCACGGGCTCACCCCGGGCTCCGACGTGGAGATCGGCATCGTCTTCAGCTCGGGGTCCACGAAGCACTGGGCTCCCGTGCAAGCCGACGGCGACGGCACGGTCGTCACCCGGGTCCGCACCCTCGATGTGGACCCCGAGAACACGCGCCCGGAGATCGGTCTGGCACAGATCACCGTCAGCTCGTCGGCGGGCGAGGCGGGGTCGACCCTGCTCGACATCACCGCGACGACCGACGTCATCACGGTCTCGAGCGACCCGGTCACCATCAGCCAGGACGAATTCCTCGACCGGCCAGTCACGATCCACGCCAGCGGGTTCTCGCCGATGACCAAGGTCTTCTTCAATCTCGGCATGCCGGACACCACGATGTACGCGGTGGGCGAGAACGAGGGTCTTCACTCGGACGAGAACGGGAACTTCTCGTATCAACTGCAGATGAACTCCGTCAACACGCAGGTGGGTACCTGGCTCATGAGCTTCGTCTCGGACGATCGCAGCGGATCCGCCACCTTCCAGGTGACCGCGGGAGCCGTACGCACCGCCGACAAGACCGTGACCCCGGCGAGCCGCGAGATCTCGGTCGCCGACTTCGCCGCCGAGCCCGGAATGGGCTTCGCTCTCGAGGGATTCCTGCCGTTCGACACCTACGAGCTGCTTCTGACCACCTCTCGCGGCTACACGGCGTCGCTCGGTATCTCGCGCACGGACGGCGAGGGCCGTGACAGCAACGCCATCACGAGCCCGAAGGGCATTCCTGAGGGCGAGTACACCGTCACGGCGCGATCGACCACGACGGGCGACTACGCGACCGGCACCTTCCGTGTCACGGGCAACCCGGCGGCCCCCGCGTCGAAGATCTCCCTGTCGACGAGTTCCGTGAGCTCCGGTTCGCTCGCCGACCCGTCGGGCGGAGTGGCCCTCGAGGGCAGCGACGTCACCCCGGGGACGAGTTTGCGCGTCTCGCTGCGTAACGGCGCCTGGGAGCGGCAACCCCTGCTCGTCGGTGCGGACGCCTACGCCACGGCCGGCGACGACGGACGGCTCGCCGTGACGCTCGTCACCCTCCAGCCGCTGGCGCCGGGAAGCTACACGATCTGGGCGGAGGGCGGCGGTGGTGCGGCGGCGTACGACGTGCGCCTGCCGCTCGAGGTGACGGCCGATGCCACGTCGACCACGCCCTCGGTCGCGCCCGAGACCCGTCTCGCGCCCGTCGACGAGGCCCCCGCGCTTCCGGCGCCCACGCCCGACGCCCCGACCCCGGCTCCCGCGCCGCGGCCGAGTGCCTCACCGACTCCCACTCCCGATCCGATCGAGGACGACGTGCCGAGTCCGGCACTGCCCGTTCCGACCGTGCCCACCCGCTGACGTCCAGGAAACCTCATGATCACTTTCCGTTCTGCGCGCTCGCGCGCCTGCGCCCTGGTCGGGACCGGCCTGCTCGCGACCTCGCTGTCGCTCGGCGCCGCTCTTCCCGCCGGAGCCGCCCCCGGCGGTCTCGATGAGATCGCCCTCGCCCCCGCCGGGTCCGGTGGAGGCACCCCGCTTCCCGACTCCGTCGTCTCGGCGGACGGCCCCGTCGACGTGTTCGTCCAGACGCGCGGTGACAGCGCCCTCGGGGTGCACAGCGCGTGGCAGGCCCGAGGGGCGTCGGACGACGCCGCGTCGGCCGCCGCCGCCGACACCGCGGCACAGAATGCCGAGGTCGCCGATCGCGTATCGGAGGCGCTCGAGCAGATCGACCCCGACGCCGAGGTGCTGTACACCTCGACGTACTCGGTGCCGGGCATCGCGGTCAACGCGGACGCCGACACCCTGCGCCAGCTGGCTGAACGGCCGGACGTCGAGAAGGTGTCTCGCATCGTCACGCAGTCGATCGAGTTGCCTGCGACCTCGGATGCCACCCCGTCGAACGCCGCGTCGGATGCGCTGACGCGAGCGGTCAACGCGTGGCAGCAGGCGGGACGCACCGGTAAGGACGTCACGGTCGCCGTCGTGGACACCGGGGTCGACTACACCCACGCCGACTTCGGCGGACCGGGCACGACGGAGGCGTACCAGCAGGCCCTCGCCTCGACCGATGCGCCCGCGGCTGACTGGTTCGACGCGTCGAAGTACCTCGGCGGGTGGGACTTCGCGGGTCCGACGTACAACGGAGCCAACGGCACGCCGGCGTACGACCCGATCCCGCGCCCCGACGCCAATCCGATCGACGGGCCGGGCGGCAACCACGGTACGCACGTCGCGGGAACAGCGGTCGGCCTGGGCGTCGACAAGGACCTGAAGACGTTCCGCGGCGACTACACGGAACTCTCGGCCGAGAGCGTGCGATCCGAGTTCGCGATCGGCCCCGGTTCCGCTCCCGAGGCGGGGCTCATCGCGCTGAAGGTGTTCGGCGACAACGGTGGCAGCACCTCGCTCACCGGCGCGGCTCTGGAATGGATCGCCCAGAAGGTGGCATCCGGAACCTCGATCGACGTCGTGAACCTCTCGCTCGGCACGAACTACGGCGCGATCGACGACCCCGACAACGCCAAACTGCAGACGCTCGTCGACGCGGGCGTGCTGCCGGTCGTCGCCGCCGGCAACTCCGGCGACGTCACCGACATCGCCGGAAGCCCGGGCACCACGATGGGTGCCCTGACGGTCGCGGCCTCGTCGAGCGGGCACGGCCTCGCCGACGCGGCGTTGGCCACCGTCGGCGACCCGGCGCAGAACCCCGCCGAGAAGATCAAGGTGCAGTACTCGCAGGAGTTCGGCTGGGACTTCGCGGTCGCGGCGAACGTCGTCGCCCTCTCGGAGAAAGACAACGCCGACGGCTGCAAGCCGTTCGACGCCGCGGAGAAGCCCCGGGTCGCGGGCAAGATCGTCTGGCTCGAGTGGGACGATGCGGATGTCGCGTGCGGCTCCGCCGTCCGCTTCGACAACGCGTACGACGCGGGTGCGGTGGGTGTCGTGCTCACCGGTCAGGCGAATTCGTTTGAGAACGGGATCGCCGGCAACGCCGCGATCCCCGGCGCACAGCTCACGGGGGACTCGACCAATGCTCTTCGCTCCGCGATGGAGGAGGGTCGGCTCGTCGTCGAGCTGCGCTCGGACCTGCGTCGGACGATCGAGGTGTTCGACTCGTCGCGGGTCGACACCGCGGCATCCTTCACCTCCCGGGGAACCCACGGCTCGATCGACGACGTGCTGAAGCCCGACGTGTCGGCCCCCGGCGTCTCGGTGATCTCGGCCGGCAACGGTTCGGGAACGGGGCTCGAGGTGCTCAGTGGCACGTCGATGGCCGCGCCGCACGCGGCGGGCGTGGCCGCCCTGGTCGTCGAAGCCCACCCGGACTGGACGGCCGAGCAGGTCAAGCAGAAGGTCATGAACACCGCGGCGCACGACATCGTGACGCCGGGTGCCGACCCCCGCGCCTACGGGCCGGCCCGCGTGGGTGTGGGTCGCGTCGACGCCCTGGCCGCCGTCGAGGGCGACATCAGCCTCCGCTCGGTGGAGAACGGCGATCTGCTCAGCGCCTCGTTCGGCGTGATCGACGCCGGCACCGAACCGATCGTGCAGACGAGGACCATCACGGTCGGAAACGACGGGACGGATGCCACGACCCTCGACCTGCGGTACTCCCCGCGCACCGAGACGCCGGGCGTCGGCTACGACGTCAGCCCGTCCACCGTCACGGTTCCGGCGGGAGGAAGCGTCGACGTGACGCTGACGCTGCGCATCGACGACCCCGCCGCTCTGCGTCGCACCCTCGACCCGACCATGGAGGCGGAGACCGGGGGAGCGCCCCGTCAGTACCTCGCGGACGCCTCCGGCGTTCTTGAGGCGACCGGCCCGACCGGGACCTACCCCGTGCGTCTCGCGGTGTACGCCGCTCCGCGTCCGTACTCGGAGACGCACACCGAGGGGGTCGCGTTCGACGGGGCGTCGGGCACTCTGACGATCGCGGGCCGTGGACTGGACCAGGGCGAGGGCCGTGAGCGGTACCGCTCGCTCATGGTGCCCCTGATCCTCGGCGCCACCGATCCCGACGACACGTTCCCCGACACGTCGGCCCAGCGCACGCTGGAGAGCGCCGACATCCTGGCCGTGGGAGCGTCGTCGACGGCGTCGCTGCTCGACGACCCGACGCAGGGCGTGCTGACGTTCGGTCTGCAGATGGACGGCGAGTGGGCGCGCATGTCGCCCCTGACCTGGCCATCGGTGCAGCTCGACGTGAACGGCGACACCCGCGCGGACTTCATCGTTCAGGTGCAGCCCGGTGAGGCCGGCGACGTGCCGGTCGCGATGACGATCGACGCGGTGACCGGTGATCTGATCGAGGAACGCCCGGTCAACGGCGTGTTCGGCGATCAGGGCACGAACGTCTTCGACAACACCGCTCTCACGATGTCGACCTCGCTCAAGGCGCTCGGCTACACGCCCGGCACCACGCAGACGACGATCCGCTATCTGGCGCAGACGCGCTCGTACTACAACCCCGCTTTCGACGGCGGGTATCAGAGCGCGCTGGTCGACCAGACGGATGCCGCCACGATCGACGCCTATGCTCCGGCCCTGGCGTTCGGTGACTCCGGGACGGCACTGTTCGCCGACGCCGAGGGATCCGTCGCCGTCACGCGGGCGGGGGAGGAAACGCCTCAGGTGCTGGTCCTCCACCTGCACGGCGACGGTGACGCCCGTGCGGAGATCGTCACCCCGACGGTCGCGGGTGAGCCCACCCCGACCCCGTCGGAGCCGGTCCCGAGCCCGACGGCATCTACTCCCGACGGCGGGGCGACCACTCCGCCCGGCGCGTCGCCCTCGCGCGGTGGGCTCGCCTCGACCGGTGTCGACGGTGCGGTCCTCGTGTGGCTCGGTGCCGGGGCCATGGCCGCGCTGGTCGCCGGATCGGCGATCGCGTGGCGACGCCGCCGACGCTCCTGAGTCCGGCCTCGGCGGGCGTCGCGCACTCTTCGAGATGCGCGGCGCCCGCCGAGGCGGCACACTGGGAGGACATGTCCGATCAGACGCTCGTCATCTCCGACCCTCGCGCGGTCCGCGCCATGGCGAATCCTCTGCGCATGGTCGTGGTCGACGAGCTCTACCGACGACAGGGTCCGGCCACCGCCACCGAACTCGCCGAGCTCGTCGGGCTCAGCCCGAGCGCGATGAGCTACCACCTCCGGGCGGCGGAGTCGACCGGACTCATCCGGCGCGGTGAGTCCACCGACGGACGCGAACGGCCCTGGCTCCCCGCGGCGCCGAGCTACTCGCTCGTGGCGAGTGCGGAGTCGGATGCCGTGCAGCGGATGCTCCTGATCGACTCACGCCTGACCCCCATGCGCCAGCGCATGGAGGAGCTGCTGGCGGTGCGGTCGGTCCGCCCTCCGGATGCCGACATCACGTACATGGTCCTGCGGACGGGGCAGCTGCTGTTGAGCGCCGACGAGGTGGGCCGGCTCCAGGATCGCGTCATGGAGGTCTTCGACGAGTTCGAGGCCCTGAGTGCCGGTCGCTCCGAAGAAGGAGAACTGCGGCGCGCGCGGTACATGTGGTCGATCGTCCCCGAGCGGATCGAGCCCGAGGACTGAGCTTTTCACCACTCAGACCTGCGCGTGGCGGGTCGATCGGGACGACGTCGTTCGATGAGTGCGGGCGACCGGTGGGCGACCTGCGGATCGCCTCCGGTCAATCCATCGGGTGCCCGGGTAGCATCCGGGCATCGGTGTCGAGGATCGCCGCGGTGGAAGAGGTGTGATGTGAAGCGTTCGTCGTTCTTCGTGGCAGGGGTCGTCATCGCCGGTCTCGGTCTCGCGGGATGCGCGCCCGCGGCGGATCCGACACCGGCTTCGGACGCGAGTGCTTCCGTGGCTTCGGCGAACCCCCAACCGTCCGGGAGTTCCCAGGCGCTGCCACCGACGCTCGTCTCGCCTGGCGACCTCGACGGGCGGGACGTGTCCGTGGTGGTCGGCACCGCCCTCGTGATCGCCGCCCCGGACGGGACGGACGCCGAGTGGACCGGAACCACCGCCGACCGCACCATCGCGGAGTTCTCGGCCGGGGGCGCCTCCGAGGGGGCGACGTTCCACCCCGGATTCATCGCGCGCGGGATGGGAACGACCGAGGCGACGCTCACCGGACCGGAGGGCAAGGAGATCGCCTTCCGTATCTCCGTCGTCGCCCCGTGAAGCATCGCCCCCTGAATTGACAGTGCCGGTCGCGAGACCGCCGGCGAATCTTCAGTAGCGCGACAGCACCGAGAGCAAGGGGTCCGTTCCGGGCTCGGCGGGTCGCAGGGTCTTGCGCTCGACCTCGTCGAGGTGGTGGGTGACGAGGTCGGCGGCGCGCTCGGCGTCCCCGGCGGCGAGGAGAACGAGGAGCTCCTCGTGCTCCTCGATCGAGGCTTGCTGGTCGATGTCGCGGCCGTAGATCGCCAGGATCAGCGCCGTCCGCGACACCACCTCCGACATGTAGCGCTCGAGCAGATCGTTGCCCGTCTCGCGGGCGAGCAGGATGTGGAACTCGCCGCCCAGGCGGGAGGATGCGGCCGCGCGGCGCTCTGCCCATGCTCCGCGCTCAGCGCGTACGTGCGACCGCAGCCGCTCGGCTATGTCGGCATCCCACCGTTCGGCGACGCGGAGCGCGGCCTCGCGCTCGAGGACCCGCCGCACGGCGAAGGCGTCGCGCGCTTCGTCGATCGTGGGGTGCGCGACCTCGGCGGAGCGTCCGTGCGGAGAATCGACGAGGCCGTCGGCGACGAGCCGGGCCAGGACGGTACGGACGAGCGTGCGGCTCACACCGTAGTGGGCGGCGAGGGTCTCCTCGCCGAGTTTGGTCCCGGGGGTGAGGGCGCCTTCGATGACCGCGGCGCGGAGTGAGGCGTACGCGCGCTCGGCGCGCTCAGCGGGTGAGCCGACCGCTTCTGTCTCGGGATTCATGCCATGACTGTATACGAGCGCTTGGCAATTGCCGCGAACGTGCGCGGGTGCATGGCGTAACGCAAGCGACGCACGTTCGGAACACGTGCGTCTCGTATACGGAATAGAACTATTCCTGTATACAGAAAGGCATCCGAGATGCGACTCTCCCTCACGTCCCAGCAGCGCGAGCTGCTCGACCGCTCCATTCTCGCCGGTGAGGCGGCGGACATCGCCGACCTCGTGTCGCTCGCATTGCGCGAGACCTCGCTCGGCGTGTCCGCCCGTCCGATCCCCGGCGTCTCGCCGACCGAGCGTGCGTGGCGAGACGATCTGGCGTTCAACCCGGGCGCCGAGCGGGTCGCCCGGCAGGAGCACCGTCTGCTCCCCGGGACCGGCAAGGCGTTCGAAGTCCGCGCCGGTCAGATTCTGCGCGTGGCGCAGGTCGACGGCGACCAGTGCGCCGACCTCAACGTCTTCTCGCTCGACGACTATCGCGAGGCGATGCACGTCGGTCGGACCCGCACGCTGCACGGCATCCATCCCGGGGAGGGGAGCTTCCTCTGGTCGGCGCCCCCGCGCGAACGCGCGATGATGTTCGTCCTCTCCGACGACGCAGGTCTGAACGACACCCTCTTCCCCCGGTGCAGCGCGGCGATGTACGAGTCGATATTCGGATTCGCCGAGCACACGAACTGCGCCGACATGCAGGCGGAGGCCCAGCGCGAGTACGGCCTCACTCCCGACGACGTGCACGACTCGTTCAATCTCTTCATGGCCACGCGTGTGAACGCCGACGGCTCGATCGAGGTCGTGCACCAGCACACCCCCGCCGACTCTTACGTCGAGCTGCTCGCCGTGATGGATGTCCTGGCCGTGCCGAACGTGTGCGGCAACGACATCTTCCGCACGAGCAACCACGCGCTGCGGCCGCTCGACGTCACGGTGTTCGACGCCGCCGAGGCCGACCTCGTCCGGGTGCCGCCCCTCCAGGTCCACCGTGCCCAACGGACCCCGGCCGACTTCGCACAGCCCGAGATCCGCACCGACCGCCGGCTCGCGCGCGACCCCGACTACGTGCCGCACTTCCCTCGCACGCCGGTCACGGTCGACGACCTCGAGGTCGAGCTGACGGATGCCGACACCGCCCTGCTCCTCGCCCATGCGCGCCGTGACCTCTACGGCGACGACGACGAGGCCGCGCTGCGCGACATCGTCCTCAGCTGGTGGGTGCAGAGCCATGCATGAGGTCGACGACTTCGATGCGCTCACTCCGTACGAGCGCTACAAGCTCATGGCGTCGCTCGTCGTCCCGCGGCCGATCGCGTGGGTCACGACGCTCGGCCCGACCGGCATCCCGAACGCCGCGCCCTTCTCGATGTTCGCGATGGTGGGGGAGGACCCGCCGCTGCTGATGGTGAGCATCGACCGCCTGCCCGACGGCGCGCGCAAGGACACCGCCGTCAACATCGACGCCACCGGCGAGTTCGTGGTCCACCTCGTCGACCGCCCCCTTGTGGAGTCGATGGATGCCACGGGCGTGCGGCATCCGCCCGAGGTCGACGAGCTCGCCGAACGGGGGATCGCGACGGTGCCCGCGGCATCCGTTCGCCCTCCGGTCATCGCCGAGGCCCCGGTCGCGCTGGAGTGCGAGCTGTGGTCGCGCATGGACATCCCGAGCCGCGAGATCTACTTCGGGCGCGTCCGACGCCTGCGGACCCGACCGGGACTGATCGATCGCGAGCGCATGCGCGTGCGGCTCGCCGACTACTCACCCGTCGCGCGATTCGGCGCGAGTTTCTACACCACCACTCGTGAGCGTTTCACCCTGACCGGCGAAGACGCGACCGACATCGACACCCTCTGAGCTCCACCCGACCCCAGGAGAACACCATGATCAGACCCTCTCGTCCCCTGTCCGCGCTGGCCGCCGGCGCGACTGTCGCCGCCGTCCTCTCCGGCTGCGCCTCGGGCGCCTCGACCCCGGCCGCCACCTCCGACCTCGCGATCGGGGCGACCGACCTCTCGGCCGTGTGCCCGGCGACCGTCGTCATCCAGACCGACTGGAACCCCCAGGCCGAGCAGGGCGGCCTGTTCACCCTGCTGGGTCCCGACGCGACCATCGACGCCGGAAAGAAGAGCGTGTCCGGCCCGCTGATGTCGAGGGGATCGTGGACCGGTGTGAACGTCGAGATCCGCGCCGGCGGACCGGCGATCGGCTTCTCGGGCGTCCCGGCGCAGATGTACACGGACCCCGACATCCTGCTCGGCTGGGTGAACACCGACGACGCGATCGCGGCATCCGCCACCCTGCCTACGACCGCCGTGATGTCGACCTTCGAAAAGGCCCCGTGGGCGATCATGTGGGACCCGAAGACCTACCCGGACGTCCACTCCATCGCCGATCTCGGAAAGACGGATGCCACCGTCCGCTACTTCGACGGCACCACCTACATGGACTACCTGACCGGGTCCGGACTCCTGCGCGCCGACCAGCTCGACGGCTCGTACGACGGTACGCCGGCCGCCTTCATCGCGGCGGACGGGAAGGCCGCGCAGCAGGGCTTCGCCACCGTGGAGCCGTGGGTCTACGAGAACGCGATCCCCGAGTGGGCTCGTCCGCTCGACTACCAGCTCGTCGCCGACACGGGGTACCCGATCTACGCGGTGGCCCTGGCCGTGCGCAGCGCCGACATCGAGCAGCAGTCCGCGTGCCTGAGCGCCCTCGTCCCCGTCATCCAGCAGGCGAGCGTCGACTACTTCGCCGACCCGGAGCCGGCGAACACGCTGATCGTGTCGGCCGTCGAGCAGTACGACAACGGGTGGGTGTACCCGGCCGAGGAGGCGGCGAACTCCACCGTGCAGCAGCGCTCGCTCGGCCTCGCGGCGAACGGCGGGGATGGGACGTTCGGCTCGTTCGACGCCGAACGGGTGGCGAAGGTGCAGTCGATCGTGACGCCGATCCTCAGCGCGAAAGGCGTGAGCGTGGCCGATGGACTCACACCCGAGAGTCTCGCCACGAACCGGTTCCTCGACGCGTCGATCGCGTTGCCCTGACGCTGCCCGACCTCAGGCGGATCGCGGCACGGCCCTCGGGTCGTGCCGCGATCTGCGTTTTGCGGAACGAAGTGTTGATTCGTGTGGCTTCGTGTTGTATCGTGTGGGAATCTTCGAGGGGGATCCCGTGTACGCAATGGAGCGCCAGCAGCTCATCGAGCGCGAACTGCGCGAGGTCGGACGCGTCAGCGTCGTCGACCTGGCCCGGCGCTTCGACGTCACCACGGAGACCGTCCGCCGCGACCTCGACCGCCTCGAGACCACCGGCTCTCTCCGCCGCGTCCACGGCGGGGCCGTGAGCATCGATCGCGCCAGTACCGCCGAGTCCACGCTGACCGAGCGTCGTGAGCGTCAGGGCGAGGCGAAGCGCGCGATCGCCGCGAGCGCTGCCGCCCTCCTCGGCCCCGGCTTCCGGGGCTCGATCTTCGTCGACGCGGGAACGACGGCGGCAGCCGTCGCCGCGTCGCTGCCCGGCGCGCTCACCGCCTCGGCCGGTGTCGAAGTGGTCACGCACTCGCTCGAAGCCGCGCATCTCCTCGCGGGTGAAGAGGGTCTGTCGCTCACCACCATCGGCGGCCGCGTGCGCGGCGTGACCGCCGCCGCCGTCGGTGCCCACACCGTCCGCGCGATCGGACAGTTGCGGCCCGATATCGCCTTCATCGGCACCAACGGTCTGAGTGCGACGTTCGGTCTCAGCACCCCGGATCCCGAAGAAGCGGCCGTGAAGACGGCCATCATCCAGTCCGCGCGTCGGATCGTGCTGCTCGCCGACGCCGCCAAGTTCGGGGAGGAACTGCTCGTGAGCTTCGCTCGACTCGACGAGATCGACGTGCTCGTCACCGACACCCCGCCGTCCGGTGCCCTCGCCGAGGCCCTGGCGGACGCCGATGTGGAGGTACGCGTCGCATGATCGTCACCCTGACCGCCAACCCCTCGGCCGATCGGGCCGTCGTCCTCGCGGAGGCGCTCGCGCCGGGCGAGGTGCAACGCGCTCTGTCGTCGCGCGAGGACGCCGGGGGCAAGGGCGTCAACGTCGCCCGCGTCGTCACCGCGGCGGGCGCACCGGCGCGGGCCGTCGTTCCGGTGAACGGCCACGACCCCTACCGCCTTCTGCTCGAGGACGCCGGCATCGCGCTCGACCTCGTCGAGGTCGCGGGCCGCGCGCGGGCGAACCTCACCATCACCGACCCGGCGGGCGAGACCACCAAGCTCAACCTCCCCGGTGCCGAGCTCTCCGCCGCGGAAGCCCGCGCGCTCGTGGCGGGCGTCGTGGCCGCGGCAGAAGGCGCGACCTGGCTCGTCCTCGCCGGATCACTGCCACCGGGCGTGCCGCCGACGTTCTACGCCGATCTCATCGAGGCCGTCCGCGAGCGGTGGGGGAGCGCTGCTCCACGGATCGCCGTCGACGCCTCCGGCGCCGCTCTGGCCGCGGTCGTCGAGACCGCTCGCCCGGATCTCATCAAGCCCAACCACGAAGAACTCGCCGAGCTCGTCGGTGAGGATGCCGCGGACGACGCCGACGTTCTCGCCGAGGCGGCGCGTCGCGCACGTGCCCTCGTGCCCGGGCGCGTGGCATCCGCTCTGGTCACCCTCGGTGCCGACGGCGCGTTGCTCTTCTCGTCCGAGGGTGCCTGGCGCGGACGAGCCCCCAGAATCCAGGTCGCGAGCACGGTCGGCGCGGGCGACAGCTCGCTCGCCGGTTATCTGCTCGCCGATCTCGAGGGAGCCGCGGCTCCCGAACGTCTCGCGCGCAGCATCGCCTACGGTGCCGCCGCCGCGACCCTGCCGGGAACGCAGGCGCCCACCCCGGCCGATCTTCCCTCCGGGACGATCACCGTTTCCGATTTCCCCACCCCCATCGCAACATCCTGACCACGGAGGTCACTGCCCATGTCCGACATCATCACTCCGGAGCTCGTCAGCCTCGACGCGCCCCTGGGCACCGACAAGCAGTCGGTGATCCGAGCCCTCGCCGAGCGCGTCGTCGCGCAGGGTCGCGCGACCAGCGCTCAAGAGCTGTTCGACGACGCCTGGGCGCGTGAGCAGAAGGACGAGACCGGCCTGCCCGGCGGGATCGGCATCCCGCACGCGCGCAGCGCCTCGGTTACCGAGCCGACTCTCGCGTTCGCCCGCCTCACCCCCGGCGTCGACTTCGGCGCCCCCGACGGACCCGCCGACATCGTCTTCCTCATCGCCGCGCCCGCCGGGGCGGACGAAGCGCACCTGGCGGTGCTCTCGCAGCTGGCCCGCAGCCTCATGAACGATCAGTTCATGTCGGGCCTGCGTTCGGCCTCGACCCCCGCCGACGCGGTGCGGATCATCACGGATGCCGTGAACCCGGCCCCCGCGCCGGCGGCGGCCGAGGCCCCCGCCGCGACCCGCGCTGAAGCACGCACCGCCACGGCGACGAAGACGAAGAAGATCGTCGCCGTCACCGCGTGTGCGACCGGCATCGCCCACACCTTCATGGCCGCCGACGCGCTCACCGCCGCCGGCGCCGAGACCGAGGGCGTCGAGCTCATCGTCGAGCCGCAGGGCTCGAGCGGCTACAAGGCCCTCCCGCAGAGCGTGATCGACGACGCCGACGCCGTGATCTTCGCGGTCGACGTCGACGTGCGCGAGCCCCAGCGCTTCGCGGGCAAGCCCGTCGTCCGCGCGGGCGTCAAGCGCGGCATCGAGCAGCCGAAGCAGCTCATCGCCGAGGCCCTCGCCGCGAGCGAGAACCCGAACGCCGCGCGCGTGCAGGGCGGTGCCGCCTCGGCATCCGCGTCCGACGCACCGGTCGCGCAGCAGTCGGTCGGTCGCCGCATCCAGCGTTGGCTGCTCACGGGTGTGAGCTACATGATCCCGTTCGTCGCCGGTGGCGGTCTGCTCATCGCGCTCGGCTTCCTCCTCGGCGGCTACCAGGTCACGAAGGATGCTGCGAACGTCATCATCCAGAACTCGCTGTGGGATCTCCCGACCGAGAACATCACCTCGCCGCTCGGGCCGATCGGGCAGTACCTGGGCTCCGTCGCCTTCATGATCGGTGCCACCTCGATGGGCTTCATCGTCGCCGTGCTCGCGGGCTTCATCGCCTACGCGATCGCCGACCGCCCCGGCATCGCCCCCGGATTCGTCGCGGGTGCTGTCGCCGTGCTGATGAACGCCGGCTTCATCGGCGGCATCATCGGCGGTCTGCTCGCCGGCTTCATCGCCTGGTGGCTCGGTCGCTTCGACGCCCCGCGCTGGCTGCGCGGACTCATGCCGGTCGTGATCGTGCCGTTCCTCGGCTCGATCTTCGCCTCGGGGCTGATGATCCTCTTCCTCGGTCGCCCGATCGCCGCCCTCATGGCCGCGCTGACCGACGGACTGAACTCGCTCGCTGCCAGCAGCGCCGGCGCGGTCGTGCTCGGTGTGATCCTCGGTCTCATGATGTGCTTCGACCTCGGTGGCCCCGTCAACAAGGTCGCCTACGTCTTCGCCACGACCGGCCTCGCCGCCGCGACCCAGACGAACACCGCGCCGTACCTCATCATGGCCGCGGTCATGGCTGCAGGCATGGTGCCCCCGCTCGCGATGGCGCTCGCGTCGACGCTGCTCGCCCGTCAGAAGTTCACCCCGGTCGAGCGCGAGAACGGCGCCGCCGCGTGGCTGCTCGGTGCCTCGTTCATCTCCGAAGGCGCGATCCCCTTCGCCGCGGCCGACCCGCTGCGCGTCATCCCCGCCTCGATGGTCGGCGGTGCGATCACGGGCGGTCTGAGCATGCTGCTGGGCGTCCAGTCGTTCGCTCCGCACGGCGGCATCTTCGTGTTCTTCGCGATCAACCCGTTCTGGGGTTTTGCCCTCGCAATCGTGGCGGGTACCGTCGTGACGGCGCTGATCGTCGTGGCCCTCAAGGGTCTCGGTCGCAGCACCAAGGACGCCGCCGTCGCCGAGGCCGCTCCCGCAGCCACGGTCGCCGCCTAATACCCCGTCGAATCGGAAGGATTCACCATGGCAGAACGTCAGGCCACCATCGCCAGCGCCTCGGGCCTCCACGCCCGCCCCGCGAAGCTCTTCGTCCAGGCCGTGCAGGAGAAGAAGATCCCCGTCACGATCGCAGCGAACGGCGGCGCCGACCTCAACGCCGGCAGCATCCTGTCGCTCATGGGTCTCGGAGCCGGTCACGGCACCGTCGTGACCCTCAAGGCCGAGGGCGAGGGCGCCGAGCAGGCGCTCGACGAGCTCGTCGCCCTCCTCGAGACCGATCTCGACGCGCAGTAAGCACAGTCACGCAGAACACCGGATGCCACGGGCCTGAGGCTCGTGGCATCCGGTGTTCTCGCGTTTCGGGGCTACCCTCGTGCCGGACTCCGGACCAGCCCGGGTTCAGCGCCGCACCCAAGACGGGTCACCCGCCGAGGGCCTCAGCCGCTCCGGAGTCCGGGACGACGCCGCGTCACACGTCGGTCGAGTCGCCCGGCTTCAGATCGACGAAGGACCCGCCGTTCTGCTCGACCGCCCACGTCAGTCGGCCGTCTCCCATCTGCTTCCCGGCGGCCGACAGTGTCATGTCGTGCGTGGCGAAGACGCGCTCGGGCTTGACGTCGAGGACGAAGTCGATCGCGTCGCCGATCTTCAGCCACGGTGCGCCGACGGGGGCGGCGAGCAGCGCCACCTTCTTGTGCTTTGGAACGGCGTACGAATCCCCGGGGTAGTACAGAGCGTCGTTCACGAGGACGCCGACGTTGTCGATCACCGGGATCGAGGCGTGGATGACGGCGTGCTCCCCACCGAAGAACTCGAGGTGGAAGGGCGCCAGGTCGAGCGTGTCCCCCGGGTGGACCACGCCGATGTCGAAACCGGCGGCCGCCTGCTTGACGCCCTCGGGTCCGTAGATCGGCGTTCCGGGGTGCGCCTCGAGGAGTCGATTCAGGTGGTCGGGCGTCCAGTGATCGGGGTGCTCGTGCGTCAGGACGATGCCGACGAGCCCCTCCAGGTTCTCGAGCGGTGAGGTGAAGCTCCCCGGATCGATGACGAGCGTGTGTCCCGACTCGGTGAGGACGAGAGCGGCGTGTTCGTGTTTGGTGACTCGCATGCGAGAAAGTCAACTCTTCGCCCCGGCGAGCGGCAAGCTCTGGTATCCCGACCTCGAGAGATGTACATATGCCTGTCCACGGATACGCGCGGGCGTCTTCCGCTCGCCGCGCGATGGCGGTACGGTGACCGGACACGCCCGAGATCCCCGGCGGTCCCGCCTCGATTTTGCGTGCGTGCTTTCATGGTGCATACTTGAACGGTTGCGACGCGGCCCCATCGTATAGCGGCCTAGTACGCCGCCCTCTCACGGCGGTAACGCGGGTTCGAATCCCGCTGGGGTCACCAACAACAAAAAGGCTCCGACCGAATGGTCGGGGCCTTTTTGTTGTTCGGGTGCCGCGGCTGGACGAGGAGCCGCATGAGCGGGTTGGGCCCCACCGCCCGGAGGCTCCGCGCGCCGCGTAGCGGCGCGTGGAGGGGGCGGAGGGAGAATCCCGCTGGGGTCACCAACAACAAAAAGGCTCCGACCGAATGGTCGGGGCCTTTTTGTTGTTCGGGTGCCGCGGCTGAACGAGGAGCCGCATGAGCGTCACACGTCCGCGTCGGTCGACCGGCGTCGCCGGGCCCGCCGGACGCCCCACACCACCGCGCCGATCACCGCGGCCACGGCGAGCCAGGGGAGAAGGAAACCCAGCCCGATCACGACGCCGTTCAGTGCCGCGACGAGGCCGTTCCACCCCGCGACGAGACCGTCGCCGAATCCCGCGGGATCGGCCGAGACGGTCGAGGCTGCGGGGAGGACCTGCACCGACAGTGACGACATCGCCACCTGGGATTCCAGCAGCGTCAGCTGCTGCCGGTCCGCGTCCAGCTGAGCCTGACGTTCGGCGAGAGCCGATTCCGCCGCGATGAGATCGCTCACCGAGGCCGCCTGCGCCATCAGCTCCGTCAGACGGGCGACGGATGCCTCGGCGGCGGCGACGCGTGCCCGAAGATCGACCGCCTGGTCGGTGACATCGCTGCGGTTCTCGCTCGACGCCGTCACGGTTCCGATGGCGGAAAGGCCGTCCATGACGCTCGTGAGCTTGTCGGCGGGGACGCGGACGGTGATCCACGCGGTCGCCGGATCACCGCTCGCACCCTGCGGTATCGCCTCTCCCTCGAACGGCACCGCGCCGGACGCGCCACCCACCTGCGAGGATTCGACGTAGCCGCCGACGGAGGTCGCGACATCCGAGATCCGGGTGACGGCGGTGCCGACGTCGCTCGCCTCGACCGTGGCCGATCCGTTCGCGACGATCTCACGGGTGGGAGCGTCAGGCACGACCTCGGTGGCCGATCCGTCGAGCGAGGGGGCATCGGCGACACTGCCCGCGGCCCCGGAGTACTGCTCCGTGAGGGCGCCCCCGCCCGCGGCGGACTGCTCGAACAGAGCGCGGCTGCCGCCGTTCATGACGGCGGGGCCGACGATGGCCGCGATCAGGACCACGCTGGCAGCCGCGGCGGTCCACCCGCCGATCCGGGAGCGACGCCGCCGGCGATCGGCACGGGTGGAGTCGCTGATGCGCGCGAAGATCACCCTCTCCATCGATTCGATCCGGTCCTCGTCGAGAGGGGGGAGTGTGGGGGTGTTCATGGGGTCTCCGTCTCCATTGCGGTGGCGCGCATCCGAGATCGGATGCGGGAGAGGCGATTGCGCACCGTGCCGTGGGTGACGCCCAGATGCTCTGCCGCAGCCTGGTAGCCGTAGCCCTCGGCGGCGCACAGGCGGAAGATCTCGCGATCCACCTCGCCGAGGCCGTCGACCTCGGCGAGGATCGCACGCACCGTTTCAGCGTCGACGACCTCCTGCTCGACGTCGACGCGCGCCGGCATCTCGGGGTCGAGGGCTGCGTGCGACCCGTGACGCGTCCGGGCGCGGAGGCGGTTCGCCGCCTGGAGTCGACAGACCGTGGCGAGCCACGGCAGGAGCGACGTCCCCTCGAGCGTCATACCGGGCAGCTTCTTCCACGCGACGACGAACGTGTCCTGCACGACATCGTCGGCGTCGCTGGGATTGCCGACCAGGCCGAGCGCCGTCCAGTACACGGGGCGGACGTACGCGCGATACAGCGATCGGAAGGCCATCTCGGACCCGCCCGCTGCGCGCGCGACGAGCGCCCTGTCGTCGATCACGTCGTCGGTCATCGGCATCCACTTCTCGTCGGGAGCGGCTCTGCGAGCACTCTCTCACTGAGAGGTGTCCGGGCGCGCGCGATCGTCTCACGGAGATACGCACGCAATGAGCAGTACGCGCACAAGCCGCCCGCCGCGCAGGGGACGGCCGATAGACTCGAGCGTTTCCCCCGAGAAAGGCCCGCGATGGAGCTGCAGCTGGACCCGCTCTTCCAGACGATCACCCTCGTGGTGCTCGTGCTGATCCTGGTCGCGGATCTGCTGATCATCCTCAAGCGCCCGCACATCCCCGCGGCGAAGGAATCGACCCTATGGGTCGTGTTCTACGTCACGCTCGCGCTCATCTTCGCCGGAGTGCTGTGGATCGTCGCCGGGGGAGAGGTCGCGGGGCAGTTCGTCGCCGGCTGGCTGACCGAGTACAGCCTCTCGATCGACAACCTGTTCGTCTTCGTGCTGATCATGGGGCAGTTCGCGGTGCCCCGGCGCTATCAGCAGGAGGTGCTGATGGTGGGCATCATCATCGCGCTGATCCTGCGCGGGGCGTTCATCCTCGTCGGCGCGACCATCATCGAGAACTTCAGTCCGATCTTCTACCTGTTCGGCGCGTTCCTCGTGTATACCGCGATCCGCCAGGCCTTCCCGGGCGACGACCATGACGACGACACGCAGAAAGAGAACCTGATCGTCCGGACGCTCCGCCGCGTCCTCCCGATGACGGACTCGTACGACGGCAAGAGAGTCATCACGCGTGTGGACGGCAAGAAGCTGTTCACACCCATGATCATCGTGTTCGTGGCGATCGGCGTGACCGATCTGCTGTTCGCGATCGACTCGATCCCCGCGATCTTCGGCATCACGCAGAGCCCGTTCATCGTCTTCACCGCCAACCTCTTCGCCCTGATGGGGCTGCGTCAGCTGTACTTCCTGCTCGGCGACCTGCTCGATCGCCTCAAGTACCTCCACTACGGCATCGCGTTCATCCTGGCGTTCATCGGCGTGAAGCTCGTCTTCCACGCCATGCACGTCAACGAACTGTCGTTCCTCAACGGCGGTGAGCCCATCGAGTGGGCTCCGGAGATCTCGACGTGGGTTTCCCTCGCCGTGATCGTGGTGTCGATGGCCGTCGCGACGATCGCGAGCCTCATCGCCGCGCGGCGTCAGCCGGCCGTGGCGGACGGACCTCGACACACCCCGGGGTGAGCGGGAGGCGGCGTGACGAGGCGTGTCCCACAATGTGCGATAACAGACGGTGGTTTCTGCACAAAGTGGGACATGCCCCGGAGGTGAGCGGGACTGGGCGCCGAGCGCGCGGCATCCGGGACTAGAACGCCCGCAGGTTCGCCCGCAGACCCCCGTCGACGTACTCCTCGCGGAGGATGCCGCGACGGCGCAGGATCGGCACCAGGTCGTCGAGCAGGCGGTGGACGGTGACCGGGTGGAGGTCGCCCCACAGCAGCACGCCGTCGTTGCCCCACTCGCCGAGCTCCTCGATGCGGTCGGCGAACTCGTCCGCGGTCCCGACGAAGCCGGAACCGTCGTTCAAACGGCCGAGGCGCGCGTGGGCGGCCAGGATCGTCCGCAGCGGCGCGTCGGCGTCGCGCTTCCCGACGAGTCGTTTGATGCTGCCCTCCGACACGTGCTCGCCGAAGATCGAGCGGTCGAGAGGTCTGTCGAGGTCGAGACCGGTCAGATCCGTCTCGAGGTCGCTGGACTGCTTGCGCGCGATCGAGATCAACGCCTCCTCGGACGGATTCGCGGATGCCGCGACCAATCGGTCGGCCTCCTCCGGCGACGACACCAGTACAGGCTGGATCGCGAAAAGGATCTTGATGTCGGCGGCGTCGCGCCCCGCTGCCTCCGCCGCGGCGTGGATGCGTCCGCGGTAGGCCCGGATGCTTGCCTCGTCGAGCGGGGCGAGCGCCAACTGCACGTCCGAATTGTGTCCCGCGAACGCCAGCCCGCGCCCCGAGCCGCCCGGTGAGACGATCGCCGGCTCGCCGTCGGTGAAGGGGATGGCGTTGAGCGGTCCGTCGAAGCCGAAGTACTCACCGCGGTGGCGCGTGGCATCCAATCTCGTCCCGTCGGCGTAGACGCCTGACTCCTCGTCGACGACGAGCGCTCCCTCGCCCCAGCTCCGCCACAGCTGACGGATGCCGTCGAGCCACTCCTCGGCCCGGTCGTAGGCCGCGTCGTGTCCGAGCTGCGGGGCCGTGGAGAAGTGGCGCGCACTGCCGGTGTCGGTGACGACGTTGAGTCCCAGGCGGTGCCCGCTCAGGTGTTGCAGCGTCGCGAACTGCCGGGCCGCGGTGTACGGCAGATACGCAGCGGGGTTCACCGTCGGCACCACGCCGAGGTGCCGCGTCGCGGCGAAGAGGTAGGGGGCGAGCAGGAGCGGATCGTGCTTCGGCCCGCCGAAGGCGTGGCGCACGCGCAGGTCGATCGTCTCCGCACTTCCGAGCGAGGGTGCGTCCTCGATGATGAGAAGGTCGAAGCCCGCCTGCTCGAGGGTTCGCGCCGAGTCCTGGTACAGACCCGGCTCCGTCCAGCGGTGATTCCAGCGGAGGTAGGGATGGCCCCAGCCGTGAGGGCCGAAGCCGCGCGCCAGGAACCACCCGAAGTGCTGCAGACGGCTCACAGGACGACCGTTTCGCGCTCGGCGACGGGCACTCCCACGAGCGCCTGCTCGAGATCGGCGAGGAGGTCGTCGACGTCTTCGATGCCGACGGAGAGGCGGATCGTGCCGGGGAAGACGCCCGCGCGCTCGCGCTCCTCGACCGTGCGCGCCGAGTGCGACGTGCTCTGCGGGTGCAGCACGAGCGAGCGCACGTCGCCGAGGTGGGTCATGTGCGTGATGAGCTTCACCGACTGCACGACGTGGCGCGCGGCTTCGAGTCCGCCGCGCAGGGTCACGGTGAAGACCGAGCCGGTGCCTCGCGTGAGGTACCGCGCACCGAGACCGTGATGCGGGTGGGATGCGAGACCGACGTGGTCGACGCGCTCGACCTCGGGGCGGTTCTCGAGCCACTGTGCGATCGCCAGAGCGTTCTGCGACTGCCTCTCGACGCGCAGGCTCAGCGTCTCGATGCCCTGCCCGATCAGGAAGGCGTTCAGTGGCGACGGCGCGGGCCCGAAGCGCGGGGCCACGCTCTCGCGGATGTACGCGCCGCGTGCGCGGGCGCCGTACTTCTCGGCATAGCTCGCCCCGCCGAGGCGGTCGGCGTGGACGAGGTGCGGGAAGAGATGACCGGATGCCGCGGCGTCGAAGCGTCCGTCATCGACGATCACGCCCCCGAGCACGGCTCCCTGTCCGGCCAGGAACTTGCTCGCGGAGTGCACGACGATCGCCGCGCCGTGCTCGATCGGACGCAGGAGGTAGGGGGTCGTGAAGGTGCTGTCGACCACGAGCGGGATGCCGTGCTCCCGCCCGATCGCGGAGACGGCGGCGATGTCGAGCACGTCGTTGCGGGCGTTGGAGAGGGTCTCGGCGAAGAGCGCCTTCGTGCGCGGGGTGATGGCATCCCGCCACGCGTCGAGATCGGAGGTGTCGACGAACGTCGTCTCGATGCCGAGCCGCGCGAGGTTGTCGAGGAGCAGACCGCGTGTGCCCTCGTAGATGTGCTCGGAGACCACGATGTGATCGCCCGCCCCGGCCAGGGCGAGGAGGGCGACGGTCACGGCGGCTTGTCCGCTCGAGACGAGGACCGCCTGATCGCCGCCCTCGAGGGAGGCGAGGCGGTTCTCCACGGCCTGCACGGTGGGGTTGCCCGTGCGCGTGTACCCGAAGCCCGCGCCGGTGCCGAAGTGCTCGGCGGACTCGTCGAGGTCGGTGAACGTGAAGCCGGCGGTGAGGTAGATCGGCAGAGCGCGCGGCGAGGCGGGTACGGTCGTGGCGCCCACGTGCACCTGTCGGGTCGAGAATCCGGGCTCTGCGTTCGCGGCCATGCGGCACGCTCCTTCCTGCGGCGTTCCAGAAGGCTCGCACGAGGGGTTCCGCGACGCCCAAACGTGCGGCGTCGTGTTACGTCGATCGGTACCCGGCGGAGCGCGGTGCGAGAGCCGAGGGGGAGGAGAGCCGGTGGTATCGTGACCAGGTGCGGATCGTCGGCCTCCTCCTTAGCGGCCGCGACGAGACCTTGTTCTAGGCCTTTCTCGTCGCGGAGTTCGTCGCGGGCCTCACACCCCTCCCGAGGAGAAACGCAAACCATGAGCACGATTCCCGAGAACCCTCGCACCCTGGCCGAGAAGGTCTGGGACGACCACCTCGTCGTGAAGGGCGAGAACGGTCAGCCCGACCTCATCTACATCGACCTGCACCTCGTGCACGAGGTCACGAGCCCCCAGGCGTTCGACGGCCTGCGCGCCGAGGGCCGCCCGGTCCGCCGTCTCGACCTCACGATCGCGACGGAAGACCACAACACCCCGACGCTCGACATCGACAAGCCGATCGCCGACCTCACCAGCCGCACCCAGATCGAGACGCTGCGCCGCAACGCTGACGAGTTCGGTGTCCGCATCCACTCGCTCGGCGACAAGGAGCAGGGCATCGTCCACGTCGTGGGGCCGCAGCTGGGTCTGACGATGCCGGGCATCACGGTCGTCTGCGGCGACTCGCACACCTCGACCCACGGTGCGTTCGGCGCGATGGCGTTCGGCATCGGCACCAGCGAGGTCGAGCACGTGCTCGCGACGCAGACCCTGCCGCTCAAGCCCTTCAAGACGATGGCGATCACGGTCGAGGGCGAACTGAAGCCCGGCGTGACGGCGAAGGACATCATCCTCGCGATCATCGCCAAGATCGGTGCCAACGGCGGCCAGGGCTACGTGCTCGAGTTCCGCGGCAGCGCGATCCGCTCCCTCTCGATGGAGGGGCGCATGACGATGTGCAACATGTCGATCGAGGCGGGCGCGCGCGCCGGCATGATCGCCCCCGACGAGACGACCTTCGCGTACGTCAAGGACAAGCCGCACGCCCCGCAGGGGCAGGACTGGGACGACGCCGTCGCCTACTGGCGTACGCTCCCGAGCGACGAGGGCGCCGTTTACGACGCCGAGGTCTTCCTCGACGCGAACGAGCTCGAGCCCTTCGTCACCTGGGGCACCAACCCGGGCCAGGGCGTGTCGCTGTCGGACGTCGTGCCCACCCCGGCCGACATCAGCGACCCCAACGAGCGCGCCGCCGCGGAGCGGGCGCTCGAGTACATGGATCTCGCGGCCGGCACCCCGATGAAGGACATCCCGGTGGATGCCGTGTTCATGGGCTCGTGCACCAACAGCCGCATCGAAGACCTGCGTGCCTTCGCCTCCGTCATCCAGGGGCGCACCAAGGCCGAGAACGTCCGCGTCATGGTCGTCCCGGGCTCGGCGCGCGTGCGCCTGGAGGCCGAGGCCGAGGGGCTCGATAAGGTGTTCACCGACTTCGGAGCCGAATGGCGCTTCGCCGGGTGCTCGATGTGCCTGGGTATGAACCCTGATCAGCTGGCGCCGGGGGAGCGTTGCGCTTCCACGTCGAACCGCAACTTCGAGGGCCGGCAGGGCAAGGGCGGGCGTACGCACCTCGTGTCGCCGCTGGTCGCCGCGGCCACCGCCGTGCGCGGGACGCTGTCGAGCCCCGCCGACCTGGAGCCGCTCCCCGCGGCCATCGTTTCGACCGGGGCGGAGGCCTGACATGGAGAAGTTCACCACGCACACCGGTGTCGCCGCGCCTTTGAAGCGGTCCGCGGTCGACACGGATCAGATCATCCCCGCCGTCTTCCTCAAGCGGGTCACCAAGACGGGCTTCGACGACGCACTGTTCGCGAACTGGCGCCAGGATCCGGAGTTCATCCTGAACCAGGACGCCTACCGCTCGGCATCCATCCTCGTCGCAGGTCCCGACTTCGGTACCGGGTCGAGCCGCGAGCACGCGGTGTGGGCGCTGCGCGACTACGGCTTCCAGGTGGTCCTGAGCCCGAAGTTCGCCGACATCTTCCGCGGCAATTCGGGCAAGCAGGGCCTGGTCACGGGCGTGATCACGGAAGACGAGGTCGAGCAGATCTGGGCGGTTCTCGAGGCGAATCCCGGCATCGAGATGACCGTCGATCTGCAGGCCAAGACCGCCACGGTCGGCGACCTCCAGGTCTCGTTCGACATCGACGATTACACTAGGTGGCGGCTTCTCGAAGGGCTCGACGACATCGGGCTCACGCTGCGTGACGAAGACAAGATCACGCAGTTCGAGGCGCGCCGCGAGGCATGGCGGCCGCGGACCCTTCCGGTCCGCTGAGCCCGATCGACCCGATCGGGTCGATTCGCCGCCCCTCGTCCACGAAGTGAGGTCCACCCCCCTATGAGCACACTCGTCAGCGACACCGGAGAGCACCCCATCGGGCAGCCGGATTGGGAGGCGGCAGAGACCCTCACCATCCGCGGCGGTCGTCCGCTGCGGGGAACCGTCGAGGTCAAGGGGGCGAAGAACCTCGTCACCAAGGCGATGGTGGCGGCACTCCTCGGCGACACCACCAGCACGCTCCGCGACGTCCCCATGATCAGCGATGTGAAGGTCGTGCGTTCGCTCCTCGAGGTGCACGGCGTCACCGTGACCGAGGGCGAGGAGGAGGGAACCCTCCACCTCGACCCCTCGGGCGCGGTCGCCGCGCATTTCGAGGAGATCGACGCGCACGCGGGAGCTTCGCGCATCCCGATCCTGTTCTGCGGTCCTCTGCTGCACCTCCTCGGCGAGGCGCTCATCCCCGATCTGGGCGGATGCCGCATCGGCGACCGTCCGATCAACTTCCACATGGACGCGCTCCGCGCCTTCGGCGCCGTGGTCGACAAGAGCTATGAGGGGATCCGCATCACGGCCCCGAACGGCCTGCACGGCGCGAACATCACGCTCCCGTACCCGAGCGTCGGCGCGACCGAGCAGGTGCTCCTCACCGCGGTCCGCGCGAAGGGCGTGACCGAGCTGCGCAACGCCGCCATCGAGCCTGAGATCATGGATCTCATCGCGGTGCTGCAGAAGATGGGCGCGATCATCTCGTACGAGCCCAACCGCGTCATCTTCATCGAGGGCGTCGACAAGCTCGTCGGATACGACCACCGCGCGATCTTCGACCGCAACGAGGCGGCCTCGTGGGCGTGTGCGGCCCTCGCCACCGACGGTGAGATCTTCGCCAAGGGCGCTCGCCAGCAGGACATGCTGACGTTCCTCAACGTCTTCCGCAAGGCCGGCGGCTGGTTCGACGTGCGTGAGGACGGCATCCTGTTCCGTCGCGGCGACGCCCTCAAGCCCGTCATGGTCGAGACCGACGTGCACCCCGGCTTCATGACCGACTGGCAGCAGCCCCTGATCGTCGCGCTCACCCAGGCGCCGGGCACCTCGACGGTCCACGAGACCGTGTACGAGAACCGCCTCGGCTTCACGGCCGCGCTGAACAAGATGGGTGCCGACATCGTCGTGCACCCGAAGGGCATCGCGAGCCCCGACCGCCGTGTTCCGCGCCGTGACCTCGAACAGGCCGCCGTCATCAACGGCCCGACGCCGCTGCACGGCGCCGACGTCGAGGTTCCCGATCTGCGTGGCGGCTACAGCTATGTCATCGCCGCGCTGGCGGCCGAGGGGGAGTCGACGGTGCGCAACATCGGCATCATCCGCCGCGGTTACGAGAAGTTCCTCGAGAAGCTGACCGCTCTCGACGCCGACTTCTCCGTCGTGGGCTGACGCCGGTGGCCTCGAACCCCGAGAAGAGCCGGCCGAGCGCCTTCTGGCCGCTCGCGGCGATCATCGTCCCCGTCACGGGTCTCTTCGCCCGGATCGAGATCCGCGGTGCGGAGAACCTTCCTCGCGAGGGCGCGTACGTGCTCGCGCCGAACCACAACTCGGAGTTCGACCCGGTGACCGTCGCCGTGGCCGTGTGGCGCCTCGGTCGTGCGCCGCGGTTCATGGCGAAGGAGAGCCTGTTCAAGGTCCCCGTCCTGGGTGCCGCGCTGCGGGCGACCGGCATGGTCCCCGTGCCGCGGACGTCCACGAGCGCGAACCAGTCCATGAAGGCCGCGCAGCAGATCGCCACGGACGGGCGCGGCGTCATCGTCTACCCCGAGGGGACGCTCACGCGCGACCCCGACCTGTGGCCGATGCGCGGCAAGACGGGCGCCGTCCGGCTCGCCCTCGCCGGCGACCTTCCCCTCATCCCCATGGCGCAGTGGGGAGTTCAGCAGATCCTCCCGCGCTACGGCAAGCTCAAGTTCCCCCGCCGCTCGCACGTGATCGTGGAGTTCGGCCCCGCGATGGATCTGTCGGAGTACGCGGGCTCGACCTCGCCAGCCGTGCTCACGAGCGCGACCGACGCGCTCATGGGACGCATCTCGCAGATGCTCTCCGGCATCCGAGGTCTTCCGGCTCCGGTGGAGCGCTGGAACCCGTCGCAGCACGGGCAGAACGAGACGGGGCGCCTTGAGTCGTAAGAACGCCGCGCCCGTCGCCGGTCCCAAGGTCGCCGTCATCGGCGCCGGAAGCTGGGGCACGACGTTCGGGAAGATCCTCGCCGACGGCGGGGCGTCCGTCGTCATGTGGGCACGCCGTCCCGAACTGGCGGCCGAGATCACCGAGTCCAAGCGCAACAGTCGCTATCTCTCCGGCATCAACCTGCCGCGCACCATGACGGCGACCACCGACCTGGCCGAGGCGATCCGCGGCGCCGAGCAGATCTACCTCTCGGTGCCGAGCCAGTCGCTGCGCGAGAACCTCGCCGCGATCAAGCCGTTCGTCGAGCACACCGACGTGCCGATCGTCTCGCTCATGAAGGGCGTCGAGAAGTCGACCGGCCTGCGCATGAGCCAGGTCATCGAGCAGGTGCTCGCGTGCGACCCGGCGCGCATCGCCGTGGCATCCGGGCCCAATCTCGCGCTCGAGATCGCACGGGAGCAGCCGACCGCGGCCGTCATCAGCTCGCTGAGCCCCGAAACGGCCGAGGCGGTCGCTCGACGCGCACGCAACCGCTACTTCCGGTCGTTCGTGAACACCGACGTCATCGGCACCGAGTTCGGCGGCGTCCTGAAGAACCTCATCGCGGTGGCGATCGGCATCGTCGACGGCGTGGGATACGGCGAGAACACGAAGGCCTCGATCATCACGCGTGGACTCGTCGAGATGACCGACTTCGCGGTCGCGCAGGGCGCGCAGCCCGAGACGCTGCAGGGCCTGGCGGGCCTCGGCGACCTCATCGCAACGTGCCAGTCCCCGCTCAGCCGCAACAACACGGCGGGGCGTCTGCTCGGCCAGGGCTACGGATACAAAGAGGTGGTCGCTCAGATGCAGCAGACCGCCGAGGGCCTGGCATCCGTCGCTCCCGTTCTTCAGCTCGCGAAGCAGGTCGGTGTCGACATGCCCATCGTGCAGCAGGTGAAGATGGTGCTCGACGGCACCATGGACCCGCGGGACATCGCGCCCCACCTGACGACCGACGACGACCAGCCGCAGGGCGAGAGGACGCGAAATGACCAAACCGGTGGTGGTGGTGCTCTTCGGCGGGCGCTCCAGCGAGCATTCGATCAGTTCCGCCACGGCGGGCGGGGTGCTTCGCGCGATCGATCGTGACCGCTTCCGGGTGATCCCGGTCGGCATCACCCGCGACGGGGCCTTCGTGCTCGAAGACGACGATCCGGCGAAGTTCGCCCTCATCCCCGAGGCGCTGCCCGAGGTTGTCGACAACGGCACGCGCGTAAGGCTGCCGGACTCGACGCTGTCGAGGGAGTGGACCGTGACGGATGCCGAGGGCACCCGGTCGCTCGGGAACGTCGATGTCGTGCTGCCGATCCTGCACGGCCGCTTCGGCGAAGACGGAACGGTGCAGGGCCTTCTCGAACTGCTCGACATCCCGTACGCGGGCGGCGGCGTGCTCATGTCGGCGATCGGCATGAACAAGCACGTGACGAAACAGGTGCTGCGGGCCGCGCACGTGCCGGTGGTGCCCTGGGTGGCTGTCACGCGGGCCGACCTCGCTCACGACCGGCAGATGTGGGAGCGCCGCATGCGCGCCCTCGACCTGCCCGTCTTCGTCAAGCCCAATGAGGCCGGCTCCAGCGTCGGTGTGACCAAGGTGTCGCGCTGGGAAGACCTGGATGCCGCCCTCGACACCGCCTTCGCCGAGGACCGCCTCGTGCTCGTGGAGCAGGCGATCGTCGGGCGCGAGCTCGAGTGCGGCGTCCTGCCCGGGCGCGACGGGGGACCGGTGCGGGTGTCGGTGGCGGGCGAGATCGTGGTCACGGGCCGCGAGTTCTACGACTTCGAGGCCAAGTACCTCGATGCGCCGGGCGTCGACCTGGTCTGTCCAGCGGACCTGCGTGACGGCGAACTCGCCGAGATGCAGCGCATCGCCGCGCAGGCGTTCGAGGCCATCGGCGGCCAGGGCCTGGCGCGCGTCGACTTCTTCTACACGGGCACCGAGTTCTTCGTGAACGAGGTGAACACCATGCCCGGGTTCACCCCGATCTCGATGTTCCCGACGTGCTGGATCGCTTCCGGCCTGAGCTACCCCGATCTGATCAGCGACCTGCTCGACGCGGCGCTCGAGAAGGCCTGACGCGCCCTCGGGCGGGCGACCGCGCGGGCCGCGGGTGGCTACGGGGTCGGGGTGGGGGCGGGCGTCG
>NZ_LDRU01000026.1 GCF_001476285.1 Microbacterium testaceum | reverse complement strand
CGCCGCGCCGCAGGCGGCCGAGAAAGTCGACCTCGGCACCGTCGCCGTCGTGCCCACCCGCCACTGGTGGCGGTGGACCCTCAGCGCCCTGCTGCTCTTCGTCGTCGCGCAGTTCGTGTGGAGCCTCTTCACCAATGACCGGTACATGTGGGGCACGTTCGCGCAGTACTTCTTCGCCGAGCCGGTGCTGATCGGCATCGGATACACCCTCGGTCTCACCGCGATCTCGGCGGTCGTCGGGTTCGCGCTCGGCACGCTCCTGGCCCTCGGCCGTCTCTCGGCCTCTCCGCTGCTGAGCGGAGTGGCCTGGGGCTACATCTGGTTCTTCCGGTCGGTGCCGCTCGTCGTGCAGATCATCGTCTGGTACAACCTCGGCTATCTCTATCCCACGCTCGGTCTCGGCACCCCGTTCACCACGGATTTCTGGATCGTGGAGTTCCCCACCGTCCAGCTCGTCAGCGCCTTCGCCGCCGCGATCCTCGGCCTCGGCCTGCACCAGGCCGCGTACTCGGCCGAGATCATCCGCGGCGGGCTCGTCTCGGTCGACCCCGGCCAGCACGAGGCGGCGGCGGCCCTCGGCATCCCGGCATCCCGTCGCCTGTTCCGCATCATCCTGCCGCAGGCGATGCGCTCGATCGTCCCGAACGCCACGAATGAGGTGATCGGTCTGGTGAAGGGCGCGTCGGTGGTTTTCGTCATCGCGATCCCCGAGCTGTTCTACGCGGTGCAGGTGATCTACAACCGCAACAGCCGCGTGATCCCGCTGCTGCTGGTCGCGGTGGTCTGGTACACGATCATCACCACCGTCCTGAGCATCGCGCAGTACTACATCGAGCGGCACTACGCCCGCGGCTCCGCCCGTGCCCTGCCGCCGACGCCGTTGCAGCGCGCCCGCCGCTGGGTGAGCACGCAGTGGGCGCGCCTCGGCGATGCCCCGCCGGGAGCGACGGATGCCGAGCATCCGGCCTCCTCGAAGGGGGTGCGCGCGTGAGCGTCGTCACCGACGGCCGCGGGCTCGTCGAAATCCACAACGTGCACAAGAGCTTCCACGGCGTGGAGGTACTGAAGGGGATCGACCTGACCGTCCACCCCGGCGAGGTCGTCGCGTTGCTCGGGCCGAGCGGCTCGGGCAAGTCGACCCTCCTGCGCACGATCAACCACCTGGAGAGCGTGGATGCCGGGTCGGTCACGGTCGACGGCGAGTTCATCGGCTACGAGCTCCGGCACGGCAAGCTGCACGAGCTGCACGAGCGCGAGATTCTGCAGCGCCGGACGCGCGTCGGGATCGTGTTCCAGAACTTCCACCTCTTCCCTCATCTGACCGCGCTCGAGAACGTCACCGAGGCACCGGTCGCCCTGAAGCGCCTAAGCAAGGACAACGCTCGCGAGCTCGCGCTCGGTCTGCTCGACCGCGTGGGACTGAGTGACAAGGCGGATGCGTATCCGCGCCAGCTCTCGGGCGGTCAGCAGCAGCGCGTCGCGATCGCCCGGGCGCTGGCCCTCAAGCCTCAGGTGCTTCTGTTCGACGAGCCGACGAGCGCGCTCGATCCCGAACTGGTCGGGGAGGTTCTCGACGTCATCCGCGATCTCGCGAAGCTCGGCACGACCCTCGTGATCGTCACGCACGAGATCGGCTTCGCCCGCGAGGTCGCCGACCGCGTCGTGTTCCTCGACCAGGGCCGCGTCATCGAGCAGGGGACGCCGCAGGAGGTCCTCGAGCGGCCACGGCACGCGCGGACGCGGGAGTTCCTCGCGAAAGTGCTCGGCTGACCCGCCGCTCAAGGCGCGCCCATCCCCACCCTCACAAGGAGACACAGCATGGCCCTCAGCAAGAAACAAGGCATCGCGGTCGGCGTGATCGCGGCGGCCCTCGTCGCCGTCGTCGGCGTCGGCGTCACGATCGGTCTCTACCGTCCCGCCGACGCGGTCGCGGCGGCCGACCCCACGGCGACCACCGGGGCCAACCCCGACACCGGCGAGATCCCCCGCATCACCGGGGAAGCCGTGCCCGAGGCCGTCGCCGCCCTGAAGGCGAGCGGCTTCACGCCGATCGAGCCCGGCAAGCTCACGGTGGCGATCGGCGCGTTCGTCCCGCCGCTGAGCTACCAGCCCGAGGGAACCACCGCCGCGACCGACGTCGCCGGCACCGAGCCCAACTTCGGCGAGCTCATCGCCGAAGGACTCGGCCTCGAGTACAACCCCGTCGTGGTGGCGTGGGCCGACTGGCCGCTCGGCATCCAATCGGGCAAGTACGACCTCATCACCTCGAACGTCACGGTCACCGAGGAGCGCAAGGAGCTGTACGACTTCGCCAGCTATCGCCAGGATCTGCTGGGCTTCTACGTCCGGTCCGACAGCCCGATCTCGAAGATCGAAGAGGCCGACGACATCTCGGGCCTGAAGATCGTCGTGGGCTCCGGCACCAACCAGGAGAAGGTGCTGCTGAAGTGGAATGAGGAGCTGACCGCCGCGGGCAAGGCTCCCGCCGAGCTGAACTACTACGACGACAACGCCGCCGCCACCCTTGCGCTGCAGTCCGGCCGCGTCGACGCCACCTTCGGCCCGAATGCCACGGCAGCCTGGGCCGCACGCGAGACCGGTGAGACGAAACTCGTCGGCATCATCCCCGGCGGCTGGCCGCTCGCGGCCGACATCGCCGCGGCGACGAAGAAGGGCAACGGCCTCATCGAACCGGTCAGCATCGTGCTGAACGCGTACATCGCCGACGGCACCTACGCCAAGGTGCTCGACGCGTGGGGCCTCGAGTCCGAGGGCGTCGACAAGAGCGAGATCAACCCGCCGGGACTCCCGAAGTCCTGAACGCGACGCGTGGCCCGGTCGTCCGCGACCGGGCCACACCGCGCGACGCCCGAGAAGAATGGATGCCATGACCTCCGCGACCCCATCGACACTGACCATCCGCCCGGTCGAGCCGCACGAGCACGCCGAAGCCGGCCGGGTCACCGTCGAGGCCTACCGCCACAGCTACGACGGGCTCACCGCGGGCTACTTCGCCTCGCTCGCCGATGTCGCCGGGCGGCTCGCGCAGGGTGAGGTGTGGGTCGCGTTGGATGCCGCGGGGCAGATCGTCGGCACCGTGTGGGTCCCACGACCCGGCGAGCGCCTGTCGCCGTTGGCCCGGGAGGGCGAGCTCGACTTCCGCCAACTCGCGGTGGCTCCCGCAGCACGAGGGCGCGGGGTCGGCGAGGCCCTCACCCGTCACGTCATCGATCTCGCGCGCGCTCGGGGCGCTCGGCGCGTCGTGATGAACAGCGGACCCGAGATGATCGGTGCGCACGCCCTGTACCTCAAGCTCGGCTTCAGCCGTCTCACCGAGCGCGAGCACCTGGTCGAGGTGGAACCGGGGCGGTTCCTCGACCTGCGCGCCTTCGGGTTCGACCTCTGAGCGACGACCCGCTTCCCGAGATGATGGACGTGCGTCGGTCGATATCGCTTCCCGTGCCGAGGTCCGCTCCCTGTAACCGCCGGAACTCTCGACGCCCGCCAGAGATCACGCAACCCTCGACCAGCCCCATCGCGCCGACCATACGATCGCGCTCGTGATGCACACGGTGGACGGCCTCGCTTTCCGATCCTGGACGAGTCGGCGCCCGAACAGCGCGGTTTACGTCCTGGTCCACGGCATCGGGATGTCCCACCGATACCTGAGCCGCCTTCACGCGCAGTTGGCACGCGATGCCGAGGTGCACTCGATCGACCTTCCCGGTTTCGGCGGCCTTCGGAAGCCGAAGGCCTCCCCCGATATCGCCGCGATGTCCCGAGCGCTCGGCACGGTGCTCGATGATCTCGGTGCGCGCGCGGCCGTGCTCGTCGGGCATTCGATGGGAGCCCAGTGGGTGGTGGAGACGGCCGTGCAGCGTCCGGATCTCGCGAGCGCGGTCGTGGTCATCGGACCCGTGACCGACGACGAACGGCGCAGTGCGGTGACACAGGCTCTCCTGCTCGCGCGCGACTCCGCACTCGAACCGCCCCGGGCCAACGCGATCGTGCTCACCGACTACCTTCGCTGCGGGCCGTTCTGGTACGCGCGGCAGGCGCGTCACATGGTGCGCTACCCGATCGAGGAGCGCGTGGCGCTCCTGGCGGTCCCCCTGCTCGTGCTGCGCGGGGCCGCCGACCCCATCGCGCGGGAGAGGTGGGTTCGGCGGCTCGCCGCGCGGGCACCCGTCGGATCGGTGTCGAGCATTCCCGGCCACCGGCATCTCGTTCAGTACACCGCCGCGGCTGCTGCGGCCGCACGGATCCGCGCGCACGCCCCCGGGGCGGCGGGCACGCTCTGACACCAGCGGCGACGCAACGTCAGGGCGCGATCAGCGCTTTACCTCGATGTTGCGTCCGTCGCCCAGCAGGTGCGTGTCGACGGCTCAGCTGTCGTGAACGACCGCCGTCAGCTCCGCCAGCAGATCGCGCGCGAGGAACCCGATGCCGACGCGCTCGGTGAGCCGGTCGCCGGCCCGCGCGTGCGTCCAGCCGCCCCAGACCGCCGCTCGCTCCGGCTCCATGCCGAGGGCGGCGAAGCCGGCGATCGCTCCCGCCAGCACATCGCCGCTGCCCGCCGTCCCCAAGCCCGAGCCCCCGGGTTCCGCTCGCCACGCCCGCCCGTCGGGGGCGGCGACGGAACCGAAGCAGTGCACCACCGCCGAGAAACGCTCGGCGATCTCGCGGACATCGGCCACGCGGTCGTCCCCCAGATCGCGCCCGAGCAGCAGCGCCGCTTCCTCTTCGTTCGCGTTGATGAGGAGCTCGTCCGGCAGGATGCCGCGGTCCACATCGGGCAGGATGCCGAGCGCGAAGGCATCCAGCACCAGCCTGTCGACGTCCGCGTCGGCGACGGCGAGGAGCGCCGCGCGGGTGGCATCCGGATCATCGAAACCCGGCCCGAGGAGCACGGCGTCGGCGGACTCGACCGCGGATCGCAGGTGTTCGTCGAGAGGGTGCGACCCGGTCGGGAGCACGTAGACGCCGGCCTCCGGCATCGCCGGTCCGAGGGGAGGTGCGATATCGGTGGGAACGGCGAGACCGACGCGGCCCGCGCCCACGCGCAACGTCGCCTCCGCGGACAGCAGGACGCCGCCCGGCGAACGCGTGGCCCCGCCCACCACGACCACCTGGCCGCGCGACTTCTTCGACCCGCCGGGCTCGGGGAGCCCCCACTCGCGCAGCAGCGACAGCGTGACGTTCTCAGTGCTCGAGGCCATCGTCTTCTCCCGAGTGGACGGTGATGTCGGCGCCCTCGACGGCGAGGTGCTCGACCGACGAGAAGGTCGTGAGCTCCCACCCGTTCTCGCCCCGAACGAGCCCACCGCGGACGAGCCCACCGCGGACGAGCCCACCGCGGACGAGCTCGGTCACCGAGGCGTTGCGCACGGTGTTCTCGGCGGCGAACGCGAGCAGCTCGGTCTCGTCGAGGGGCAGCAGCACGGCCAGGATGAGCATCACGACCGCGTCGTGCGCGACGACCATCACGGTGTCGACGGGGCGATCGAGGTTCTCGCCGAGGAACGACCGCAGCCGCAGAGCGACATCCGCCCACGACTCGCCCCCGGGTGGCCGGTGGTAGTACTTGCCGAGGTGGCGCCGCCGCGCCGCCTCTTCGGGGTGGAACTCCCGCACCCCGCGCGACGTCAACAGATCCAGGATGCCGAGCTCGCGGTCGCGGAGCCGATCGTCGACGCGCGTGCGGGTCGAGAGCACCGCGTCGTCGATCGCGAGCGCAAGCGTCTGTCGCGCGCGCAGGTACGGCGAGACCCAGTACTCGTCGATGGGTCCGGCACCCTCCCACCATGTGCGCAACGCCCGCGCCTGCTCCTCCCCCGTGGGCGAGAGCGGGACGTCGGCGTCACGGACGTCGAGGTCGATCGTGAGCGAACCCTCGCGCTCCGCTCTCGAGGCCGCGACGTTGCCCTCGCTCTCGCCGTGGCGGACCAGCAGGAGTCGGGTGACGGTCATGGCGCGACCGTACGGTCGCCCCGCGACCGTGCGCACGGGCGTTGACAGGCCGGAGGTGACCGGCCAGGGGCGCCGGATCTCCGCGGTCAGCGCCTTCGCGAAGCACCGTGACCCCGCGAACCGCACGTACGGCTCGAACACCGGGATCGCGCGGTAGCCGATGCGCTCGTACAGGGCGATCGCTTCCAGCATGCGCCGTCCTCACCGTCGCGGCGCCGCCGCCGACACACAGCGTTGCGAAGCGTCACGCCCCGTCACGAGAACCCGGCCGCGGTGGCCACCGGTTTGCGTGACGGCCAGGACCGGCGGAGAGTGTCTCGGTGACCACCGCTCCCGCCCTCGACATCCCGCACGCCGACGCCACCGTCCTCGACAACGCCGCGTGGCATTCGCTCGCGGGCCCGCACTCCTCGTTCGCGATCGGCGGCGACCTCGTGCGCCGGTATCCGGCCGATGTCGCGCCGTTCGTCGCGGTCCGTACGTGGGACGAGCCCGGCGTCTGGGATGCCCTGCGCGACCTCGTCGGCCCCGGCGCCGACGTGGGACTCTCCGGTTACGAGGGCGGCTTCCCCGACGGGTGGGAGTACCTCGGCGGCGGCGAGGGCGTGCAGCTCGTCGAGACCGATGCCCTCCGACCCCGCCCCGACGACGAGGCGATCGAACTGGGCGCGGAGGACGCCGCCGACATGATGGCGATCGTCGACCGCAATCAGCCCGGCCCCTTCCGGCCCCGCACGTACGAGCTCGGCCGGTACATCGGCATCCGTCGTGAGGGTCGACTCGTCGCGATGGCGGGCGAGCGCCTCCACCCGACCGGGTGGACCGAGATCAGCGCTGTCGCCGTGGATGCCGATCACCGGCGCCAGGGCCTCGCCTCGCGCCTGGTGCTCGACGTCGCCTTCCACATCCAGCAGCGCGGAGACCGGGCGTTGCTGCACGCCGCGGCGGCGAACGTGAACGCGATCGCGGCGTACGAGAAGCTCGGCTTCGCCCTACGGCGGCGCAACAAGTTCGCGTCGGTGCGTACGCCCGCCTGAGGCTCGACGGCGTCAGGCCCCGTGCTCGACGCTGACGCCCGCGCGCGGCACCGCCTCGTCGCGCGAGTCGTCGTGGAGCCTCCTCGCGATGCCCAACGTCCGTGCATCGTCGAAACGCCGACCCTGCACGGTGATCCCGACCGTTGCTCCAATCCCCGGTGCGGGAACGGTGACCATCGGCGCACCGAGGATCGTCCCGGGGCCGGTGTGTCGCGTGTACAGGCCGAAGACCGACGTCTCACGATCGCGATGTCTCACGGTCGCACCCCCACCTGACAAGGGTGCGGGCGCCGGCGTGGTGGGGAAGACGAGTGCGTCGACGCCGAGCCGTGCCAGCGCGTCGTCGGCGAGTATGCGCGCCTCGAGGACGAGCGACAGAGCATCCGCGTACTCGTCGGCCGAGACCGGGCGGTCCACCAACCCCTGGAGGAAGTCGGCGACATCGGCTGTCTCCACCCCCGCGCGGAGCACCTCGAAAGCCTCGTCGGGCGGGAGGTTCAGCGCGCGAGCAGCGGCGGCCGCGAGCTCGCGGGGAGCCTCCCACCCGACGACGAGCGACTCGGCCCTGCGCGCGCGGGCGAGCACGTCCGCGATGTCGACGTCCACGACGTCGATGCCCGCGCCCCGCGCGTCGTCGAGCGTGCGGAAGAACGCCTCCTCCGTCCGCGCGTCCAGGTCTTGGAGGAAAGTGGTCGGGATGCCGAGACGCGCCCGTTCCACGGGTGGTGCCGAACGGCTCCCGGTGACCCAGGAATCGGCGCGCGCCGCGTCTTCGACGGTCGTGGCGAACACTCCCGGCGTGTCCCGTGTCCACGACAGCCCCACGATCCCCGCGGTCGGCCAGCGCCCCGTGCTGGGACGGAAGCCGACGACCCCGCAGTTGCCGGCCGGGATCGACACGGAGCCCCCGGTATCGGTGCCCAGCGCCAGGGGGACGAGCCCCGCGGCGACCGCCGCCGCGCTGCCCCCCGAGGAGCCGCCGGCGGAGAGGCGCGGAGCCGACGGGACGCGTGCCGATCCGTACGCGGCGTTGTCGGAGGTGACCCCGAGAGCGAGCTCGTGCATGTTCGTCATGCCGACGACGACCGCCCCGTGCTGCCTGAACGCCGCCACCACCGGCGCGTCGGCTTCTTCCGCCGCCACATCGAGCACCCGGCATCCGGCCGACCGATGAAGACCACGCACGGCGATGTTCGCTTTCACGGCCGCCGGGAACGCGTCGGGTCCGGCGGTGGAGCGCTGCGACGCGAGCGCGTCGTCGTCGGAGAGCTGCGTCCAGATGCCGAGATCGTCGGGCACCGCCGTGCGTGCGACGGTCATGCCGAGATCTCCTCGAGCGAACGGTTGCGCGTGCGCGGGGCGAGGAGGTTGATCAGCGCGCCCACGATGAGGAAGGCGATGAGTCCGAGGAGCGAACCCAGCAGCGGGAACTGCGAGAAGATCCCGACGAGGAGGAAGACGCCGAGCCCTCCCCCGACGTGCCCGATGCTGTCGGCCAGGGCGTAGGCCGTGGTGCGGAAGCGGGTCGGGAAGCTCTCAGCCGTGAGCGCGTACTGCGCGGGAACCCAGATGTTCTGCCCGAAGAAGA
The DNA here is from genome assembly GCF_001476285.1 of Microbacterium testaceum. Classification (GTDB taxonomy): domain Bacteria; phylum Actinomycetota; class Actinomycetes; order Actinomycetales; family Microbacteriaceae; genus Microbacterium; species Microbacterium testaceum_B. The sequence continues at coordinate 51,500 of NZ_LDRU01000026.1, read as the reverse complement.
CGAGGATGGCCCCCAGGAACGTCATGACCGTCGCCCCGCCCCCGGCCACGACGATGACGGCGCCCACGACGGTGATCGCGCCACCGATGAGCATCCACCACTTGCGCTCGATACGGTCCACGACCGAGCGGGCCACCACTGCCGCCGCGAGGAAGCCGGTGAGACCCACGGCGCTGACGATGCCGGCCTCCGGCGCGGTGTAGCCCTGGCGCACCAGCACCGACGTGAACGCCCCGGCGAAGGAGTACAGCGTCACGTATCCCAGCAGCCAGGCCGCGCCGATCACGAGCAGTCGACGAAGGTACACGCGCGATGTGAGGAGCTCGCGCACGCCCGACCAGGTGCCGCCCGTGGCGACCTCGGTGCTGCTGCTGTCTTCGGGCGATGCGGGAAGCAGCGGGTGACGACGCGTCGCGAGCTGCTCCATGCGCTCGACGACCGCGGCGGCCTCGGCGTCACGGCCGCGGGTGGCGAGCCACCGCGGCGACTCGGGAAGAGCGATACGCAGGACGATCGACACCGCCGCGAGGATGGCTCCCACGGCGTAGACCCAGCGCCAGCCCGACGTGAAGGAGTCGGATGCCAGGGCGAAAGGCAGACCCTGAGGCCAGGGGGTCATGGGCGTGGTGAGGAACAGACCCAGCCAGATCCCGAGCGCCGAGCCGAGAGCGGCCATGAAGAACAGCACGCTCGTGTAGCGGCCGCGCATGCGCCGCGGTGCGATCTCGCTGACGTACACGTTGATGATGGCCAGGTCGGCGCCGATGCCGATACCGGTCACGAGGCGCGAGAGGCTGAAGGACGTCGCGTCACCGGCGAAGGTCGAGAACAGCGACCCCAGACCGGTGATCACCATCGCGATGATGAGCAGGCGGTGGCGCCCGAAGCGATCGGACATCGGCCCGAGCACGAGTGCGCCGATTCCGTACCCCAGGAGGCTGAGGAAGATCGGGAGCCCGATGAACTGATCCGATGTGGCCGGGGTGCAGCCGCCGATGATCTGCGCACAGGTCTGGACGAACGAGACGTTGATGTTGAAGATGTCGTACTGGACGAAGAGCATGCCCAGCCCGATGGTGAGGACGGAGATCGCGCTCAGTCCCCACCGGGGGAATCGATCGAGTCGGGACAGGGGCGAGACCCCCGCGCGCAGTGTGGACATTTCTCTCCCGGGATGCTGAAACGGTTGCGTGCGACCGAGCATCCTCGACGCGGAGCCGCGTCGGCATCGTCATTAATGACGAGGGGTGCGCACCGCCATGGCCAGCGACGTGCGATTCTGCGTTCCCGTCTTGGCGAACGCCTGCGCGAGATGGGTGCGAAGAGTCGGCAGGGAGATGCCGAGCCGGTCGCAAATCGCCTTGTCCGTCAGCCCGTCGCCCACCAGCGACACGATCTCCTTCTGCCGCGGGGTGAGAGCGGATGCCGCCAATGGCTCGTCGCTCCACAGTCGGTGCATGAGATCCCCGATCGCCTGCAGTTTGCGTACGTCATCGGGGGTGAAGGCGCCCCGCCGTTGGGAACGCCACACGCGCAGATCGATGGAGCCGACGACCGGATGCGGTGCGAAGTAGTTCATGCCATGGAACATGCCCGAGCGGAACAGGAAATCGCGGACGAACTCGTCGCGGCTATCGCGCCGGGGGCTGATCGCCGACGCCCCGCGCGCCTCGAGGAAGCGCGGGGTCATCGTGTCGATGTGCCGGAAACGCGCGTCGTAGGCGCGCAGGTGCTCGTCGTCGAACTGCACCCCCACGGGATCGGCGTACGGGCCCGCTGGCGTCCATCGGTACGACACGAACGTGTCTCCCTCGACGGCCCTCAGCAGCTGGCGCCCCAGCCGCCGGCGGCGCTCGGGCAGGGGGGCGTCGGCGGTCAGGGTCTCCATGATCTTCCACGACACGCGGCTCACGGCGTCCTCCTGTCGCGCTGCGTCGGGCCGACCCTAGTCGCGCCGCCGATCGCGCATGTTTCCGGGCGGTGACACCGGGATGCCGATAGCGACGGGCACCGTCGCACCGTCTCGACGGCGACGATACCCCGCGTCGAGCCCACCGTCGAGACGCGACGTCTTGCCGCCCGGTCGCACCTGTGGTAGAAATCTCACGGACGTGTGACTGGTCAAGCAGGCAGGATCCGAACGCAAACGATGTTTTGCGGTCGGGTCCTTTTTTTATTGCCCGAAAGCGGTGGCGGAGCAGCCCCGGGACGTCCATCCAACGAAGGAGGAGCGCCCATGACGAACCAAGACCTCGCCCGCGACATCATCGCGGGGGTCGGTGGCGATGAGAACATCGCCACCCTGCAGCACTGCTCGACGCGACTGCGCTTCACGCTCGCCGACGACTCGCGCGTCGACCGTGCGCGGCTGGAGGCGCTGCCCGGCGTGCTCGGCGTCGTCGTCGGACCGCAGACGCAGGTCGTCGTGGGTGCCAAGGTCGCCGACGTGTACCGCGCCGTCGAGCGTGAGCGCTCGCCGAAAGACGTCGTCGCGAAGCGACAGCCGCTGACGCTCAAGCGCGCGGGCTCGGTGTTCATGGAGTTCGTCGTCGGCGTCTTCACCCCGATCATCCCCGCCATCGCCGGTGCCGGTGTCTTCAAGTCGCTGCTCATCGCGGCGGTGGCGCTGGGCTGGGTCGCGAAGGACAACCCGACCTATCTGACGCTCGTCGCAATCCCCGACGCGGTCTTCTACTTCCTGCCCCTGCTGGTCACCTTCACCGCCGCGCGTCGCCTCGGCGTCAACATCCCGCTCGCCCTCGGGATCGTGGGGCTCCTCGTCTTCCCCGGCTTCTCGACACTGGTGACGAACGGCACCTCGGTGTTCGGCGTTGCCGTTCCGGCCGTCTCCTACGGCGCGCAGGTCTTCCCGCCGATCCTGACGGTGCTGCTGCTCTGGGCCGTCGAGCACTGGGTCACCAAGATCACCCCGGCACCGATCCGCGTCTTCTTCGTGCCGCTGGTGTGCATCATCGTCGTCGCCCCCGCGATGATCTTCCTGCTCGGCCCGCTCGGCTTCTGGCTCGGCTCGCTCCTGACCGGTGGCATGCTGTGGCTGCACGGCACGCTCGGCTGGGTGGCTGTCGCCCTGCTCGCGGGCGTTCTGCCCTTCATCATCTCGGTGGGCATGCACAAGGCCTTCATCCCGCCGACGGTCGCCACGATCGCCGAGACCGGCCGCGAGTCGTTCTACAACGTGTCGTCGCTCGCTCACAACATCAGCGAGTCGGGCTCGAGCTTCGCCGTCGCCTTCCGCACGAAGAACCCCACGCTCCGCGCGACCGCCATCTCGGCCGGTGTCTCGGCACTCTTCGGCATCACCGAGCCCGCCCTCTACGGTGTCACGCTGCAGAACCGCCGCGCGCTGATCGCCGTCATCACGGGTGCCGTCACGGCCGGCGCGTACCTCGGCATCACGAACGTCGTCAGCTTCGTCGCCGTGGGCCCGGGTCTCGCCAGCATCTCGATGTTCGTGGATGCCGAGAACCCGTGGAACCTCGTCAACGCCCTGGTCGGCGCGGGTATCGCGTGGGCCGTCTCGTTCACGGTGTGCTTCGTGCTGTGGCGCGACTCCGCCTCGACCACCCTCCGCGTGCTCGGCGAGAACGCCGACGTCGCCGCCGAGGCATCCGTTCAGGACCCCGCCGCCGTTCGCGCGACAACCGGCGCCTCGGTGCAGCTGCAGGCGCCGCTCACCGGCCAGCTCATCCCGCTGTCGCAGGTCGACGACGCCGTCTTCGCCTCGGCTGCCCTCGGCGAGGGCGTCGCGATCGTCCCGACGGACGGGCGTGTCCTGGCCCCCGTCTCGGGCGAGATCGTGAGCCTGCTGCCCTCCCGCCACGCGATCGGACTCCGCACCGACGAGGGCGTCGAGGTGCTCGTGCACGTCGGCATCGACACCGTCAAGCTCGCCGGAACGCACTTCGAGGCGCACGCCGGCCAGGGCGACCGGGTCGCCGCGGGCGATCTGCTCGTCACCGTCGACCTCGACGCCGTCCGCGCCGCGGGCTACGACATCACCACTCCCGTGGTCGTGCTCAACAGCGAGGCCTGGGAGGTCGCGCCGTCGGCGAACGGATCCGTGGAGGCCGGGCAGCCCATCGCCACTCTCACCTCGAGCAAGGAGACGACCAATGCCGCTTCCTGACACCTTCCTCTGGGGCGGCGGCATTGCCGCGAGCCAGGCCGAGGGCGCCTGGCGCGAGGGCGGGCGGGGGCCCGCCGTGTCGGACATCTCGAAGTACCGCCCGAACGCCGACCCGAAGGACTACGCGGCTCAGCACCACGTCAGCCTCGCGTCCATCGAGGAGGCGATGAGCGACCCCGACCCGACCTTCTACGGCAAGCGGCGCGGGATCGACTTCTACCACCGCTACCCGGAGGACCTCGCGCTGTTCGCCGAGATGGGGTTCACGGTGCTGCGCGTCTCCATCGCGTGGTCGCGGCTGTACCCGACCGGGGAGGAGACCGAGCCGAACGAAGAGGGGGTGGCCTTCTACCTCGCCCTGTTCGAGAACATGCGGGTCCACGGCATCCAGCCCCTGGTGACCCTGGCCCACTACGACGCACCGCTGCACCTCGCGACGACGTACAACGGCTGGACCGATCGACGCCTCATCGCGCTGTTCGAGCGGTTCGCGCGCACGTGCTTCGAGCGCTTCGGCCACCTCGTGAAGCTGTGGCTGTCGTTCAACGAGATCGACAGCGTGCTGCGGCATCCCTTCACCTCGGGGGCCATCATCGAGGAACTGGTCGAGGGCTCGCTCGAGCAGGCGTGCTACACGGCGCTGCACCACCAGCTCGTGGCATCCGCCCGCATCACCGCGATGCTCCGCGAGCTGCACCCCGACGCGAAGCTCGGCTGCATGCTCACGATGCTGACGACCTACCCGCTCACGTGCCACCCCGACGACGTGGCCGCCACGCAGGCCAAGGATCGCCTGATGTACCACTCGAGCGACGTGCAGGCCGGCGGGGAGTACTCGCCGCTCGCGCTACGCACGCTCGCTCAGCGCGGCGTGACGATCCCGATCGAACCCGGCGACCTCGACATCCTGCGCGAGAACACCGTCGACTTCGTGTCGTTCTCGTACTACATGTCGATGACCGAGTCGGTCGACCCGACCGTCGAGCGCACCCCGGGCAACACGGTGTTCGGAGTGAAGAACCCCTACCTCCCGTCCACGGACTGGGGGTGGCAGATCGACCCCGTGGGGCTGCGCATCTCGCTGATCGCGCTGTACGACCGCTACCGCAAGCCGCTGTTCATCGTCGAGAACGGCGTGGGCATGCGCGACGTGCTGACCGACGACCGGAAGGTGCACGACGACTACCGCATCGACTACCTGCGCTCGCACCTCGCGGAGATGATCGTCGCCGTGGACGAGGGCGTCGAGATGCTCGGCTACGCGTGCTGGTCGCCGATCGACACGGTCAGCCTGTCCACGTCGCAGATGTCGAAGCGCTACGGCTTCATCTACGTTGATCAGGACGACGAGGGCCGGGGCAGCGGCGAGCGCATCCGCAAGGATTCGTTCGACTGGTATCGCAAGGTCATCGCGTCGGGCGGCACCGACCTCACCTGACGGGTTCGGGGGCCGGCACACGTCGGCCCCCACACCCGCGACGCTTCATCGGACGGTGTCGACGGAGACAACCACCATGCAGATCATCAAGAAGGTCCTCAACTCGAGCGTCGTGCTCGTCGAGGACGACCGCGGCGTCGAGCGCGTTCTCCTCGGCAAGGGCATCGGGTTCGCCCACCGCCCCGGAGACGTCGTGCCGCCCGGCGCGCACGACCGTGTCTTCGTCGAGCTCCGAGAGACCGATCAACGCAACTTCGTCGATCTCGTCTCGCAGATCCCCGTCGACTTCGTCGAGCTCACGCGGCGCATCGTCGCCGATGCCGAGTCGGAGGGACTGGAGTTCGATCCCCACATCTACCTCGCCCTCACCGACCACCTGCACTTCGCGATCGAGCGCGAGCGTCGCGGGATCGCGATCGTCAACCGTCTCGTGGCCGAGGTGCGCAACCTCTATCCGCTCGAGCACCGCATCGGCCTGCGGGCGGTGGGCCTCCTGCGCGAGAAGTTCGGCGTCGACATCCCCACCGATGAGGCCGCGAACATCGCCTTCCACCTCGTCAATGCGCAGGTGGGACGTGAGGACATGGATGCCGCGGGCGTCGTGTCGTTGGTGGCATCCATCATCAAGATCGTCACGCACGCGAGCACCATCGCCGTCGTCGGCGACGACCTGCACGGCGCACGCTTCCTGACGCATCTCCACTTCTTCGCCGAGCGCCTGTTCGCGGAGCGGATGCTCGGTGACGACGACTTCCTGCTGCAGACGATGCGGACGCGGCACCCCGACGCCGTGACCACCGCGGAACGCGTGCGCACGTTCATCGACCGCGAGTACGGGGTGGCGGTGCCCGACGAAGAGGTCGCGTACCTCGCTCTTCACATCGCGCGGGCGTCGCTCCCCGCCGCGTCCGACTGAGGATCGTGCTCGGCGGCGAAGGAGCGCACCGCCTCCTCGAGGACGCCGAGAAACCACCGACGCGCGGCCGTCGGGTGCAGCGCCGGATTGGCGAAGAGACGGACGTGGAACTCCTCGACCAGCCCGTCCAGGGGCCGAGCGTGCAGCGGCCAGCGGCGGGCGAACATCCCCGCGACCCGGCGCGGCACGATCGCCGCCCCGCCCGAACGGACGAGGGTTTCGGGAAGCGTCGAGAAGTGGTGCGCGCGCAGCACCGCCAGGGGGGCGATGCCGGCGTCGTCGAGTGCGCGGCCGACGCGGTCGTGGCCCGAAGAGGTGTCGATCACGGCCAGTCGCAGATCGGCCAGCTCCGCGGGGCTCACCGCGACGCCCCGCAGGTCGTCGGGCCAGGTCGCCACGCAGACGTACGTCTCGCTGAAGAGGTCGACTGAGGCCGTCCGCCCGCTGGGCGCCGCACTGCTGACGGCCGCGTCGACCTCGCCGCTCGCGATCCACCGGTCGACGGCGTCGACGTCCACGGGAACGACATCCAGGCCCACTCCGGGAGCATCCAGGGAGAGGCGTTCCATGAGGGTGGGGAGATAGGCGTACTCCCCCATGTCGGTGAGCGCGACGCGGAACCGCGTGCGAGCGGTGGCCGGGTCGAACTCGCGGCCGGCGACGACGTCGTCGATCGCGTCGATCGCCGACCGGGCGACCGCGTAGAGCTGATCCGCGCGGGCGGTCGGGGCCATGCCCTGCGCCGACCGGACGAACAGGGTGTCGCCCAGATCACGCCGCAGACGCCCGAGCGCGTAGCTCACCGAGGGCTGGGTGACGTTGAGCGCGCCCGCGGCGAGCGTCAGGCTGCGCCGTTCGTAGATCGCGACGAACGTCCGCATCAGATCCAGATCCACGGATGTCATGACCCGGCCTTTCCGCGCACGTCCGCGTGCGACATAGAGAGATTCTATCCGTGGCATCCGAAACCTCGTCTGGACGCACCACTCATCGAGGCGTTCAATCGATAACGGCGCCAGGGACGGCGCGGAAGGAATGTGCAATGACGCAGACATGGTCGCCGCGACGCGTCGCGATCCTCGGGGCTTCCGGCCTCACCGGCGCAGGCCTCGCCCACCAGCTCTCGCTGGCCGACGAGTACGACGAGATCTTGCTCTTCGACCTCAAAGAGAACGTGCTGCAGGCGCACGCGATCGACATGCGGGAAGCGCAGATCGTCGCCGGCCGTACACGCGCCCGCCTCACGGTCCTCCCTCTCGACGAGGCCGTCGCCCAGACTCCCGTAGACCTCGTCGTCTTCGCCGCTTCTCGCCCCGAGACGCCTGACGGCAGCCGCGAGGCATTCCTCGAGGGCAACCTCGGTGTCCTGCGGGCAGTGCAACCGGCGATCTCCGCGCTCGCGGGCGAGAGCGGGTTGGTGATGATCCTCACCAACCCGGCCGACGTGCTCGCCACGTGCCTCGCGCACCTCAGCGACATCGACCCCGCGCGCATCTTCGGCTACTGCCTGAACGACAGCATCCGTTTCACCGCGGCGATCGCCCGCGAGCTGAAGCTCGACCCCACGCGCATCGACGCCCTCGTCGTCGGCGAGCACGGCGACGGCCAGGTCCCGGTGTGGAGCGGCCTCCGACTCGACGGCGCGCCCCTCGAGCTCACCGCCGACCAGCGTGCCCGTATCGACGCCGACGCGCGCGGGTGGTTCCGCCGGTGGTCCGACCTCCGGCCCGGCCGGAGCTCCGGTTGGACCACCCCGCTGGGATCCGCCCGCACGATCGCGGGACTCGCCGCCGACGAACCGATGCCGGTCGCGGTGTGGCGTCGCGACGCCGAGGGCAACGGTTCGCACACGACGCTGCTCGCCGTCGTTCGTGACGGGGCGGTCGTGCCGACTCCCCTCGACTACCTCGACGACGCCGAGCGCGCCGCCGTCGACGAGGCCTCCGCGGCCCTCGCCGACAAAGCATCACGCGCCGGCGCACTCACTCACTGAACCACTGGAAAGGGACCGACCGATGACGTTCTTCGACCCGCAGACCTGGGATGGCCGCTACTTCGACGGATCGTGGGTGAGCACCCCCGACACCGCCGCGGTCGTCTCCCCCTCGACCGGTGAGACGATCGGCCGCGTCGCCGCCGCGACCGCCGCCGACCTCGACCGCACGGTGAAGGCCGCGCGCCGCGCGCAGACCGCGTGGGCGAGCGCCCCCGCCGAGGAGCGCGCCGCCGTGATGCGCCGCGCCGCGGCGATCATCGAGGAGAACACCGAGACCCTCGCCCGCTGGCTCAGCGACGAGGCGGGCTCGGCCCAGGGCAAGGCGCACTTCGAGGCGAGCCTCGTCGCGAACGAGTTCCACCTCGCCGCGGCGACCGCGATGATGCCGTACGGTCAGCTGCTGCGCTCGGCCCGCCCGCGCCTGAGCCTCAGCCGTCGCCGCCCCGTGGGAGTGGTCGGTGTGATCTCTCCGTTCAATTTCCCCGGCATCCTGTCCGCGCGGTCCATCGCCCCCGCGCTCGCGCTCGGCAACGCCGTCGTCCTCAAGCCCGACCCGCGCACGAGCGTCAGCGGCGGTCTGTTCTTCGCCGCGGTGCTGGAAGCCGCGGGCGTTCCCGCCGGCGTCTTCTCGGTGCTGCCCGGTGGCGTCGAGGTCGGTTCGGCGCTCGTCGACCACCCCGCCGTGCCGATCATCTCGTTCACCGGGTCGACCGAGGCCGGCCGCATCATCGGCGCGCGGGCGGGACAACTGCTCAAGCGCGCGCACCTCGAGCTCGGCGGCAACAACGCCCTGGTCGTGCTCGGTGACGTCGACGTCGCGGCCGCGGCATCCGCGGGCGCCTGGGGATCGTTCCTGCACCAGGGGCAGATCTGCATGACGACCGGACGCCACCTCGTGCACGACAGCATCTACGACGAGTACGTCGAGACCCTCAGCGCGAAGGCGGCGGCCCTCCCCGCGGGCGACCCCTCGACCGGCGCGCCCCTCGGCCCGATCATCGACGAGCGTCAGCGCGACAAGATCAACGCGATCGTGCGCGAGACGGTCGACGCCGGAGCTCGCGTGACCGCGGGCGGCGGCTACGACCGGCTCTTCTTCGAGGCGACGGTGCTCGCCGACGTGACCCCCGAGCACGCCGCCTTCCAGAAGGAGATCTTCGGGCCCGTCGCCCCCGTGACGCGGTTCAGCTCGGTCGACGAGCTCGTCGACCTCGTCAACGCGAGCGACTACGGCCTGTCCCTCGGCATCCTCGCGAAAGACGCGTTCCGCGCCTACGAGCTGGCCGATCGCCTGCCCAGCGGCATCCTGCACATCAACGACCAGACCGTCGACGACGAGTCGCAGGCACCGTTCGGCGGTGTCGGCGCGTCCGGTACGGGTGCCCGGTTCGGTGGGCACGAGGCGAACATCGAGGCGTTCACCGAGACCCAGTGGGTCACGATGCAGGCCGACGTCGCGACCTACCCGTTCTGACACCCGCGAAGGGACCCCCATGTCTGCTCCCGACGTCGCCCAGGCGTTCTACGAGGTGCTGCGTGCGCGCGGCGTCAACCGGATCTTCGGCAACCCCGGCTCCAACGAGCTGACGATGCTGAAGCACCTGCCCGACGACATCGAGTACGTCCTCGCCCTGCAAGAGGGGGCGGCGGTCGCGATGGCCGACGGTTACGCGCAGGCCTCCGGATCGCTCGGCGTCGTCAACCTGCACTCGTCGTCGGGCACCGGTAACGCCATGGGCAACCTGACGAACAGCGCAGCGGCGCACGCGCCGGTGCTCGTCATCGCGGGCCAGCAGAGCCGGCGCTACGTTCCGCTCAACGCGATGCTGACGAACGTGGATGCCACACGCTTGGCGGATCCGCTGGTGAAATGGTCGGCCGAGCCTCTCCGCCCCGAGGACGTCCCCGCGGTGGTGTCCCAGGCGGCGCTGCTGGCGATGTCGGCACCGACCGGACCGACCTACGTCTCGATTCCGCTCGACGACTGGGCACGACCGGCCGACGAGCAGGTCTCTGCCGGCCTCCCAGCGCGTTCGGTGGCGGCGACACCGGTGCTGTCCGAGGCGAGCATCGACGAGATCGTCGCGGAGCTGGATGCCGCCTCCTCGCCGGTTCTCGTCCTCGGGCCGGGCGTCGACACCGAGGCCGGGTGGGCGGCAACACGGGCGCTCAGCGAGCGTCGCGGCCTGCCGGTGTGGGTCGCACCGAGTCCCTCGCGTGCGCCGTTCGCCACCCGGCATCCGCATTTCCGCGGCATCCTCCCGACGGGCCTCGGCGCGGTGGCGGAGCTCCTCTCCGAGCACGACGTGGTCCTCACCCTCGGCGCGGCCGTCTTCCGCTACCACCAGTTCGTCGAAGGCGCGCCCTTGCGTCCGGGAACGCGCCTCATCGGGGTCACGTCCGACCCGGGCGAGGCGGCGCGGGCGGCGGCGGGCGCGATCCACGTGGGCGACCCCGTCGATGCGGCGGCGCGACTGGCGGCACGGGTGCGCGAGAGCGACGGTCCCGCGGACGGCGCCTTCGTTCCGGATGCCGCTCCCCCGACCGTCGGGGGACGCCACTCGGCGCAGGCAATCCTCGACGCCGTCGACCGCGCGAAGCCCGCCGACGCCGTGGTGGTCTTGGAATGGACTTCCGCCGACGCCCTCTGGGCGCGGTTCACCTTCGATCGCGCCCAGTCGTACTACTTCCCCGCCAACGGCGGGCTCGGCTGGGGGCTCCCCGCGGCGATCGGGGTGCAACTCGCCGACCCGTCGCGGCCGGTCGTGGCGCTGATCGGTGACGGCGCCATGCAGTACACCCCCGCGGCGCTGTGGACGGCCGCTCGCTACGGCATCCCGGTGACCTTCGTGATCCCCCAGAACGAGGAGTACGGAGCGCTGCAGCGCTTCTCGCGGATCATGGACGTCCCCGACGGCGGCTACCTCGACCTCCCCGGCCTCGACCCGTGCGCCGTGGCCCGCGGCTACGGCGTCGACGCGCACCGCCTCGACAGCCTCGACGACCTCGAGGAGTTCGTCCGGGGCGCCGCCACCGCGACCGGTCCCCGCCTCGCGGTCGTCCCTCAGCTCTCTCAGCGCTGAGCCCGCCCGCCACACCCCCGCGACGAGAAGCCGCGGTTCCGACAACGACGTCACAGGAGCGCTCCCATGTCCACCCACCCCTCGCGCCGGTCGGGCGGTTTCACCCCGACCGGCACGATTTCCGCCCCCGCCGACCGACGCCGCGTCGTGTTCGCCACGGTGGTCGGCACCACCGTCGAGTGGTACGACTTCTTCCTCTACGCCTCGGCGGCAGGCCTGGTCTTCGGCCAGCTCTTCTTCGCCCCCGCCGGCCCCGGCATCGCGCAGGTGCTGTCGTTCCTCACGGTGGGCCTCAGCTTCCTCTTCCGCCCCCTCGGCGCTTTCCTCGCCGGTCACCTCGGCGACAAGTACGGCCGACGCGTGGTGCTGATGCTGACGCTCACGCTGATGGGTGCCTCGACGACGCTCATCGGCCTCTTGCCGACGTTCGACGTCATCGGGGTCGCCGCGCCCGTGCTGCTCATCCTGCTGCGCATCCTCCAGGGCATCTCGGCCGGCGGGGAGTGGGGCGGGGCGGTGCTCATGGCCGTCGAGCACGCCCCCAAGACCAAGCGCGGAGTGTTCGGAGCCGCGCCGCAGCTGGGCACGCCGCTCGGCCTGCTGCTCGCGAGCGGCATGCTGGGGCTGATGGCGCTCATCGCCCCCGGCGACGCGTTCCTCGCCTGGGGCTGGCGCGTACCGTTCCTGCTGTCGTTCGTCCTCATCATCGTCGGCTACTACGTGCGCAAGAAGGTCGAGGAGAGCCCCGTCTTCCTCGAACTCAGCGAGCGCAAGGAGAAGACGCGCGCCCCCATCGTCCAGCTGTTCCGCAAGCACGCCCTTCTCGTTCTCATCGCCGCCCTCGTCTTCGCGGGCAACAACGCCGTCGGCTACATGACCACCGGGGGCTACATCCAGCGCTACGCCACCAACCCCGACGGTCCCGTCGGTCTCGCCACCGCCGACGTGCTCGGCGCGGTGACCCTCTCGGCCGCGTCGTGGCTGCTGTTCACCTGGATCGGCGGGTGGGTCGCCGACCGGATCGGCCGACGCAACACCTACTTCGTCGGCTGGGCCGCGCAGCTCGTGGGCGTCTTCCTGCTCTTCCCACTGGTCAACACGGCCAGCGTGGGGCTGCTCACCCTGGGCCTCGTGATCCTGTCGGTCGGTCTCGGACTGACGTACGGCCCCCAGGCCGCCCTGTACGCCGAGTTGTTCCCGGCATCCATCCGCTTCTCGGGAGTGTCGATCTCGTACGCGCTCGGAGCCGTCCTGGGTGGCGCGTTCGCGCCGTCCATCGCGCAGGCGCTGGTCGATGCGACGGGCGGCACGACGGCGGTGACGTGGTACCTCGCCGGCATGACCCTGATCGGCGTCGTAGCGACGCTGCTGCTGCGCGACCGCAGCGGCATCCCCCTCGGTCCCGACCACGAGGCCGAGCAGACGGTCAGCCCGATCCGCGGGGTGACGCGGGCCTGACGGCCCCTCCGCCGAACGGTCCCGTTGCGCGTCGGCGCGGCGGGGTCGTTCTCCGCGTCGCACGCGGCGTCTCGCGCCGGGACGTCAATCAGCGGCGAACTGCGCGCGGTACCGCGTGGGGCTCATGCCGACCTCGTTGCGGAAGGTTCGCGCGAACACGCTCGGGTCGGCAACGCCGCAGCGCAGAGCGATGTCCGGGATGGCGAGGGTCGTCTCGCGCAGCAGACGGCACGCGCGCGACATGCGCTCCGCCCGGATGAACGCGGCAGCGCGCAGTCCGCGCTCGGAGAAGACCTGGTGGACCGTGCGCACGGAGACGTTCTCGACCGCGGCGAGCGCGGAGACATCGAGGCGAGGGTCGTCCAGGTGCTCCGCCACGATCCGGTGGAACGAGGCGAACAGTGCCGCGTGAGAGCGGGGTGGGGAGCTGCGCCGCCCTCCCCCGCGCAGAGCCGCGGCGAGCAACTCGGTCGCCACGCGGATCGACTGTGCGGTGTCGTCGAGGACCGGCCTGCCGGTGAAGTGCGAGCGCACGACCCGGCTCGCGGTGCGCAGCAGAGGATCACGGCGCGCGGACAGACGCTGCGCCGCGATCGTGGAAAGTGTGGATGCCGATAGACCCAGCCACTCCGTCGGCACCTGCAGCACGACGAGCTCTGCGTCGTCGGGGAAGTCGAGGTCGTACGCGGATCGGGTGACGTACAGGACGCCGTCGCCCGGGCCGATCGTCGCCTGCCGGTCGTTCTGCTCCACCAGATTCCGGCCCGAGACCTGGAAGGAGAACAACGCCATGTCATCCGCGGCCGGGGACAACAGAGCCCGATCCCGCGCGATGTGACAGGCACCCGAGTGGATGGCCGACAGCGCCGCGCTCGCATACCCGCGGTGATCGAGGGAAGCGACGAAATGAGCGCCCGTTCGCACACGGAGCGGCACGAACGCCTGACTCGAGAGCGTCTCCCACTCGGGAGCGGACACCGCGGTGCGCACTGTCATGAATCGATGATGTGCCATCCGGATGCCGCGGAGGTAGCGCCCGATGACGATTCTGTTTCTCCGGGCCACGATGCAGAAATTGCACGACGGGACGCACGAATCGTCTTCGCCGTGCCCCCACGGCAGTCCTACTGTCTCCTCACCACGACCCCGAGGAGATCCCATGACCACTCGCATCGCCGCCGTTCAGGCCGAACCCGGCTGGTTCGACCTTCCCGCAACCGTCGCCAAGACGGTCGATCTCATCGCCGAAGCCGCCGCCCACGGCGCCGAGATCGTCGCCTTCCCGGAGACGTGGCTTCCCGGTTACCCGGTCTTCCTGTGGGCGTACCCGGTCCCCGAGCAGATCCCCCACCTCGCCCGCTACCACGCCGCATCACCGACCGTGGATGGCCCGGAGATCGCGACGATCCGTGCAGCAGCCGCCGCGCACGGCATCACCGTCGTCCTCGGCCTGAGCGAGCAGGACCACGGCTCGCTCTACATGGCGCAGCTGATCATCGGTCCGACCGGCGACATCCTTCTCCACCGCCGCAAGCTCAAGCCGACGCACGCCGAACGGACGCTCTTCGGGGAGGGTGACGGCGGCGACCTGCAGGTCATCGAGACCCCGCACGGTCGCCTGGGCGCCCTCAACTGCTGGGAGCACCTGCAACCGCTCGTGAAATTCACGATGTACGCGCAGCACGAGCAGATCCACGTCGCCGGCTGGCCGTGCTTCGGCATCTTCGCCGAGCACCCCTCCCTCGGGTGGGAGCCGTCGATGGCCGTCAGCCGCACCTACGCGCTGGAGGGCGGTGCTTTCGTGGTGGTGTCGACCCAGATCCTCAGCGAGACCGGGGCGCAGAACTTCCTCGTCAACGGCGCACCGTCGCCCATCGTCGACTTCGGCGGGGGCTACGCGCGCATCTACGGGCCGGACGGCGCGCTGCTCACCGAGCCGCTCGACACGCACACCGAAGGGCTCGTGTATGCCGACATCGATCTCTCCGCGATCGACATCGCGAAGAAGTTCGCCGACCCCGTGGGCCACTACAGCCGGCCCGACGTGTTCACGCTGACGGTCGATCGCACGGCGCGGACGCCCGCGACCCTCGGGGAGACGAGCACGGCCGAGGCGGACGTGCCGACGTACGACGTCGAGATCTGATCCCGCCTCTCTCAGCCGCCGAACTGCTTGGCGAGCGCGGAACGCCGAACCTTTCCGGCGTCGTTGCGTAGCGACGTCGTCACCACGTGCAACGTGACGGGCGATCGCCGACCCAGATGCGTCCGCGCGTGCACCATAACCGACGCGGATGCCGCGGGGTCGGCGAGCCGGACGGCGGCGTGGACCACGTGGCCCAGATCGTCGTCCGGGATGCCGAAGGCGACGGCCTCCTCGACGGCGGGGTGTTCCTCGAGCACCGCCTCGACGGCAGCGGGCGCGATCTTGTCGCCGCCGCGGTTGATGAGGTCGTCGGCCCGGTCGTGCAGGAAGAGGTAGCCCTCGGCATCCAGGTGTCCGACGTCGCCGAGCGTGTCCCACCCCTCGTCGTCGCGGCGGGAGGTCGCTCCCACGTAGGAGTACGCCGCCGTATCGCCCCGGCGCATCCACACCAGACCGCTCTGCCCGAATGGGAGGTCGGCTCCGACATCGTCGCGGACACGAACCTCGGTGCCGCCGATGGGTCGCCCGACGCTGCCCGGGCGTTCGAGCCACTCCGTTCCGGTGATGCGCGTGAGGCCGTTCGACTCGCTGCCCGCGTACACCTCGTCGACCCGTTCGGCGCCGAGCCAGTCGAGGAACGCCCGCTTCAGAGCCGGCGCGCACGGCGCTCCCATGTGCAGCACTCTCTCGAGGCTCGCGACGCGCACGGGCCTCCGTGCCTCGGCGGGCAGGCGCAGCAGCCGGGCCATCATCGTCGGCACGAGCAGCCCCCACGTCGCACCGTGCGTCTCGACGGCGTCGACCCACGCGTGCGCGTCGAAGTGCTCCAGGATGACGAGCCGGTGCCCCGTGAGCAGACCCCGGAACGCGTACGTGAAAACCGCCGAATGCCACAGCGGACCGGCGACGATCTGCGTCGCCGCCCGCGGGAGGAAAGCTGCCACCGGGCGCGAGGGATCGAGCGTCGCCGGTGCCGCCGCCCGCACGATCTTCGGCCGCCCCGTCGATCCCGAAGTGGCCGGTGCCTTCCAGCACGACGCCGCGACATCGGGGAGATCGCCCGCCCACGGCTCGACCCGCGCTCCGGGCACCCATGTGACGTCGGGTGACGCGGGTCGCACGCCCACGGCGGCGGCGGGCAGGGCGATCGCCTCGAGGTCGGTGCGCTCCGCCGCGGTGAGCGAGGTCGACAGCGGCTGCGGCGTCGCACCTGCCCGCCAGATCCCGAAGCAGGCGATGACCATGTCCCGCCCGTTCGGCAGAGACACAGCGACCGTGTCGTCGCGGCGGACGCCGCGGGAGAGGAGCTCGTGCGCGAGGGCCGAGGCGGCGGCATCCAGTTCCCCCGCCGTCATCACGCCGGCACCGTCGATGACGAGCGGTTCGTCGGGGGCGCCCCGAGCGCGGTCGGCGAGGATCGCCGAGAACGAGCGCTCGGTCACCGCGCGCTCCGCTGCGGCACGCGTGCGTAGAACCGCTCGTGTGCCTCGGCAGCCCGCTCCCAGGTGTGCGCGCGGGCGAGTGCCAGCCCGGCGGCCGTGTCGGTCGGCGCATCGCCCCGCAGCACCGCGTCGAGCCGCACGGCGATCTCTCCGGGAGTCGACGCGTAGAGCACGGTGTCGCCGAACACCTCCCGGATCACGGGCAGATCGCGCGCCACGACCGGTGTCGAGGCGGCAAGCGCTTCCATCGCGGCGAGTCCGAAGCCCTCTTTCGTCGAGACGAAAGCCAGCGCACGGGCCTCCGCGACGAGGGACGGCAACGCGTCGTCGTCGACCGGGCCGAGGATCGTCGGTCGGATGCCGAGCTCGTCGGCGCGAGACTCGAACCGCTCGCGGTACTCGCGGTAGTCGAACAGCGTCTCGCCGCCGCCGAACACGAGGCGCACTTCGGGGTGGGCGTCGCGCAGACGCGCATATGCCTCGAGCAGGTCGAGGGAGCCCTTCCGCGGTTCAATGCCGCCGAGCGCCAGCACGTAGGCGCCGAGCTGTGCCCGCCAGGCGGCGCGTGCGTCGTCGGCGCCCACCGCGGCGGCGAAGCGCTCGGCATACACCCCGTTCGCGATCACCTCGGGGCGCACGCCGTACCTCTGCTCGACCTCGCGGGAGACCGCGTCCGAGACGCACAGCCGGGCCACCGGCTCGACCACCGCACGGTCGTGGCACGCGACGAGCTGCGGGGTCGTGAACGCGTCGAGGTGGTGGATCGTTCGGACGACCGGGATGCCGCGGCGCAGCGCCGCATTCGCCGAGATGCAGTCCTGCGCGTGCACGATGTCAGCGTCGGCTTCGAGAGCCGCAGCCATCAGCTCGATCGAGCGCTCGATGCGCTCCCCCACACCCTCACCGTCGAGCGGGGGGAACGGCACGACCCGCGCGCGCACGCGCGGATCGACCGGGCGGAAGAACGTCGTGTCGTCGCCGCGTCCGAGCGTCCAGACCTCGACCTCATGGCCACGGGCGGTGAGCGCCTCGGCGAGCGCGAGGGTGTGAACGACCCCACCGCGGGGCTTGGTGGAGTACGTCAGCTGCGCGATGCGCATCGATGTCCTTTCCGGGGCGGCTCACGCGGGGGCGCTGAGCCGGTAGGTGTGTTCCGCCCGCTGCGCCAGGTGGTTGAGCTTGCGCCGAGCGCGCGCGATGTGGGCGGCGACGTCGGCCTCGGCGACGGCGAGCCCGCCCTTGGCCCAGGTCTTCGCGATGATCTCACCGGCGGGGTCGACGACCTTCGCCTGGCCGAGGAACCGAAGCCCGCCGAGCACGCCGGTCTGGTTCGACGACACGAGGTAGACCTGGTTCTCCGCCGCGCGCGCGCAGTCGTACAGGTCGAACAGGTGCGCCTGACGGTCGTTGCGGATGCGGTCGGATCGGTCGGTGACGCTCGCCGGCCACGCGCTCAGGCACGCGATGATCTGCGCGCCGTCGAGGGCGACCGAGCGCGCCGCTTCGGGGAAGGTCTTATCGAAGTCGATCAGCATGCCGACCCGCCCCACCGGGGTGTCGAAGGCACGGAAGTCGGCGCCCGCGGCGTAGACGTCGGACTCGCCCAGCGGCAGGTGCACCTTCCGGTGCACGCCGAGCACGCCGTCGCCGGTCACGCACACCGCGGTGTTGTAGCGCCGCTCCTCGCCGTTCTCGACGGCTCGCTCGGCGATGCCGAAGCACACCGTCATGTCGCCCGCGAGCTGCATGATCGCCGCCACCTCGGGCCCGTCGATCTCGACGGAGTGCGGGATGCCGTCGCCCTCCTCCACCGGGTGGTGCAGGTCGAGCAGGTAGCCGCCGATGGTGGCGTCCGGCAGCACGAGGAGGTTCACCCCGCGTCCGCGTGCGTCCTCGACGATGCCGGGGAGCTTCGCGAGCGTGCGTTCGACGTCGCGACCGAAGTGGGCCGCCACCGCAGCCATCGTGACGGATGCCATTCCCCGAGAGTACGCGGTGGCCGATCAGCGCACCGCGAGGACACCGCGCGACGCCTCGACGACTCCGGCCGCGACGTGCTCGGCATCCCGGGCGATCGCGTGGAACCGCCCTGAGCCCCACGTGTGCAGCCAGGGAAGACCGACGAACGAGAAACCCGGTACCGCGGTCATGCCGCGCTCGTGCACGGGGTGCCCGCCCGCGTCGAGGACGTCGAGGTCGCCGAGCCACGACCAGTCGGCCCGGAAGCCGATGGCCCAGACCACCGCGTCGATCTCGTCGAGGTCGAGGTGCGTCGGACCCCCGTCGGGCGTCCACACCGGTCGGTAACGCTCCTCGGTCGGCGCGTCGATCCCCTCGCGCTCGATGTAGGCGTCGATGTCGTTCTTGATCGACTCGGCCACCGAGTCGGCACGATCGAGGTTGGACGCCAGGGTGTCATCGAACGCCAGGATGCCGTCGACGATGCCGATCGCTCGCCCGTGCAGGCCCATCCCCTGGGCGGCGAACGCCCGCAGATCGATGTCACGCCCCCCGTCGCGCCCGGTGACGTAGTGGTTGGTCGCGGCGCGTTTGGCCGCGGCCTGCTCCCCCACCGGCACGTCGTAGACGCCCATGTCGGCGAGCCACGTCATGCAGTCGCGGCCGCGGTAGAACCGCGCGACGCGCGGTGCCCGGCCGACCGCGAGGTGCACCTGTCGCCCCTCGAGGTGGAGGTCTTCGGCGATCTGGGTGCCCGACTGGCCCGTGCCGACCACGAGCACGGTTCCCGGGAGCTGCCCCGCGTTGCGGTAGTGGTGGGAGTGCATCTGCACGATGCGCGCGGGCAGGTCCTCGGCCCACGACGGGGTGATGGGGCGGTGATACCCCCCGGTCGCCGAGGTGACGGCATCCGCGGTGATCTCTCCTGCACTGGTCTGCACGACGAACACCCCGTCGTCGCGGCGGTCGACCCGCCGCACCTCGACTCCCTCCGCGAGGGGCGCATCGAAGGTGTCGGCATAGCCATGCACCCACGCGTAGACCTCGTCGCGGGTCATGAACCCGTCGGGGTGGGGACCGTCGTAGGCGTACCCGGGCAGCCGGCAGTGCCAGTTCGGCGTCACCAGCGTGAAGTTGTCCCAGCGACCGTCGCGCCATTCGTGCGCCGCCGAATCCCGCTCGATGACCACGTGCCGCACCCCGGCCTGGACGAGGTGCCAGCTGACCGACAGCCCGGCCTGTCCCCCACCGACGATCACGGCGGGATAGTGGTCGCCCGCCCGCAGCTCGACGGGGATCACGACGCCCTCGCGGGGAGGGGCGGCTCCATGCGCAGCACGGTGACCTCTCCCTCGGCATACGCGGCGGCGGTCCGCACGATCTCGTCTCGGGATGCCATGGCGGAGGTGCACGCGAAGCCGTAAGCGGCCCGCACGCGTTCGGCTGCGGCATCCAGAGCTTCACGCGAGCGCTCGACGAAGTCGGTCACACCGTAGCGGCCGCCGGTAGAGAGGTAGTCGTGCATCACCAGGCTCGGTGAGTAGTGCGACGTCTCGGCACCGTCGGGCCAGCGGACGGCGAAGCGCATCTCAGGCACGGGCCAACTCCTTCCATCCCTCGACGTGCGCGCCGACGGTCTCGGCGACCGGGCCGTAGACATCGGGGCGACGGTCACGCAGATGGAACATGCCCCCGCGCATCGCCCGGAAGGTCTCTTCGATGTCGATCTCGGCGATCGCGAGACCCGTGCCGAGCAGGGTCGTGGCGAGGATGTTGCCGCCCGGATCCACGACCTTCGCATTGCCGACGTAGCGGAGCGACCCGAAGGTCCCCGACTGATTGGATGCCATCCAGAACACCTGATTGTCGAGCGCCCGCGCGATGTCGAACTGGTTGAACCGGTACGTCCACCGGTCGTCCTGCAGATTCTCAGCGGTGGCGGTGCGGGCCGCGGGCCAGGCCGACATGCTCACCACGATCTCGGCGCCGTCGAGGGCGAGCATGCGCGCGGCCTCGGGGAACGCCTTGTCGTAGCAGATCTGCATCCCGACGCGCCCCACGGGGGTGTCGAACGCCTCGTAGGTGTCGCCGGCAGAGTACGACATGTTCTCGCCGAGCGGCTGGTGAACCTTGCGGTAGGACCCGTAGATGTTCTCGCCGTCCAGGCACACCGCCGCGTTGTAGCGGGTCTCGCCGTCGTCGGCCAGCTCGCAGAAGCCGATCGTGACGATCATGTCGCCCACGAGCTCCTGCACCCGGGCGATCTCGGGGCCGTCGAGGCGGATGGCAGGCGGCATCGACTTCGTGGTGGTCTTGATCGTGTCGCCGTGGTTGCCGAGCGACGACAGGTACCCGCCGATCGCGGCCTCGGGGAACGCCAGCAACGACACCCCCGCGGCCCGCGCCTCGGCCACCAGGTCGGCGATGAGCGCGTAATTCTGCTCCAGGTCTCGCGTGAAGTTGGCCGAGACGGAGGCAACGGTGATCGACATGGCGAGCCTCAGAGGTTGTACGTGGAGTTGATGATGGCGCCCTTGCGCGCGTAGTAGATGAGGGCGTCCTGCACATCGAGCGGGTGCGCGGGGATGACGCCCTCGATGAGGTCCTCTTCGCGGATGCCGTGCAGGGCCAGGCCGAAGCGGCAGCAGTAGACCGTGCCGCCCTCCTTGATGAACGTCTCGAGCGAGTTGTTCATGTTGAGCTCACCCGGGAAGCCCGCGTCGCCCGTGGTCGGGAAGCCACGGTTCGCCGTGGCGGCGAGCGTGCCCGGGCCGTACAGGTAGATGGCCGACTCGAAGCCCTTCCGCAGGGCGCGGGTGGCCTGGAGGATCGCGACGAAACTCACCGATGACTCGTGCGGGATGCCGTGGATGAGCGTGAAGTACGACTCGCCGTTCTCGGCCTGGAAGTCGGGGAACAGCTTGGTGGAGCCATAGATGTTGCTGCCCTTGGGAAGCGACGGGTGCGGAACCTCGCCGAGGGACTTCGCGATGTTCTCGGCGATCTGAGCGTCGATGTCGGTGGTCATTGTCGTGTCCTTCGCGTCGGGTGGAGCCGGGGATGGAGCGCGTGTGCCTGATACCAGGCTCGCGTCCGTGTGTTTCGGATTGGTTTCAACGGGAATGAGCTTGCGTTACGCCTTGCCGAGCCCGGTGGCATCCGTGTCGAGAGCGCGGGTCTCGACACCGTCGGGCCAGCGCAACACGACGCCGGGCTCGGCGCTGAGCACGCCGATGGTGGCCGACTGCGCGAGGGGCGAGGGGATCTCGGGAGCCTCGGCGGTGAGCATGCCGAACCCCGGGAAGCAGGTCAGCCAGTCGCCGAAGGCGACGTCGGGCGGCGCGGGGATCTCGGCCACGTCGATCAGTGCGCCGGTTCCCGACGCCTCAGCGAGCATCGCCGCCGTGCCGACGATGCCGGCCATGCTGACGTCCTTGGCCGCGGCCGGCCGGTGCGCGGCGAGAAGGCCCGCGAGGTGCCGGAGCTCCTCACCCGTGCGGGTCGAGGTCGAATCCCACTGGCGCCCCTCGAAGCCGCGCCGCCAGCGGCCGTGAAGGTCGACCGTCAGACCGAGCCGATGCCCGACCCGTCCGCCCCCGCCGGGGATCGGCGCCGTCGTGCGCCCGAGGGCCGTCACCGCGAGTGACGCCGCCCCACGTAGCTGTGTATGCCCGCCGAGGACCGGGACGTCCCACGCCACGGCAGCGCTGCGCAGCCCCGAGACGATGCGGCGCACCGCCGACGGGGTGGCAGCCGACACGGCATCCATCAGTCCCACCGCCCGCGCGCCCATCGCCGACAGGTCGTTCACGTTGACGAGCACGCCGCACCAGCCCGCCCACTCGGGGTCTTTGTCGATGAGCGCGGGCAGGATCGCGTCGGTGGCGACCACCACGTCGGTACCCGAAACCAGCGCGCCATCGTCGCCCACCCAGCCGTCGCCGCCCAGGGCTTCGGGGTGGTCATCGCGGATGCCTGCGAGCACGTCGCCGAGGGGGAGCTTCATCGCCCCGACGAGGTCGGAGATGCGCTCGATGGGCCAGCGCATCCGCACGTGCGGGGCTCCGCCGATCGCGGTCTCTCCCCCGCGCACCCAGCCGAGGTGGCGGAACAGGGGTTCGTTGCGCTCCTGCACCGTCGCGTCGAAGCGCAGCACGCCCCGGCTCACCGCCTCGCGACACGCGGCCTTCACGAGCGCTGAGCCGATGCCGCCGGCCTGCCGGGCACCGCGCCGTACGACGAGCCGACCGCCCGTCCACCAGCCGATGTCTCGGGCGGTGGCGGGGGCGAGGCGCACCCCGCCGAGCACATCGCCCGTGGCGGTGGCCGCAACCAACACCACGGTGCGGTGGTCGTCGTCGATGTCATCGTGGTCGGTGCCGGCGAACAGCCCTTGCTCGTCGACGAACACGTCGCGCCGGATCGAGCGGTAGGCGGCGATGTCGGCGGCATCCGCCACCCGGATCACCCATGGCGGCGCCTCCTGCCGCCGGGGCGCCCCGGTCAGCACGGGAACGTCGAACATCACGCGCCCGCCGTCTTCAGGATGCTGCACGCCCCGCAGGCGGCGCAGCCCGCGCGCTGGTCCTCGCCGCGCATGCCGGCCGCGTGCAGCAACCCGGCCACGCGAGAGGTAATGTCGTCCACGACCGCGCGGTGCGGCGCCGGGACCTTGTCGACGTCGGTCGCGAGCGTGCCCTTCAGCGGCCGGAACGGCACGACGAAGGGGTAGACACCCATGTCGATGAGTTCGCGGGCTCCCTCGACCGCCTCGTCGGGGTCTTCCCCCATCCCCACGATGAGGTAGGTCGACACCTGATTCCAACCGAACACCCGCACGGCTTCACGCCACGCGGCGCGGTACTCGTCCATGCTCACGCGGGATTTTCCTGGCATCCATCGCCGACGCACCTCGTCGTCCATCGACTCGACATGGATGCCGATGGACCGGGCGCCTGCGTCGTACAGGTCGGTGATGGCCTGCAGGTCGGCGGGCGGCTCGCACTGCACCTGGATCTCGAGCTCGGGAACGGCGGCCTTGACCGCGCGGACGCATCGGGCCAGGTGCTTGGCACCGCGGTCCCAGCCGTTCGACGTGCCCGTCGTCATGACCATGTGCGTCACGCCGTCGAGGCGGACCGCGGCCTCGGCGACCTCGGCGAGCATCGCGGGCGTCTTGACCGCGATGGTGGTACCCGCATCGAGCGACGCCTCGATCGCGCAGAAGCGGCACCGCTCACTCTCGTCGTAGCGCACGCACGTCTGCACGACCGTCGTCGCGAGCACGTTCTTGCCGTGCAGCTTCGCGATCTTGTCGTACGAGACGCCCTCGGCGGTCTCGAGGTCGTAGAACCGCGGGCGAACCACCGGGGCGACGTCGAAACCGAGATCGGCGCCGTCACGGGTGAGTCGTCCGGAGGCGGTGATCACGTACGGACTGTTCGGGTTCAGGGGGATCGCGGCCCCGTCGCCGTCGATGACGAAGTGACCGTCGTCACTGGGGCCGGCCCCGCCCGTGCGGCGCACGGGTGCGTCGCTGCGGACGCCGAGCAGGGCTAGGCTGACACGCGTCGAAACGCGGTCACGGTCTGCGGGTGCGAGCGCTGAAGCGTTGTCCATGCAGTCCAGTAGAACGACGGGGTGTTTCGATACGACGTCGAGCGGATAGCGGTTCTGTTTCGCGATCCCGCAGCAGGGTGCGTCGCGGAGGCGCCTGCGGCGGCGTGGGGGCCAGGCACGGTGTGCGAAACTCCGGAAAGATCGGCGGGCGGACGGTTTTTTCGGGATGGGAATGACCGGAGACGGCGCTTGTTCCGGAGTTCGGCACCGCGTTTCGTCGCTGCTCGACCCGCATGCGTTCCGCGATGACGGCCCGTGACGATGCGGCCTCCCCTGGCCGTGGGGGCAGGCGCCGACCCGTGCGTGCACATCCGTGACAGCACCACCAGCGCCGCGAACTTCACGAGCGACGGCACCGCCGACGTCTTCGACGTGGCGCTCGACGCCCCGACGCCGGACGCGAAGCTCGCCCTCCCGCGCCGAGGCGCGTCAGCGAGCCTCGTCGGTCGTCCGGGGTCCGCCACGGAAGACGACGCGCGCGATGAGGGCCGCGCCCGCGAAGCCGCACAGCACCGCGACACCCCAGACCAGGAAGCCGAGGACGGGGTTGGGTTCGAGCCAGGCCTGGACCGCGTCCGTCCCCTTGAGGAGCATCCAGGCGAGGAACGCTGCGATCAGCAGACCGCCTGCGAGAACAAACCCCACTGTTTTCCCCATGGGGAGACGGTACCGAAGCACGTGACGGCACGAAAGCGCGACCGCGCTATTCAGACCCACCGAGTGTCCAAGAAACCCGGACGAATTTCTGAGGCGTCCGGGTGTTTTGGACACCGGATGCCATGACCGCACGTGACTGTCCGTGACGGCGCCCGGCCCTCGCCGTTCGCGCCCCGGCTAGCGTGACCGACATGGCCCGTGCACTGCGCTCCCTCGGCTTCCTCACCATCGGCCTCTTCGACCGCGAGAACCCGCGGGCGGGGCACGCGACCACGCTGTCGATCATCGAGCGCGGAGAGCGCCTCGGCTTCGACAGCGCCTGGCTGCGCGACCGTCACCTGCAGTACGGGATCTCCTCGCCCGTCGCGGTGCTCGCCGCGGCGTCCCAGCGCACGAGCCGGATCCGGCTGGGCACGGCGGTCATTCCCCTGGCATGGGAGAACCCGCTCCGCTTGGCCGAAGACCTCGCGACCGTCGATGTGCTGTCGGGAGGACGCCTCGAACCGGGGTTCTCCGTCGGTCCACCGCCGCGCCTCGACGACGTCGCGGCGGCGCTCTACCCCGACACCGTCGAGCACGAGGAGTTCGGGTACGAACGCCTCGCGCGCCTGCGCCGTTTCCTCGCGGGGGAACCCGTCAGTGCCCGCGCCGGGACCGAGGGCATCGAGGAGTACTCCGAGCGCGTCGAGCCGCACGCGGCCGGCCTCACCGACCGCCTCTGGTACGGCGCCGGCAGCCCCGCCTCGACCACGTGGGCGGCCGAGAACGGCTTCCACCTGCTGACCAGCAGCGTGATCCAGTCGACGACCTCGACCGACTTCGACGCCGAGCAGCACGCGCAGATCCGCCTCTACCGCGACACGCACCCCGACGGCGAGCGCGCCCGGGTCTCGCAGGGCCTGGTGGTCGTGCCGACCGATTCGGCGACGCCCGATCAACGTCGACGGTACGAGGCCTATGCCGAGTCGCGGCGCGGGCGCGTCGGCATCCCTCAGGGTCCGCGCCGGATGCTGTTCGCCGAAGATCTCGTCGGCACGTCGGAGCAGATCGCCGAGCGGTTGCTGTCGTCGCGGGCGTTCCCCGAGGTCGACGAGGTCGCCTTCGCGCTGCCGTTCTCGTTCGCCCCCGACGACTACGCGCAGATCCTCGAGGACATCGCGGGCCGACTCGGACCGCTCCTCGGCTGGGAGCCCGCGGCTCCCGCCTGACGCGCGCGCAAGCCGCGTCGAGTGTCCAGAACACCCGGACGATTTTTCGAGGCGTCCGGGTGTTGTGGACACTCACCCCCCTGAACCGGTCGGCGGCGCGAGGCGCGTCACGAGCTGGGCGAGCGTCCAGAACACGCCGTAATGGCGTCGCGCATAACGGCGTGTTCTGGACACTCGACGGGCCGGGATGCCTGCGGGCGCCGCTCAGCGCTGCCGCTCGACCGCCCTCCCCAGCCGCGCGGCGGCCTCGCGCAGCAGCTCCTCCGACGTGTCGCCGTACGCCAGGCGCAGGTGCCGGTCGGCGTCCGTCCCGGGCCCCGAGGGGAAGAACGAGCCGCGCTGGTACTCGACGCCCTCCGCGCTCCCGTCGGCGGCGAGCCGATCGGCGTCCAGGGAGTCGTCGTTCAGACGCGGCCAGAGGAACAGCCCGCCGTCGGGCACGGTCACGTCGAAGGCTCCGGATGCCGAGAGCGCATCGGCCAGCGCATGAGCCCGCGACCGGTACAGCGCCCGCGCCCGCCCGAGCACCCGGTCGAAGAGCCCGGCGTCGCTCGTCAGCAGTTCCGCGACCACCGCCTGCACCAAAGTCGACGAGTGCGAATCCTGGCGGCTGCGCAGGGCCACGGCATCCGGGACCAACCGCGGGGGCAGCACGACCCAGCCCAGGCGGAGCCCCGGGCCCAGCGTCTTGGTGAACGTGTTGACGTGGATGACGTGGTCGGAGTCGTGGAACGGGGTGAGCGACTCGGGCTCGCCGGCGAAGCGCAGTTCGCGGTACGGGTCGTCGGCGAACACGACGAAGCCGTACCTCTCGGCGAGGTCGACGAGCTCGCGACGGCGGGCCGTGGGCAGCGACGACTGCGACGGGTTGTGGAACTCGGGCACCGTGTACACCGCGGCGGGACGCGCCCCGGCCCGGAGCTCCGCGGCGAGCGCGTCGATGTCGAGTCCCTCGGTGCCGACGCGGATCGGGAGCACCCGCGCGTCGGCCAGCTCGAGGCCCCGCAGGAACAGCGGGAACACGGGGTTGTCGACCGCGACGAGGTCACCGCGCTCGAGCACCGTCTGCACCGCGATCGCGAGGCCGTGGAAGCCGCCGTTCGTGATCAGCACGCGGTCCACGGCGACGCCCTCGCGGGCCGCGATCCATTCGCGCAGCGCCGGGATGCCCTCGGTCCGCGAATACTGCAGCGACGGCGCCCCCGGCGCGCTCAGCACCCGAGCGGTCGCGGCGGCCAGCTCGGCGGTCGGCAGCACCGACGGATCCGGGATGCCACCGAGCAGCTCGATCGCGTCGGGTCGACGATCGCGCAGGGTCTGGTCGCCGAACCCCTTCGGCGCGGTGAACGCCTCGATGAGCGCGGGACGGGAGCGGGGTGGGGAGAGCAGGGTCATCGGGAACTCCGGGGGTCGCGGAACGGGATCGCGTCGACGAGGGCGCGGGTGTACTCCTCGCGGGGGTGCGAGAGCACGTCGGCGACGCGGCCGGCCTCGACCACCCGCCCGTCTTTCAGCACCGACACCGTGTCGGCGATCTGGCGCACGAGGGCGAGGTCGTGCGAGACGAAGAGGTAGGTGAGACCCCGCTCGCGCTGGAGGCGACGCAGGACGTCGAACACCCCGGCCTGCACGGTCACGTCGAGGGCCGAGGTCGGCTCGTCGAGCACGATCACGTCGGGCTCGAGCACGAGGACGCGCGCGATGGCCACGCGCTGACGCTGGCCGCCCGACAGCTCGGCCGGACGGCGGCGGGCGAGGTGCGGCGGGAGGCCCACGGCATCCAGAGCCTCCGCCACTCTCGCCGCCCTCTCGGCGCGCGTGCCGATCCGGTACTGGTCGAGGGGCTCGCGCACGATGCTCCCGACGCTCCACGTGGGATCGAGAGAGGTGAAGGGGTTCTGGTAGACGAGCTGGAGGTGCCGACGGATGCCGCGGAGCTCCGCCGGCGTCCGGCCCGAGACCGCCACGCCGTCGACGAGGATCTCGCCGGTATCCGGGCTCTCGAGCCCCAGAAGCAGACGCACCGTGGTGGTCTTGCCCGAGCCCGACTCCCCCACGAGGGCGTGCGTCGTGCCGGGCGGGACGCGGAACGAGACGCCCGAGACGGCGGGGCGGGCCACCCCGTCGACCACGAAGCTCTTCGACACCTCGCGCACGTCGATGCGGGTCGCGGTGGTGTCGGTGGTCCATGCGTCGACGCCGCGCTCGTCGACGTCACGCCGGTAGCGGTCGGGGTTCAGCGCGGGGGCATCCGCCTGCAACTGCACCGTGTACGGAGAGGTGGGCGCCGCGAAGACCTCGCGGGTGGCCCCGGCCTCTTGGACCCGCCCGTCCTTCAGCACGACGATCTCGTCGGTACGCTCGGCCGCGATCGCGAGGTCGTGGGTGACGAGCAGCAGACCGATCCCGAGGTCCTCGCGCAGGTCGTCGAGCAGATCGAGGATGCGCTTCTGGATCGTGACGTCGAGGGCGCTGGTCGGCTCGTCGGCGACGAGCAGGTCGGGACGCGGCAGCACCGCGAGACCGATCAGCACGCGCTGGAGCATCCCCCCGGAGAGCTGGTGCGGGTACGCCCCGTACACACGGGCGGGGTCGGGCAGGCCCACGCGCGCGAACACGTCGAGGATCGCCGCGCGCTGCGCGCGCGCGTCGGTGAGCCCCGCCAGGGCCGCTGCCTCGTGGGCTTGCGACCCGACGGTGCGCACGGGGTTCAGCGCGTGCGAGGGGTCTTGGGGGACGAAGCCGATACGACGTCCCCCGAACGGGCGGAACCGCGCCTCCGACAGCCCCAGCAGGTCGCCGCCGTCGAACGCGATGCGCCCCCGTGCGGTCGCCGCTCCGCGTGGCAGCAGGCGCAGGATCGAGCGCGCGATCGTCGACTTCCCCGAGCCCGATTCGCCGATGAGGGCGAGGCTGCCGCCGCGCGGGATCGCGAACGAGACGTCGTGCACCACGGGGGTGCGGCCGTAGGCGACCGACAGACCTTCGACAGCGAGGAGCGCGGTCGCGGTGTGCGCCTCGGAGCGCACGGGAAGAGTGGTGGTCATGACGTCCTCCGGAGCCAGCGGCTGATGCGGTTGATCGAGAGCACGGTCGCCACCGTGACCAGGGCGGGCCAGACGACGAGCCACGGTGCCCGCGGGTAGTCCTTGCCCGCCGAGATGAGCAACCCCCAGTCGGATGCCGGGGGCGGATCGCCGTACCCCAGGAACGCGAGCCCCGCGATGACGAGGATCGACAGCCCGAACTGCAGCACGGCGAGCGGGATCAGCGAGCGCGACGCGTTGGGGAGCACGTGGCGCAACAGCACGTGGACCGTCGAGCCGCCCTGCAGCCGCGCGGCCTCGACGAACACCGAGGAGCGCACGCGGATCACCTCGGATCGCATCACCCGCGCGAACACCGCGACGGCCGAGACGCCCGTGGCGATCGCGGCGTTGATGGTCTGGAAGCCGAGCGAGCTGACGATCACGACCGCGAGCAGGAACGCCGGGATCGCGAGCAGCACGTCGACGAAACGCGCGAGCACGACGTCGGTCCACGAACCGAGGAAGCCCGCGAGCAGGCCGATGAGCCCGCCGACGACGACCCCGATCGCCACGGCGACGAGAGCGCTGGTGACCGAGGACTGCGCACCGAACACGATCCGCGCGAACAGGTCGCGACCGAGGTGATCGGTGCCCAGCAGGTGCGCGGCGCTCGGCGCCTGCAGCTTGTCGGCGGGCACTCCCTGCGCGGGATTCTGCGAGGTGAAGAGCGCGGGCGCGATCGAGAAGGCCAGCACCACGGCGACGACCGCGAACGAGACGACGACGCTGACCGGGACGGAGAGACGGATGCCACGGGCTCGGGCGTTCGTCACCCGCCCCGGGGCGGTGAGGGTCGCGGTCATACGATGCTCACTTCCTCGCGCAGCAGCGGCGCGGGATCGTCCTGGGGAGCCGCGGTCGCCGTGCGCCCGCGCGCCCCGATCGACACGCGGGGGTCGAGCAGCGGATAGGCGAGGTCGGCGAGGAGGTTCACGACCACGAACACGATCGCGGCGAGAGAGACCACCGCCTGCAGCACCGGGAGATCCTGGCTCGCCACGGCCGACTGCACGAGCGTGCCGATGCCCACGCGGCCGAAGATCGCCTCGGTGATGAGCGCCCCGCCGAGCAGCTCTCCGACGATCAGCGCGAGCACCGTCACCGTCGGCAGCGACGAGGGCTTCACGAGGTGGCGGAGGAAGAGCGCCCCCTGCCGGAGCCCCCGCGAGCGGGCCACCGCCACGTACTCCTGCCGGGACTCGTGATCGAGAGAGGCGATGAGCACCTCGGCGAGCTGGGCAGACACCGGGATGCCGAGCGCCACCGCCGCGAAGAACGTTCCCCAGGGCGTCTCGGTGTCGATCATGCTGAACAGCCCGAGACCGAAGGCGAACACGTGGATGAGCAGCAGGCCGATCACGAAGTTCGGCACCGAGAGGAACAGCGAGGGCAGCGAGCGCAGAACGCCCTGGCCGAATCGCGGCGGCAGGAACTGCGTGCCGTATGCGATCACGACGGCCAGCGCGACGGCGACCACGAGCGCCGCCCCGGCGAGCGCGAGCGTCGACCCGAGCGCATCGAGCACGAGTCCGCCCACCGGCAGGTTCGACCGCAGTGACACTCCCAGATCGCCGACCACGAAGCGGCCGAGCGACGAGCCGAGCTGCACCCACCACGGCTGATCCAGCCCGTAGTACGCCACGATGCGCGCGATGTCGTCTTCGGTGAAGCCGTTGTCGGGGTTGCGCAGCGTGCTCGTGATCGGGTCGCCCGGGAGGATGCTGATCACCAGGAACGTGAACAGGTACGCCAAGAGGACGACGACGATCGCCTGGCCCGTTCGGCGCAGCGCGAAGCGGCCGTAGGTGCGGAGCATGCTCTCTCCTTTCGTGTCGATGGGTCGGGATGGGGGCGGATGCCACGGCATCCGCCCCCATCCGAATCAGCTGTTCAGCCAGGCGTCCAGGTAGTACGCGTAGGCGAGGCCGTTGTAGCTGACGCCGCTCACCTCGGGGGCCTGCACGTACACGCGCTGCACGATCTGCGTCAGCGGGACGAAGTACCCCTGGTCGAGCACGTAGCTCTGCAGCTCGTCGGCGACCTTCGCGCGGGCGTCACGGTCGGTGGCCGTGGCGATGCGCGTCGAGAGGTCGTTGAGCGTGGCATCCGAGGTTCCGAGCTTGAACCAGTCCTCGTCGCCCTTCTTCTGCGAGGTGAGGACCCCGGCGACGGTTCCCACGTCGACGAAGCTGCGCGTGATCTCGTTCGCGGGGACCGTGGCGTTGCCGATGACCTTCTGGCCGTAGGTCGGGACGTCGTAGGTCTCGAGGTTCACCTCGAAGCCGAGGCTCGTGAGCTGCTGGTCGACGAGCTCGTCGACCGACTGGGACGCCTGCAGGTACGGGTTGGGGTAGAGCGTGAACGACAGCTTCTGCCCGTTCTTCGTGCGGACGCCGTCGGCGCCCTTGACCCAGCCGGCGGCGTCGAGGAGAGCGGCGGCCTTGTCGGGGTCGTACGCGAAGTCGGCGCTGTGGTCGGTCGCCTCGGGCACGGTGCTCTGGAACAGCGACTCGGCCGCGTGCCAGTCCTCGGTGTAGACGGTCGACAGGATCTGGTCGCGGTCGATGCCGTGCTGGACGGCCTGACGCACCTTCACGTCGTCGAAGGGGGCGACGGAGGTGTTGAGCGCGTATCCGTTGACGAACCCGAGGTAGCGCGGGGTCTCGACGGTCAGCCCCTCCTGCTTCAGCGCGTCGAGGTCCTGCGGGCTCGCGTTGTAGGCGACCTGCGCCTGGCCCGACTCGACCGAGGCGGTGCGCAGCGTCGGCTCCGCGACCTGCTTGTAGGTGATCGTGTCGAGGTACGCGGCACCTTCGTGGCCGACGGCTTCGGGACCCCAGTCGTAGTCGTCGCGCTTCTTCAGCACGACGCTGTCACCCTCGGCGACCTTCTCGACGGTGAACGGTCCGCTGCCGATGTCCTTCGTGAGATCGGCCTGCTGGTCGGCGGGGAGTGCCAGCGTGGCCGGGGACAGGAGGATCGAGCCGTGATACGCCAGCGTCGGGATGAAGCTGAGCGTCGGTGCCGAGAACGACACCTTCACCGTCGTGGCATCCACCGCCTCCGCCCCCGCGTAGTTGGCGGAGGGGAACAGGCCGATGCGGTTGATGCCCTCGTCGGGCCGACCCTTCGCCCAGATGTCGATGTTCGCGACGACCGCGGCCGCGTCCAGCGGCGTGCCATCCGAGAAGGTCACGCCCTCTTTGAGGTGGAGCGTGAACTGCGTCTTGTCGGCGTTCTCGTCCCAGCTCTCCGCGATCCACGGGCTGAGGTTGCCCTCGGCGTCGACGTAGACCAGCTTGTCGGTCACGTTGCCCCAGATCTGGCCCTGGTAGCTCGAGATCGCGCTGTTGTTGGGGATCCAGGTGGCGCCGAGCGAGTCGATGAGGAAGACGAGGTCGCCGCCGGGCTTCGGCGTGGAGCTCTCGGCCGGAGCGGCCGAGGTTCCCGCGCCGCATCCGCTGAGGAGGACGGCGCCGACGGTGAGGGCGGAGGCGACGCCGAGGAGGCGTCGGAAGCGAGTGATCATGAGGGTCCTTGTGCTGTGGAGACGTGTGGTGGGGAGTGTGCTGGTGAAACGGGTTACAGGGCTTTGCCGGGGTTGAAGAGACCGGCGGGATCGAGGGCGTCTTTGATCGCGAGCTGAGCCGACCGCACGCGCGCGGCGAGCTCCTCGGCGGCGAGCGCGCGCTTGACCGTGCCGATGCCGTGCTCGCCGCTGACGGTTCCGCCGAGGGCGAGGGCGGTGCGCACGATGTCGTCGGCGGCTTCGTGCAGCGCCGCGGGGGCGGGGTCGGCGCCCGCCGGGACCGGGAGCGTGACGACGGGGTGCAGGTTGCCGTCGCCGGCGTGGGCGACGGCGCTCACCGCCACCCCGTGCCGCGCCTCGATCGCGGGGAAGGCCGCGAAGACCTCGGCGATGCGCGACTTCGGGACCGCGACGTCGCCGCCGACGAACCAGGATCCCTCGTCGAAGCGCCGCCCCGAACGTCGCAGTTCCCAGAGGACCTCGGCATCCGGTCCGCTCTCGACCTGCACGCGCCCACCGGCGGCGGCGAGCGCTGTCGTCAGCTCGGCGGTCTGCTCGTCGATGCCGAACCCGTCGAGCTCGATGAGCAGGAGGGCCGCGCCGCGGGCGCGAAGGCCCGAGTCGTTCGCCGCGTCGATGCCCTCGAGGGTCGGCTCGTCGAGGAACTCGATCACGCTCGGGCGCACGCGTGAGGCCGTGATCGCACCGATGGCCGCGGCCCCCGCGGGGGTGGAGTCGAAGAACGCCGACACCGTACGCCGGGCGACGGGGAGGGGACGGATGCGAACGGTCGCGCCGACCACGATGCCGAGCACCCCCTCCGACCCGACGAACAGCGACACGAGGTCGAGTCCGGTCACGCCCTTGATCGAGCGGTGGCCGATCGAGACGAGGCTCCCGTCGGCGAGGACGACGTCGAGGGCGAGCACCGACTCTCGGGTGACGCCGTACTTGGCGCAGCGGAGGCCGCCGGCGTTGGTGGCGATGTTGCCGCCGATGGTCGAGATGCGCCAGCTCGCGGGGTCGGGGGCGTAGAAGAGGCCGAGCGGGGAGAGGTGCTCGTTGAGCGTCGCGTTGAGGACACCCGGCTCGACGACCGCGACCTCGTCGGCGGGCGAGATCTCGACGATCCGGTTCAGGCGGTCGGTCGAGATCACCAGCTGCTCGGTATGGGCCGTGGCACCGCCCGACAGCCCCGTGCCCGCACCGCGCGGGACGACGCTCACGCCGTGGCGGGCGGCGAGGCGCACGAGCTGCTGGACCTCGCCGACGGTAGCGGGGAAGGCGACCGCGGGTCCGTCGGTCGTGCCCGTGCCCTGTCGAGGTGCGGTGCCCGCGTCGTGCGCGTACTCCGCGGTCCCGGGAGACGACGGGCGCACGTCGATGCCGGGGGCGTCGCGCTCGATGTCGTCGAGCAGGGCGGACAGGCCCGTGCGCGGGACGGTCGCGGTGGAAGCGCTCATGGGCGTGCCTCTCTGGGTGGGGACGGGAGTGCAGCCGAAGGTAGGGCGATGCCCGGTCGGCGGTCATCTCGGCGGAAACGCGCCGTCGCGATGCGTCGCGGTCCGTCACGGAACGTCGCGCGGCGTCACAGTCCCGCACCGCGCAGGCGGCCCGGGCTACCCTTCCGTGCCCGCACCTCCCTCGCTGCGCGACGCACGCCGAGTGTCCAAAACACCCGGACGAATTTTCGCGGCGTCCGGGTGTTCTGGACACTCAACGCCGGGCGCGCGGCACGCGGTGTGCGGGGGTCTTGGACACTCAACGCCGGGCGCGGGCACCGAACGGCCGTAACAATGACGCCTCGCGGCGCTGCGTTACGGACGCGATTGTGCCGGCGCGGCACCGGCGGCACAGTGGGCGTTTCGGCGGGACCGGCCCGCCGCGAAGGAGTCCCGATGCCCGACCGCATCCACCTCGCCGTCGCCCTGGACGGCGCCGGCTGGCACCCGGCCGCGTGGCGCGAGTTCACCGCGCGCCCCACCGAGCTCACGACGCCCGCATACTGGCGTGACCTCGCCCGCACGGCCGACGGCGCCGGGCTCCTCTTCGCGACCATCGAGGACGCACTGAGCCTGGGCGGGCGATCCTTCGAGCCGGATGCCGAGACCCGGCGCGACCGCGTGCGGGGCCGCCTCGACGCGGTGCTGTTGGCGTCATTCCTGGCCCCGGTCACGCGTCGCCTGGGTCTCGTGCCGACCGCGACCACCGCGCATCCCGAACCGTTCCATCTCGCCACCGGACTCCAGACCCTCGACCACGCCAGCCGGGGCCGCGCGGGTGTCCGCCTCGTCGCGGGCTCGACGCCGCAGGAGCGCGCGAACTTCGGGCGCCGCGCCGACGGACCGACCGGGATCCCGGCATCCGGTCGCGTCGAAGACGACCCCGCGCTGCTCGCGGCGTTCCGCGAGGCCGGCGAAGTGGCCGAGGTCATCCGGCGTCTCGCCGACTCGTGGGAGGACGACGCGATCGTGCGCGACCTCGAGACCGGGAAGTTCCTCGACCGGGAGCGCGTGCACAACGTCGAGTTCGAGGGCGAGTTCTTCTCGATCACGGGCGCCTCGATCGTGCCGCGCTCCCCGCAGGGCCAGCCGCTCATCACCGCCCTCGCGCACCAGACGATCCCGTACCGTTTCGCCGCGGAGCACGCCGACCTCGTCTTCGTCACACCCGCGGATGCGGCGGCGGTCGGCGGCATCCTGAACGAACTGGCGGATGCCGCGGACGAGGTGCGCACGCTCGACGAGCCGCTGCGCGTGTTCGCCGACCTCCTGTTCCTCGTGGAGGACACACGCCGGGAGGCCGAGGCGGTCTGGAACCGCCTCCAGGACCGTTCCCCGCTCGCCACCGATGCCCGGGTCGTGGTCGGCACCGCCGACGACGTCGTCGACGAGATCGCGGCTCTCGCCGCTCAGGGGGTCGACGGCATCCGCCTGCGCCCCGCGCGCCTGCCCGCCGACCTCGACGCGATCGCCGAGCGGGTCGTGCCGCGCGCGGCTGGCGCCGGCATCCTGCTCCCCGACGACGGCGCACCGACCCTGCGCGAACGCGTCGGACTCCCCCGTCTCGCCAGCCGCTACGCCCGTCAGGAGGTCGGCGCATGACCCGCCGTCAGATCCACCTCGCCGCCCACTTCCCGGGTGTGAACAACACGACCGTCTGGACCGATCCGAGCGCGGGCAGTCAGATCGACTTCTCGTCGTTCGAGTACTTCGCCCGCACGGCCGAGCGGGGCTTCTTCGACTACCTCTTCCTCGCCGAGGGCCTGCGCCTGCGGGAGCACCGCGGGCAGCTGCACGACCTCGATGTCGCGGGACGCCCGAACACCCTCGCGATCCTCACCGCCCTGGCCGCGGTGACCGAGCACATCGGCCTCGTCGGCACGCTCAACACGACCTTCAACGAGCCGTACGAGCTCGCCCGTCAGCTCGGCGCGCTCGACCTGCTGTCGAACGGCCGGGCTGGGTGGAACGCCGTGACCAGCTCCGACGCGTTCCACGGCGCGAACTTCCGTCGCGGGGGCTACCTCGACCACGCCGACCGGTACGTGCGGGCGTCGGAGTTCGCGGCGCTGTCGAAGGCGCTCTGGTCGTCGTGGCGCGACGACGCGATCGTGGCGGATGCCGAGACCGGGGCGTTCCTCCGCGACGACGCGATCGAGCGGGTCCGGCACGAGTCCCGTCTGTTCG
Source organism: Microbacterium testaceum (assembly GCF_001476285.1). GTDB lineage: Bacteria > Actinomycetota > Actinomycetes > Actinomycetales > Microbacteriaceae > Microbacterium > Microbacterium testaceum_B. The sequence continues at coordinate 15,124 of NZ_LDRU01000026.1, read as the reverse complement.
ACGTCGACGCGGTGTTCGACGTTCCGCGCTCTCCGCAGGGGAGACCCGTGATCGTGCAGGCCGGGGACTCCCCCGACGGCCGCGACTTCGCCACGGAGCACGCCGACGTCATCTTCTCGCTGCACACCGAATTCGCCGACGCGCAACAGTTCTACCGCGACGTGAAGGGCCGCCTCGCCGCGCACGGCCGCGACGAGGATTCGCTCAAGATCCTCCCGGCAGCCACCTTCGTGCTCGGCGACACCGCCGACGAGGCCCGCGAACGCTCGCGCGAGATCGCTCTCGCCCAGGTGCGCCCGCAGACCGCGATCACCTACCTCGAGCAGATCTGGAACCGCGACCTCAGCGGGTACGACCCCGAGGGTCCGCTGCCTGATGTCGAGCCCGACACCGGCGTCGAGACCGCGCAGGGCTTCGCCGGCCGCCACGCCGCGATCCGCGCGCGCGTCGGGCAGCTGCGCGAGCAGGCGGCCGCAGAGAACCTCAGCATCCGGGAGCTCGTGATCCGTCTGACCGCGAAGCACACCTTCGTCGGGACGCCGGAGCATGTGGCATCCGAGATCGACCGGTACGTGCAGGAACGCGCGACCGACGGGTTCACCGTCGTCGGACATGTCACCCCGCACGGCCTCGACGAGTTCGCCGACCGGGTCGTGCCGCTCCTGCAGGAGCGCGGCTCGTACCGCCGCTCGTACGACGACGGGGCGACGCTGCACGATCTGCTGGGCCTGCCGCCCGTCCTCACTCCCGCCGTGCGATGATCCGGGTGGTCATCGTGGGGGCCGGCCCGCGCGCGGTGATGCTGGTCGAGCGCCTGCTCGCCCGCCGGACCCGCGCGGCCAGTCCGCGCCTGCACATCACGCTCGTCGACCCGCACCCGCCGGGTGCCGGACGCATCTGGCGCCGCGATCAGTCGCCGCTGCTGAAGCTCAACTCGATGGCACGCGACGTGACCGTGTTCACCGACGAGACGTGCACGATCTCGGGGCCGGTGCGTTCCGGGCCGTCGCTCATCGAGTGGGCCGAGCGCGTCCGCGCAGGGACCATCCCCGATGTCGCGATCGACGATCCGGGTCTGGATGCCGAGCTCCTGACGCTGCGCGGAGACAGCTTCCCCACGCGCCGACTCCAGAGCGTCTACCTCGACTGGTTCTGGCGCCGCACGGTCGCGATCGCGCCACCCGGGGTCGAGGTGCACGAGCACCGCGGGGTCGTGCAGTGGGTCGATGACACGACCGAGGGGTACGAGGTGGCGTTGGCCGATGGCATCCGTCTTCCCGCCGACATCGTCGTGTACGCGCTCGGGCACAACGGACGCGACCCCGACGGCGAGACACGCGCGCTGATCACCGCGGCCGCGGACGCGGGCCTGACCTATGTGCCGCCGTCATTCACCGCCGACGCCGACCTCTCGGTGCTCGGTGCGGGCGACGACGTCATCGTGCGCGGCATGGGACTGGCGGCGGTGGATGCCATCGTGCTGCTGGCCGAGGGACGCGGCGGCCGCTTCGTCCGAACGCCGGACGACCGCGTGCGGTACGAGCCCTCGGGGCGGGAACCGCGTCTGCACCTCGGCTCGCGCCGCGGCGTGCCGTACCGCTCGAAGGTGTCGTCGGACCTGCGGGGCGACCCGCCCGCGCGCGAGGTGCTCACCCCCGCCGCGATCGCGGACCTGTTGGCACGGCCCGGCACGATCGACTTCCTCGACGACGTGTGGCCGCTGATCGCCCGCGAGCTCGTGTGGGGGCACTACCGCGAGCTGTTCACGGGTCATCCCGAGCGGGTGCGCGTCACGTGGGAGGTGTTCCGCGAGACGCTGCGCGCCGTGGACGGCGACACGGCAGCCCTGCGGCGCGCGGTCGCGGAGGTCGTCCCCGACCCGCTGGACCGTTTCGACGTCCCCGCGCTCGATGTGCCTCTCGGCCAGGAGGCGTTCGCGGATGCCGCCGAGGTGCACCGCCGCGTCCGCCAGCACATCGCGGACGACCTGCATCTGCGCACGACTCCGGAACGCAGCACCGCGCAGGCGCTGTTCCTCGCGATCCTGCAGTCGTTCCTCGCGGTGTCAGAGATCCCCGCCGAGCGGTGGAGCGCGCGGTCGCGCGCGATCGATCTCCCCGTGACGTGGCACACCTTCTTCAGCTACGTCGCGTCGGGGCCGCCGGCCCATCGCCTCGAAGAGATCGGCGCGCTCGCGGATGCCGGGATCGTGCGGTTCCTCGGACCCGAGATCGCAGTGCGCATCGACGACGGGCGGTTCGTGGCATCCTCTCCGCGGGTTCCGGGAGAGGTTCGCGCGGGCGCGCTCCTCGACGCGTGGCTCCCGAGCGCCGAGGCGGCCTCGAGCGACAACGCGGCCTTGCGCGAACTGGCGACGCGGCACGGCCGCGAGGTGCACGTCACCGACGAGACCTTCACGGGTTCGCTCGGCCGCATCGACACCGACGCCGACGGACGAGTCGTCTCTCGCGACGGCATCCCGCACGCGACCCTCTTCGCCATCGGACCGTTCACCTCGGGCATGGAGGCCGGTGCCTTCACCCGCCCGCGTTCCAACGCCCTGTCGCTCCGGCACACGGACCGCGTCGCGGGCGCGGTGTCCGAGGCGGTGGCCGCGGTGTCCGAGCGGCGCTGGGCGTTCTCGCGCTGAGGCCGCGCGTTCCCGCGCTGAGGCCGCGCGTTCTCGCGCCCGCGCGCGCCTCGCCCTCCCGCGCCGCGGCCGCGCCCCCTTCCGTTGAGTGTCCAAGACACGCCGTAACCCCGCGCCGAGTTGCGGCGTGTCTTGGACACTCAACGCTCCAGCGGCCTACGCGCTCGAGCGCGCCAGTACCGCGGCGAGGTGATCGACGAGCGAGTGCGATGCGGTCGCGTCCGGCCCGAAGAACTCTTCGTCGACGTCCTCCACGGCGCGGTTCGCCGCGCGCGCCAGCTCACGCCCGGCGGCCGTGGCCCGGACGCGGACGGCGCGGCGGTCGGTGGCATCCTGTCGCCGTTCGACGAGATCCCGCTCGGCGAGCGCGCGGATCACCTGCGACACCATCATCGGGTCGGCGCCGGCGCGCTGGCTCAGCGCGGCCTGGGTCATGCCCTCGTCGGAGTCGCCGAACGTCAGCACCGCCAGCAGCACGAACTGCACGTGCGTCACCTCCTGCGGCGCGAGCGCCCGGCGGATCGCCGCCTGCCACCGGTTCGTCACCTGCCAGAGCAAGAATCCCGGGCTGGCGTCGCCGGAGGCGAAGCGACTGTCGAGGGGAGTCGTCATCCCTCGATCATCGCGCGCGAACGGTCTCGACGAGCGCGACGAGCCGGTCGAGGTCGGCGGGCACCGATCGCTCGAAGCCGGCGAACGCGGTGCGCGCCCACAGCCACGAGAGCGGTCCCTCGAGCGTCACCTCGGCCGTCACCCGCGACCCACCCGGGGTGGCGTCCACCCGGTGCCGAAACGTCAGTCGGGCTCCCGGAACACGGCTGACGTCGGTGTAGACGCGGTCGGGCTCGAGTTCGGCGATCACGAAGGCCGTGCGCGGACCACCGACGGGCTTCAGGATGCCACGCGCCCCCTGCCGCACCTCACCCTCGACGCGCGCCCACTCGGTGTCGGGCGACCACTCCTTCCACGAGTCGTGATCGACCCACCGGGCGTAGAACGCCGAGGGCGGAGCGGTGGATTCACGGGTGACGGAAGCAAGTGTTCGCATGTATTTAGTATGCGCGCATATTACTTGGATGGCAACGACGAGATGGTCGTCCACGACAGTCCGCAACGCGTTCACAGACGATGAGGCGCCCGCACGCGTACAACCAGGCTGCGCGCGCCGCAACCGCCACGGACCGACCACGTCGGTCGGAAACGACGGCTGACCCCGCTCCCCCTACAAAACCGAACCCGCTCGAGCGGCGAACGCGACCTCGATCTGCGCTCGGGTCGAGTCGATCGCCAGAAGGAAGCTGAGCAGCACTCGCGCCTTCAATCCGTCGAGACCATCGCCCGGCGTGGCCCCCGCGGACAGGAGGTCTCTCTCGGAGCCGGGGAAGGCTCCCACCGAACGGTAGACGTCGCCGGCGCCCGCACGCGACACGAAGACGACCGGGATCGCCTCCGCCATCTCGCGGATGACGGGCACGATCCCTGCTCCGACATGACCCGCGCCGAACGCTTCCACGACGACGCCCGCGGCGGTGCGCGCCGCCGCGTAATCGTCTGCCCCCTCGCCCAGCGCGCAACGATGGAGCACCACTCGGAGAGCGTTCTCCCGGAGGCCGCGAGCGACGGCATCCGGATCCAGGCCCGGCGGTCGCGTCTTCGGCGCGAGGGCGATCCGCACGCGCCCCTCGACGATCCAGCCGACCGGGCCGACGTTCTCGCTCACGAACGCCGCCGGCTTGCTGGAGTGAGCCTTGCGCGCCCAGCGCGCCAGGTGGACCTCGTCGCCGTTCACCACGAGCGCACCCAGTCCCCGCGCCTCTAACGAGGCGGCGACGCGCAGCGCCGCGGCCAGGTTCGCCGGACCGTCCGCTCCCGGCATGCCGGCGTTGCGCATGGCGCCGGTCACGACGATCGGCTCGTCGCCACCGTGCAACAGGTCCAGTGCGAACGCGACCTCCTCGAGCGCGTCCGTGCCCACGGTGACCACCGCCGCCGCGTGACCGTCACGGAAGGCCTCGGCGATCGCCGCACCCAGGTCGGCGAGATCTCCCAGCGACAGGCTGGCCGAGGGCAGACGCCGGAACGTCACGGCCGTCACCGGCACGCCGGTCGCGCGCGCGAGGTCGCCCACGACATCGTCGGCTCCGAGCTCGATCCGAGCACCGGACGACAACGCCGGCGCCGCGATCGTGCCGCCGAGCGAGAAGACGGCCACTCCCGCCGGCGTCGCGGTCGCGCTCACGACGCCCAGAACTCCCGATCGAACGGGTACCGCGGGTCGGTCTCGAACGGGTGGCGCTGCTTGAAGTCGCGCACGATGTTCTCGCACGTGTCGAAGCTCACGCCCGGCTTGTCCGCCATGTACTCGATCAGGCGCTCGATCATCAGCAGCACCTGCGGGCGTCCCGACACGTCGGGGTGCAGGCAGATCGGGAAGGTGGCGTAGTCGTACTCCCGGTACACCCAGTCGAACTGATCCCGCCAGAGCTCTTCGATGTCTCGCGGGTTCTTGAACCCGTCGCTGTTCGGACTCGTCTTGACGAACATCATCGGCGGCAGATCGTCGAGATACCAGTTGAACGCGAGGGAGACCAGCGGGATTTCCGTGCCTCGCACGAGCGGCTTCATCCATTCGGCCGCCGGCCGCGAGTAGTCGATCTTGGTCCATGAGTCGCCGGTGCGGGCGTAGAAGGGCTGGAAATCGTGGAGCACCTGGGTGCGGTCGTACTCGATGCCGGCCTCGAGCAGGATGTCGGCGGTGATCGTCGTCATCTCGCCCCACGGCGCGATGTATCCGGTGGGCTTGCGCCCCCACACCGATTCGATGAGCTCCAGCGAACGCTCGAGTACATCGCGCTCCTGCTGAGGGGACATGTCGCGAGGATTCTCATGCGAGTACCCGTGCACGCCGAGCTCGTGGCCCGAGTCGACCAGCATCTCGATGCTGCGGGGGAACGTCTCGATGGAGTGGCCGGGCGTGAAGAACGTCGATGAGATGCCGTACCGATCGAAGAGTCGCACCAGGCGTGGAAGGCCCACGTCGCCGGCGAACAGTCCACGCTGGATGTCCTGCAGGCTGTCCTCCCCGCCGTACGAGCCGAGCCAGCCGGCGACGGCGTCGACGTCCACGCCGAAGGTGACCTTGATGTCTTTCATGTTCGTCCTCTCAGGGTGGTGCCGGTCTCAGGTACTCAGGGGGAAGTCGGCGATGCTCAGCAGAGCGTCGCGGCTCGCCCGCACGTGCGAGCGCATGAATCTCTCGGCCGTGAAGGCGTCTTTGGCCGCGATCATGTCGAGCACGTCGTGGTGCTCGCCGACGCTCCCCGCCAGGCGCCCGGGCTGTTCCAGCGAGGCGTGCACGAGGCGCGGGTAGGCGAGCTGGTTCATCATGATGCGGTAGTGCTCCGCGAGCTTGTCGTTGTCGGCGCCGCGGATGATGAGCTCGTGGAACTCCTCGTTGAGGCCCGCATACGCCCCGCGGTCTTCGGCGGAGAGAGCCACGTCAGACGCGCGGATGTTCTCGCGCAGTGCGCGCAGCTCAGGGCAGTCGCCGCGGGCCGCCAGCAACCCGGCAGCCGAGCCCTCGATGAGCTCCTTCATGTGAAAGAGCTCGATCATGCTTCGTCGCGTCGGCGCCATGACGAAGGTTCCAACCCGAGGGCGGATCTCCACCAGACCCTCGGTCTGGAGCTGCTTGAGCGCCTCGCGCACGGGCGTACGACTGACCTCGAACTCGTCAGCGAGCGCCCCCTCAGACAGAGCGGTCCCCGGGGGCAGCTCACCGCGGATGATGCGCGAGCGGACGCCGTCGATGACGCGGGTCTGCGCGCTCTGGGACCGAGCACCTTGCATGGCATAAGTCTTGCTCTTTAAGAACAAGCAAGTCAATTGACCGCGCATGCATGCAAGTAAACAGCTTGTTTCAGGGGTTTTTCGGCTACGGGACCCGTAAAACCCGGTTATTGACATGGCAGACCGGCTGTGTCAATAATCCACCTACCATGCAAGAAGCTGCCCCTCTTTCCCAAGATCGCGGTCTCCGCCACACTGTCGGCGCACCCCGCATCGCCTACCGTGTGCACGGCGACGGCTCGCATCCTGTCGTGCTGTTGCACGGCGTCGGCAGTTCCTCGCGCACGTGGTGGCGTCTCGTTCCCGCCCTCGACGAGGGCCTGCGTCTCGTCCTGCCGGACTATCGCGGTCACGGGGACTCCGAAGCCCCCGAGCCGCCCTATCGACCGGACCACATCGTGGACGACATCGTGCGCGTCCTGGATGCCGAGGGCATCGGCGCCGCGAGCGTGATCGGGTTCTCGGTCGGGGCCCTCTTCGCACAGCAGCTCGCACTCGCCCACCCGGAGCGGGTGAACGCACTCGTGCTGCTCAACTCCATCGCCGATCGGACGCCGCAGGAGCAGTTGCGCGCGCTCTCACGCTGGGCCGACGTCCGCACTCGCGTGCCCGGCGACCTCGCTCGCTCGAGCGTCGAACGATGGTTCACGAGCGACTTCGCCCGGCTCGAACCCGCCGTGGTGGACGTCGAAGTGCAGATCGTCAGCGGGGTCGATCCCGTCGGATACGCCGAGGTCTACGGCATCCTGGCCACCGCCGATCTCGGGGACAGCCCCGCGCGCATCGCCTGTCCGACGCTGATCGTCACGGGCGAGAACGACCGGGGTTCCACTCCCCGGATGTCGCGCACGCTGCACGAGCTCATCCCCGACTCCCGCCTGCACATCGTCCCCGACCTGCAGCACTACCTCCACGTCGAAGATCCCGCACGGCTCGCCGCGATGATCAACGACTTCCTCCTCACCCGCGACACACCTACCGCCCTCTAAGGAGCACCCATGCACCGCAAGAAGCCCCTGCTCATCGCCGCTGCCCTCGCGGCCACCGCCGCTCTCACCCTCAGCGGGTGCAGCGGCTCCTCGTCGTCCGACCCCACCTCCAGCTCGCAACTGTCGATCGTCGCCCCCCTGTCGGGGCAGCTCGGCGACAAGAGCTTCATGGACTCGGCCAACGAGGGGCTCATGCGCGCCGGCGAAGACCTCGGCGCCAAGGTCAAGGTCATCGAGGCCGGCGCCGACGACGCTCCCGCGTGGGAACGCAACCTGACCGAGGCCTCGGCCTCCGGCGACAACCAGCTGATCGTCACGGGCGGCACCGTCGTGGCATCCACCCTGGAGAAGGTCGCTCCGCAGTTCCCGGATCAGAAGTACCTGATCTTCGACTCGCCCTCCGTGGGTGACAACGTGACCGGCATCAGCTACGCGCAGAACGAGGGTGCCTTCCTGGTCGGCGCGCTCGCCGCCCAGATCACCTCCAACCCCACGTCGTTCCCGCGCGCCACGGGGAGCAAGAAGGTCGGTCTCGTCGGCGGCAAGGACATTCCCGTCATCCGTGACTTCATCGTCGGCTTCACGCAGGGCGTGCACGCCGTCGACCCGTCGATCACCGTGGACGTGCGCTTCACCAACGACTTCGCCAGTTCGCAGGTCGGCTACGACGTGGCCACGTCGATCTACAAGGACGGTGCGGATGTGGTCTACCAGGTCGCCGGAGCGGCCGGACTCGGTGTGCTCCAGGCCGGCGCCGACAGTGGCCGCTACGCGATCGGTACCGACTCCAACCAGAACGACCTGCACCCCGACTCCACCCCGGCCAGCGCCCTGAAGAACGTCGGGAACACGATCTACGACGCCATCAAGTCGTTCCAGGCGGGCACGCTCGAGCCGGGCACCACGATCGTCGGCAACATCGCCAACGACGGCGTCGGCATCGCCTTCAACGACGCCCTCGTGCCGTCCGACATCCAGAAGAAGGTCGACGACCTCCGCCAGCAGGTGGTCGACGGCCAGATCAAGGTCGACACGGCGCTCTGACCCAGCCGCCCCGTTCTCCCGAGGAGATCCCATGGACACGCCCCTGCTGCGCCTTCGCGGCATCGTCAAACGCTTCGGCTCGATGACCGCGGTCGACCACGTCGACCTCGACGTACGCGCGGGCAGCATCCATGCACTCCTCGGCGAGAACGGGGCCGGCAAGTCGACGCTGATGAACTGCCTCTTCGGGCTCGAACGTCCCGACGAAGGCAGCATCGAGATCGACGGCCACCCCGTCGCGATCACCTCGCCGCGACGGGCATTGGACGCCGGCATCGGCATGGTCCACCAGCACTTCAAGCTGGTCCCCTCGCTCACCGTTGCCGAGAACGTCGCTCTCGGTCGCGAGCCGGTGCGCGGCGGCCTCGTCGACCGCCGTGCGCAGATCGACCGCGCCGCCCGCGTCGCGCGCGAATTCGGCTTGGACGTCGACCCCACCGACATCGTTCGGACCCTGTCGGTCGGCGGCCAGCAGCGAGTCGAGATCCTGCGCGCCCTCTCCCAGGACGTCCGCGTGCTCGTGCTCGACGAGCCGACCGCGGTGCTCACCCCCGCCGAGACCGACCGCTTCTTCGAGGTGGTGCGCGGTTTCGCCGAGCGCGGTCTGGCGGTCATCCTCATCAGTCACCACCTCCATGAGGTGCGGCGTATCGCCGACGAGGTCACGGTGCTGCGCAGCGGACAGCGTGTCGCCCACTGCTCGATCGACGACGTCACCAACGCCGATCTGGCCGAGCTCATCATCGGCCGGGCGCAGGAGACCGCGACCGACGTGCCGCGCGGCACACCCGGAGAGAGAAAGCTGCGCGTCAGTGACCTACGTGTGCGTAACGCTCGCGGCATCGAGGTCGTCGACGGGGTGAGCCTCGACGTGCGCGCGGGAGAGATCGTCGGCCTCCTCGGGGTGGCGGGAAACGGCCAGACAGAACTCGTCGAGGCGATCACCGGACTCCGCCGCGTGGACTCCGGCACGGTCGAGGTGGCCGGGCGAGACACGACCAACATGCACCCCGCCTCGGCGCGGGCCGCCGGGATGGCCCATGTGCCCGAAGACCGCCAGGGTCGCGGCATGGCCGGCTATTGGCCGGTCGCCGAGAACATCGCCGTCGGCTACCTCGACACCCCGGCGGTCGGCCGCCGTCTTCTCGATCGCCGTCGTATCGGCGAGCTGGTGACGAACCTCATGCGCACCTACGACGTCCGCGCCCGCTCCCCACGTCAGCTCGCGCGTCGCCTGTCCGGCGGCAATGCGCAGAAGATGGTGCTCTCGCGCGAGCTGTCGCGGGAGCCCGCGATCGTCGTCTGCGCCGAGCCCACCCGCGGTCTCGACATCGCCGCCACCGCCGCCGTCCGCTCGCGTCTCGTCGAGCAGCGCGATCGGGGCGCCGCGGTCCTGCTCGTCTCCAGCGAGATCGAAGAAGTCACGCAGACCGCCGACCGTGTGCTGGTCATCTCATCGGGTCGCATCGTCGCCGAGTTCGCCGACCCGCTCGTGCGACCGACCGAACAGCAGGTCGGACGCGCAATGCTCGAAGGAGGAGCACAGTGATCCCCGCGACCGCCCCCGAGCCGATCCCGGCGACCAAGCGCCTGGCCGGTGTACTGGCCACCCCGCTGCGCGTCGTGCCGCTGGGCATCCGTCAATCCGTCCTGGCCGTGCTCATCGGCGTCGCCCTGTGCTTCGTCATCATCCTCGTCACCGCCGACCAGCCGTTCGTCGCCTTCGGCGCGTTCATCTTCGGCACCTTCCGCAACCCGTACTCCGTCGGCACGATGATCGCCATCGCGACGATCCTCATCACCGCGGCCCTGGCGTCGACCGTGGCCTTCCGCGCCGGGGCTTTCAACATCGGCACCGAGGGACAGCTCGTGCTCGGGGGTCTCGCAGCCGCCGTCACCGCCCCGCTCGTGGGCACCGGAGGGTTCCTCGCCCAGGTCGCGGCCCTCGTGGCGGCGAGCGCGGCCGGTGCGCTGTGGATCGCCATCCCCACGCTCCTGCGCGTGAAGTGGCGCACCAACGAGATCCTCACCACGCTCATGGCCAACTACGTCGCCGCCGACGTCGCGCTGTTCCTTGTGAACAATTACTTCCGCGACCCCAGCTCCGGCGCCGTCGAGACGCCGCCGCTGGATCGGTCCCTCTGGCTGTGGGCCATCCTCCCGCCCTCGCAGGCCAACATCGGCGTGGTACTCGTCCTCGTCCTGGTCGCCGCCGTATGGATCTGGTCCGAGCGCACCCGGACCGGCATGCGCGCCGCGGTCTCCGGCATCCAGCCCGCCTTCGCCGAGTACCTGGGCTTCCGTTCGGCCCGGTACCTGGGTGGGTCGATGCTCGCCTCGGGGGCGCTGGCGGGTCTCGCGGGCGGTTTGGCCGTGATGGGCGTGACGCACTCCTACATCGAAGGGTTCTCGCCGCAGTACGGCTTCCTCGGCATCACCGTCGCGATGATCGGGCGGCTGCGACCGCTCGGCATCGTCGTCGCCGGCGCGCTCTACGCCTCGCTGATCACCGGCGCGACGGCCATGCAGTCGGTCTCGGACGTGCCGTTCTCACTCGTGTTCGTGCTGCAGGGCGTGCTCATCCTCCTCATCACCAGCCAGCGCATCGGCGGAAAGGCGTCTTCATGAACGTCGTCGGCGACTTCCTCTCCCTCGCACTGGCGAGCACCATCCCGATCATCGTGACCGCCTTCGGGGGGATGTTCGCCGAACGCGCGCGCGCCACGAACATCGCCTTGGACGGCATTATGCTCCTCGCCGCCCTCGCGGCGCTGTCGGTGACCGCGGCCACGGGCAACCCGTGGATCGGCGTGCTGGCCGCGATCATCGCGGGAATGGCATACGCGGCCCTGCTGGCCGCGGCGGCGTACGTGCTGCAGTGCGACATCCTCATCGCGGGCATCGCGGCCAACATGCTCGCCACGGGCATCGCGCTGCTGGTGGTGCAGAACGTCCTCGGCTCCACCGGGACGTACACCCCGCAGGGGGCGCCTCTCATCCCCCGCATCCCGCTCGGCCCCCTCGAGCAGATCCCGGTGCTCGGCCGCGCTCTCGACAAGCAGAGCGCGTTCCTGTTCATCGTGATCGTGATCGTTGTCGTCTGCGGCATCGTGCTCGCCCGCACGCGCTGGGGTCTGCACGTGCGCGTCGTGGGCGAATCCGACGAGGCCGCCGCGGCCGCCGGCATCCGTCCCGTCGTCATCCGCACCACGGCGCTGCTGGTCAGCGGAGCTCTTGCCGGCGTGGGCGGGGCCTATCTCACCCTCAGCTCGGTGGCCTCGTTCACCTTCGACCTGACGGCGGGAATCGGCTTCATCGCGTTCGCGGCCGTCATCTTCGGCGGCGCGACGCCGCTGGGAACGGCGACCGCCTCGATCATCTTCGGCGCGGCGACGGCCCTGGCCATCCAGTTGCAGAGCGCTCAGCTCATCGACCAGCAACTCCTCCATTCCCTGCCCTACGTCGCGGCCATCGTGGCACTGGCGTTGCGGTCGATCCGGGAGCGGCGCAGCGCGCGCAGCGACGTCTCCGACACCTCGTTCCTCCCCGCCGTCATTCCGCGCGGCTGACCTCGCAGATCTTTTCCCGCCCTACCCGCTACGGAGTCCCATGCACGACCGCACCCCCGTCCTCGTCGACTGCGACACCGGCGTCGACGACGCCATGGCCCTGCTGTACCTCTTGCAGCGCACCGACATCGAGGTGGTCGGCATCACGACCGTCTTCGGCAACAACACCGCCGCCGTCTGCGCCCGCAACTCTCTCCGCGTGCTCGAACTGGCCGACCGCGCCGACATCCCCGTGGCGATCGGCGCCGAGAAGCCGCTCGTGGGCGAGGTGACCTACCTGGCGACCCACGTGCACGGCTCCGACGGGCTGGGCGACTCGGGACTGCCGATGCAGGTGTCGACGACGGTGAGCCCGCTCGACGCGGTCGCTCTGATCGATGAGCTGTCCGAGCGCCACCGGGGCAGCCTCCGCATCCTCGCCGTCGCGCCGCTGACGAACCTCGCCCACGCACTGGACCGGATCGCCGATCTGACCGACCGCGTCGTGGACGTCGTCATCATGGGCGGCGCGGCGGATGTCGCGGGCAACCAGAGCCCCGCGGCGGAGGCGAACATCATCCACGACCCCGAGGCGGCGCAACGGGTCATCGCCGCCGACTGGCCGACGACCCTCGTGCCGCTGGACGTCACGATGACCGAGGTCGTCACTCCGGCGCACATCTCGCGGCTGGAGGCCGCCGGCAACCCGATCGCCGACTTCGTGGCCCGCACGACGGAGTTCTACTTCGACGGCTACGGCGTCGATTCCTACGGCCGACGCTCATCCCCCTGCCACGATGCGGTCGCCGCCGCCATCCTCACGGGTGAGGTCGTCCCCTCGGTGTTCCCCCTCGTGCACGTCGAGGTGGACTGCTCCGACGGCCCGTCCCGCGGCGCGACAGTCTGCGACACCCGCGGCCGATGGAAGGGGTTCCCAGACCAGCCCGACGGCAACTGCCGTGTCGCTCTGACCACCGACGGCACGTTCCCCGACCACCTCGTCACCGCCTTCGGCGGCTGATCTTCTGAGCGAGAAAGACGCAAATGAGCAGCTACAGCATCCGCAAATGGGTATCGCACGTCGAAGAAGTGCGACACGACGGCGGCGAGCCCTTGAGCACGCCCCTGGTCAAGGCGGCGGTCGGGGTGGTGATCGCGAACCCGTTCGCGGGGCAGCGGGTCCAAGACCTGTCGGAGCTGACCGAACCGAGCGCGGAACTCGGGCGCGAGCTCGGCGCCCGCGCCGCGGCTCTGCTGGGCGGCCTGCCCGTGCAGAGCTACGGCAAGGGTGGCATCGCGGGTCTCGCCGGCGAACAGGAGCACCTGGTCGCGTGCGTGACGACGATCTTCGGCGATGCCTTCCGTGAAGCGGTGGGCGGCGGCGAAGCCTGGATCTCGTCGTCGTCGAAGGTCGCGGCGGCCGGGGCATCCCTCGACATCCCTCTCGCGCACAAGGACGCGTTGTACGTGCGCTCGCACTACGACTCCGTGATGATCACCGCGCCCGACGTACCCAAGCCCGACGAGCTGTTCGTCGTGGTCGGTGTCGCCTCCGGGCCGCGACCGCACGAGCGCGTCGGTGGCCTGCGCGCCGACGAGATCACCGGCGGTGGGCTGCGATGAGCCACGAGCGCGTCGCCGTCGTCACCGGCGGGGCCTCGGGCCTCGGCCGGGCGACCGCCGAGCTGCTGGGCGCCTCCGGCGTACACGTGATCGTGGGCGATCTGAGCCGAGAGCCGAAGGAGCCGGGCGAGCCTCCCACCGACGAGCGCATCACCGCCTCGGGCGGGTCCGCCCGGTTCGCGCAGGTCGACGTCACCTCGACGGCATCGGTCGAGGCGTTGGTGGCGTCGATCCGCGCCGAGGAGGGCCGCATCGACGTGCTGGTCAACAACGCGGGGCGCTTCGGCCCCTCCACCCTCCTCGGCACCGACGACGAGACGTGGGAGACCGACATGGCTCTCAACCTGCGCTCGCAATTCCTCGTGAGCCGCTCCGTGATGCCCACCCTGTTGGAACAGGAACCGGATGCCGAGGGCGTCCGCGGGCGGATCGTCAACGTCTCGTCGCAACTGGGCATCACCGCAGCCCCCCACGCGGTGACCTACGGGGTGGCCAAGGCCGGTGTCGCCCAACTCACCCGGCAGTTGGCGGTCGACTTCGCGAGCGAGGGCATCGTCGTCAACGCGGTCGCCCCCGGACGCATAATCACCGGTACCCACCCCGGCGAACGCGACTACCTCGACCACGGCACGATCGACGAGGCGACGCGCTTCTCCCTGTCGCGGACTCCTTTCCCGCGTCTCGGGCGGCCGATCGACGTCGCGCGGGCGGTCCGCTTCCTCGCCTCGCCCGAGTGCACCTTCGTCAGCGGGCACGTGCTCGCCGTCGACGGCGGATGGCTGGCGTACTAACGATCGCTCGGATCCGACGAGCCGCATCCGCCGCGGTCGCCGGGTCCATCCAGCGCATCGGGTCCCACGGGCACGCGGTGCCCACCCCCAGCACGGCGTCCACGGGACGCGGAAGGGCAGCATCATGACAGGACAGCTCGACGGAAGGGTCGCCGTCATCACGGGCGGAGCCTCGGGGATCGGCGCGGCCACGTCGATCGCGTTCGCGCGGGCCGGCGCCCGCGTGGTCATCGGCGACTACGCCCCCGACGGGCACGACGCCATGGCCGTGATCTCGACGATCACCGGAGAGGGCGGCGAGGCGTTCGCCATGGGTGTCGACGTTCGTGACCCCGAGCAGGTCGACGCTCTCGTCGGCGCGGCGCGCGAGCGTTTCGGTCGGCTCGACATCGCGGTCGCCAACGCCGCGATCGCGCGTCGGGTCCCCGCGGCCGAGCTCGACGACGACGCATGGCGTGACCTGCTCGACGTCGATCTGGCCGGGGTGTGGCGCCTGTTCCGCTCGGCGCTGCCCGGTATGCGGGACGCCGGATGGGGGCGCCTGCTCGTGACCGCGTCCACGGTCGGCAACCTGGAGGCGTGGCCGGAGCATGCCCACTACTCGGCGGCGAAGGCCGCGGGGACCCGACG
>NZ_LDRU01000025.1 GCF_001476285.1 Microbacterium testaceum | reverse complement strand
CAGGAAGACGCCGAGCGGGGTCGTGACGAACGGCAGGATCAGAGCGGCGTAGCTGTCGACGAGGCCGAGCGAAGACACCATCACGAACAGCGGGACGAAGGTGACGACGCCCGGGACCATCAGGGTCACCATGACGACGACGAACAGCGCCTTCTTGCCGGGGAAGTCCATCTTCGCCAGCGCGTAGCCGACCATCGAGCAGAACACGAGGTTGCCGGCGACGGTGAACAGCGCCACCACGATGCTGTTGCCGAAGAACTGGCCGAAGTTCAGCTGACCGAACCAGGCGCCGAAGTTCTCCCACGTGAACTCCTGCGGCCACCACGTCGGCGGACGCTGCAGGATCTCGCGCTGCGTCTTGACCGAGCCCAGCAGCATCCAGGCGAAGGGCAGGATCCAGACGATCAGGCCGACAACCAGTACGCCGTAAGTGAGTGCGCGACCGGGGGTGACGCGATTCTCGGAGCGGCGGCGGCGGCGCTGCGGCTCGACGGTCTCCGCGACCACGGCCGGAGCCGCGGGGGACGTGAGTGTCATGGCATCCTCCCTCAATCCTTCGAGCGCAGCACGCGGAACTGCACCAGGCTGAGCAGCGCGATCGCCAGGAACAGCAGGTAGCTCGCGGCCGAGGCCGTGCCGTACTGCCCGAAGCCGAACTGCTTGAACGTGTAATAGGCCACCGAGAGGGTGGAGTTGAGCGGGCCGCCCTGGGTCATCACGAACGCTTCCTCGAAGAACTGCAGGAACCCGACCGAGATGAGCACGGCACCCAGCAGCAGCGTCGGGCGCAGCAGCGGGAGCGTGATCGAGGTCAGGCGCCGCCACGACGAGGCGCCGTCCATGAGGGCGGCCTCCTTCACGTCGGTGGGGATCGCCTGGAGCCCCGCGAGGAAGATCACCATCAGGGTGCCGACGTTGCGCCAGACCGCCATCGCGATGAGCGAGGGAAGCGCGGTGCGGGTGTCGTTGAGCCAGTCCGGACCCTGGATGCCGATGATCGCGAGCGCCGAGTTGAGCAGGCCCTCGGGCTGCAGGATGTAGCGCCAGACGACCGCGACCGCGACGATGCTCGTCACGACCGGGGCGTAGAAGCCGACGCGCAGGATCGAGACGAAGCGCCCCTTGCTGGCGTTGAGCGCGAGCGCAAGGGCCAGCGCGATCGCCATGGTGACCGGGATGCCGACGACGACGAACGTCGCGGTCACGCCCAGCGAGGTGAGGAACACCGGGTCGCCGAGCACCGAGAGGTACTGCTCGAGCCCGACGAAGTTCACCGCGAACGGCGAGCGGATGTCGCGCGCCGTGAAGTCGGTGAACGACATCGCGAACGAGCCCACGATCGGCACGACCATGAAGACCGCGAAGACCGCGACGAACGGCAGGGCGAAGCCCCACGCGACCCATCCCTGGCGCCGGCGGCGGCTCGATCCCCCGCCGGCGCGGGCGCGACCGGACGCACGACGCGTTCCGGTCGCGCCCACGACTGCCTGCGTCATGATCTCAGCCCAGGCCCAGCTGGTCGGCGGTGGCCTGGAGCTCCTTGAGACCGTCGGCCGGCGACTGCTGGCCGAGGCGGATCTTCTCGAGCATCGCGTCACCGGCCGCGGCGACCTGCACCCAGGTCGTGACGGCGGGCACCGACTTGGCGGTCTCGAGCTGGGTGCCGAAAGCGGCGAGGGTCTTCGACGAGGCCAGGGCGTCGGACTTCCAGGCATCCTGGACGGCCGGGAGGTCACCGGTCGCCTCGTACCAGGCGGCCTGCGTCTCGGGCTCGGTCAGCCACTGCACGAGCTTCCAGGCGCTGGCGGCGTTGTCGGAGTTGTCGAAGACGGCGAGGTTGGCACCACCGCTGAACGAGGTGGACGACTTCTTCGCGGGCAGCACCGCGGTGGAGATCTTGTCGCCGAAGCCCTCTCCGCCGAGGTCGTTGAGCAGACCGATGAAGGCGGGCCCGTCGATGAACATCGGCGTGTTGCCCGAGACGAAGTCCGCCTCCTGCGCGCCGGCCGAGCGGTCGGCGGCGGGGTTGGCGATGCCGTCGGTGTAGAAGCTCTGGTAGTAGTCGAGTGCCTCGACGGTCTCGGGGGTGTCGAGGGTCCACTTCGAGCCGTTCTCGAGCTCGGCACCGTTCGACCACGGCATCCAGAGGTTCCCCTGGAACGAATCGTTGCCGGCGGGGAGACGGATGCCGTAGTCGGCCCCGCCCTTGGACTGCATGTCGGCGGCCATCTGCTTCAGCTCGTCCCACGTGGTGGGTGCCTGGTTCCAGCCGGCCTGGGCGGCGATGTCGGTGCGGTAGTAGAGCACGCGGGTGTCGACGTACCACGGCACGCCCGTCGCGCGGTCGTCGATCATCGTCGAGTCGATCGCACCGGGGAAGATGCCGTCGGTGGAGAGGTCGGTGGGGACCGTCTGCAGCGCGTCGCCGAAGTCGGCCATCCAGGTCGACCCGACCATCGCGAGGTCGGGGGTGTTGCCGCCGGCGATCGCCGTCTGGAACTTGCTGTAGGCCGCATCCCACGGAACGGGCGTGACGTCGACGGTCACACCGGGGTTGGCCTCTTCGAAGGTCTTCACGAACTCGGGCAGCGCCTCGCCCTCGGCGCCCATCGCCCACATCGTGAGCGTGCCCTCGGCCTTGGCGTCACCGATGGTGCCCGCCTCGCTCGGACCGGAACCGGTGTCGGAGGTGCGCCCACAGCCGGTGAGGGCGATCGCCGCGGCGGCGATCACGGCCACGGCGCTCCATCGGGTCTTCTTCATCGTGTTCCTCCTCGAACAGGCACCCGTCGTCGGGTGCTCCTTCCGTGCGTCGTGGTCGAGTTTAAGCGCATAACCTCGGGTGATGCAACCCGGGGACGTGCGGGGGCGGCCGCTCGCGCGCGTGGTGCCGTCGTGCCGCCGTGCCGTCAGGCGGAGTTCGGAGCCGACACGCCGTTTCGGCGCGCGCCGTAGCGGCGTGTCGAGGTCACACTCCGCCTGACGGCACACCCGGGACTCGAGGGACTCCTCCTCCCCAGACGACGAATCCGCCGACCCATCCACGGAATGCGGCGAGACCGCCCCGAGCAGCGGGCCGCTTCGGCCATCCTCGGACGATGTGCCACACGTCATCCGTCCGCACCCGGGCAGAGCTGCTCGCCACGGGCATGACTCGCCGCGCGATCGACCGCGCGCTGCGGGCGGGGTCTCTCATCCGCCTGCGGCGCGGAGTGTATGCGGATGCCGACGCCTGCGAGCCCGTGATCCGCGCGGCGCTCCTCGGGGGACCGCCCGCGTGCGTCAGCGCTGCGCGACACCATGGCCTCTGGATCCTCGCCGACCCCGAACCTTTGCACGTCGGACTGAAGCCGCGCGGACATCGACGCGCAGACGGAGAGGTCTCGCACTGGGACCGTGACACCGTCGACGCCTTCGGCCTCCCCGCGGTGGCGCAGACCCTCCGGCAGGTACTCCGGTGCCGCGGGGTCGAGGAGTTCCTGGTCGCCCTCGAATCGGCACTCCACCAGAACAAGATCCAGGATGCCGATCTCACGTGGCTCGAAGCTCACACGAACGCCGCAGGTCGCGAGGCGATCGCCTTCGCCCGACGTGACGCCGAGAGCGGACTCGAGACCCTGGTCCGGTGGCGCTTGCGCCACTGGGGAATCGACGTGCGGACGCAGCAGGGCGTCGTCTCCGTGGGACGCGTCGACCTTCTCATCGGCGAGCGCCTGATCGTCGAGGTCGACGGCGCCGAGAACCACGCCGCCCCCGACCACAGGCACCGCGACCTCGTGCGCGACGCCCACGCCGCCGCGTGGGGCTTCGTCACCCTGCGCTTCGACTACGCGATGGTCGTGCACGATTGGCCGACGGTCGAGCTCGCGATCCGCGCCCACGTCGATCGCGGCCTGCACCGCGCGCAGTCGTAACCGGTCTTTCCTCTCACGCCCGAGCGGGATGTCGCCTCACGCGGCGTTCCCCACCGCGCGGCGCGCGCCGTCGCGCGGGGGTTGGTGCCGCACCACCCGCACCGTCACGCGGAGTCCTCCACCGACACGCCGAGCCAGCGGCATCCAGACCCGGCGTGTCGCCACGAACTCCGCCTGACGGCCCACCCCCGGGATCACAGACCCGTGACCATCCGAACCGCCCCCGGCCGCCTACGCGTACCGTCCCGCGGAGTCCCCGCCGCACCACCCGCACCGTCACGCGGAGTCCTCCACCGACACGCCGAGCCAGCGGCTCCAGACCCCGTGTGTCACCCCGAACTTCGCCTGACAGCCCACCCCCGGGCTCCCCACGCGCACCGACACACCCGAACACGAACGTGCGACGGAACATCGGATGCCAGAGCTCAAGCCGGAGGCCGCAGATAACCCCGCACGAACTCGGCGAACAGCGCGGGCATGTCGACCGAGTCGTCGAGGAGCCACTGCTGCTGCAGGCCGTCCATCACCGCGCTCAGCAACCGCGCGGCATGCTCGGGGTCGATGTCGGCGCGCACCTCGCCGGCGGCCTGCCCCGCGCGCAGCAGATCGGCGGCCGTCTCGGCACCGTGGCGATAGCGCTCTGCGAAAGCCTCGTGCGACGGGTGAGCGGGGTCCCCCGCCTCGGCGACGACAAGGGTGTAGAGCGAGGTGAGGCCGCGGGTCGTGGCGTTGTGCGCCACGACCTTCTGCATCTGCTCGACGAGGGTGTGCTCGTGCGGATCGCCGGCCGCAGCCCGGACACGCTCGTCGCGCTGGCGCAGCACCTCCGCGAACAGCTCCTCCTTGGAGGCGAAGTGATGCATGAGACCCGCGGGGGTGAGGCCGACGCGCGAGGCGACCTCACGCAGCGAGCCGGCCGTGACACCCGACCGCCCGAACACCACGACGGCCTCGTCGACGATGCGCTGCCGCGTCTGCTGCCCCTTGGCGTAACTGCCGCGGCGCGCGCGGGGCGCGGGAGCGTCGGTCATCGGCATCCTCTCCCCCATCCCGGACACACCGATGCCCGGCACCGCCTCGCGGTACCGGACATCGAGCGTCATGCCGTCAGGGACGCGAGGCGCCCCACGACGAGCCGAAGACCTGCTGCTCGATGGCGGGCCGGAGGTTCTGCTCCATCCTGTCATCGACCATGTAGTCCTTGAGGGAGTCGTCCGTGAGAGCGTTGCCGATCGCCGCCATGATCATCGACTGATCCAGCGAGAGGTACCGCTCGGCGACCGTGCCGCTCTTCACGGCGACCGCGTCGTAGAAGCCGCCGGGGCCGTAGGCGCCGAGCTTCTTCTCCAGGCCGCGGAGGTTCTTCAGCACACCCTGGCGGTCATAGGGCAGGGCGAGGAACGCGGCGTGCGGCGTGACGACGCCATCGCCGAACGTCGGATTCGGGTTCGTTCCCTCCGAGCAGCCGGGGCGGTCGATGTCGACGTCGGTCTTCTCGGCATCCGAGGTGTAGCCATCGGACCGGATGCCGGCGATGTCGACGCCGTACTCGCTGTAGCCGCCGAACGGGTTGCTGGCGGGCGAGAATCCCCAGTAGCCGTATCCGGCTTCGTCGAGGCCGTGACGCTTCTGGATCTCGACCGTGATCGGGTGATTCACGCCCCAGGAGTCGGGACCCCACTCGGCCTCGGGAATCAGCAGGTCGGGCATGAGCGCCTCGAACATGCTGCCTCCCCAGCTCGGGACGAAGCTCATGCCGTCGTAGGAATACACCCCCTCGAAGACGTCGACACCGTCGTAGGTGCGCGTGTCTCCAGTCGGCAGATGCTCCTGCCACGCCCAGTCGCACCCCGCCGGCATGGTGCGGTGCGTGCCGTAGAGACCGAATGCCGGGATGGAACCCTCCGCGATGCCGAGGTAGGTCGCGATGCGGCTCTCGCTCACCGTGGTGTCGTAGTGGTGGCACGTGTAGAACGCCGTCTCGCCACTGCCGTTGTACATCGGCGCCTCGACCGCGCAGCCGTCACCGGGAGGAGCCTCCCAGAAGCCGCCTCGGTTCGTTCCGGCTGGAAGACCCGCAGCGCCCGCCGCGTCGAAGAACGCCGAGAAGTCCATGGACCGGTAGAGCGCATCGGCACGGTCCGCGAGCGTCGGCTCCGCCTCGCGGACGATCCGCAAGCCCGCCGCGAGCCAGCCGTTGTCGACCGTGCTGAGGAACGGGTGGATGACCTCGCCCGACGTCGGGAAGACCTCGAGCTTCGCGCCGGTGTCGGGGGCATACCAGTTGTAGTACATGCCGCTGCCCTCGTTGCGCTCCATCGTCTCGAGCGTGGAGACAGTAGCGGTGAGGCGCTCGCGCGCCTCGTCGGCGTCGATAATGCCGAGGTCGCGCGCCGTCACCGTCGACCAGAGGTAGCCGCCGATGTTGGTCGGCGAGGTGTATCCGGATGCCGTTGACTCATCGAGCGCACCGCCGATGTTGTCGTCGGGCAGGCCGGTGTTGTCGTGGGCCATCGCCGCGAGCGAGGTCCAGGTGTCCGCGGCGTACCGCTCGAGGTCACGCGCGCCGGGGCCGACGTGCGTGGGCGGACCGGCGTGGCCCTGGGGCCCGGGCTTCTCGGTCGGGGCCGAGGGCGGCGCGGCGACAGCGGGGGATGCCGCGGCGAAACCGCCCAGGACGAGTCCGACGATCGCGGTGGATGCCGCGAGGGTGTGCTTCATGACTGCTCTCCTCATCGAAAGCGCTCCGGGGGGATGTGGAGCTCACTGACCAGAAACCTTACACGTGTCAGGTTTCTGGTCAACCCGTGAGCCTCGGTTCGGCGCCTCGGTAAGACTCACCCACGCCGCGGCCGGGGCTCGCCACCGGACCGTCATGCGGAGTCCCGTGCCGACACGCCGGGCCAGCGGCATCCCGAACCGGCGTGTCACCCACGAACTCCGCCCGACGGCACCGCCCACGTCGGCCCCGCGGCCACCGGCCACCGGCCACCGGCCCACCGCCACGGGCCACGGGCCACGGGCCACGGGCCACGGGCCACGGGCTGCCCCG
>NZ_LDRU01000024.1 GCF_001476285.1 Microbacterium testaceum | reverse complement strand
GGGGCGGATGCCATGGCATCCGCCCCTCCCTGGTTTGCTATCAGGGACGCTTCTCGCCGAAGACCTCACCCTCCATGGCGTCGTAGCCCTCCTTCTGCGGGTCGCCGTGCAGGCCGCCGGAGAGGGCGTACTCCTCCTCGGGGGAGAGCACGAGGCGGTGTCGGCCGTAGATCGCGAAGGCGATGAAGATCACGGCGTAGACCACGATGATCGCGACGATCGCGAGCAGGTACGCGGGGTTCAGCAGGAGGCCGAAGAACACGACCGCGGCGATGATCGCCGCCGAGTAGGCACCGAACAGGCCCCACGGGCTCTTGTAGGGGCGCACCGCGTTCGGGAACTTCTTGCGGAGCACGATGAACGAGACCATCTGCAGGAAGTACGCGAGCACCGCTCCCCAGACCGCGATGTTCAGCACGATCGCGCCGGCGGGGCTGGCGTCGCCGCCCGCCGCCTGCACGATCACGAGGGCGAGGAAGCCGAGGACGGCACCGAACACCAGCGCGACCCAGGGCGTCTTGCGGGCACCCGTGAGCGAGAGCCAGCGCGGGTAGTACCCGGCGCGCGAGAGCGAGTACATGTTGCGGCCGTAGGCGAACATGATGCCCATCAGCGAGGCGAGCAGGCCGATCAGCGCGAGGAGCGACAGCAGGGCCGCCGCCTGATCGCCGACCATCGCGCGGAAGCCGTCGAGCAGGGGCTCGAGGGAGCCGCCGGTCTCTTCGGCGCCGAGGACGCCGGTGTTGAGGAACAGCACAATGAGACCCGTGACGATGAGCGTGCCGCGAGCCCAGAGGCCGGCGCGGGGGATGTCGCGGGCGGGGTTGTGCGACTCCTCCGCGGCGAGGGGGAGCTCCTCGATGCCGAGGAAGAACCACATCGCGAACGGGAGGGCGAGCAGGATCGACCCGACGCCGAAGGGGAGGAACTCGGTGTTGCCGTCGGTCGGGGCGATGTTCCAGAGCGAGCCCCAGTCGAAGGCGCCGCTCGCGAGCGACATCACGCCGAAGACGACGATGATGCCGATCGAGATGATCGAGACGACGATGGCGAAGCCGAACGAGATGTTGGCCCCCGCGGCGTTCAAGGCGATGAAGAGCGCGTAGAGGATGATCCACCACACGAACGCCGGCAGGCTCACCCCCGTCAGGAGTTCGAGGGCGGAGTCGGCGTACTGACCTGAGAAGTAGACGACGACCGCGGTGGTCGCGACGTACTCGATCGTCTCGGCGAGGCCCGTCGCGAGGCCTCCCCACGGCCCCATCGCCGAGCGTGCGAACGAGTAGGCGCCGCCCGTGTGCGGCATCGCGGCCGCCATCTCGCCGATCGAGAAGGTCAGGCCGTAGTACATGATCACGAGGATCACGAAGGCGATGAGCATTCCGCCGAAGCCGGCGAAGCCGATGCCGAAGTTCCAGCCCGAGAAGTCGCCCGAGATGACGGCGGCGACGGCGAGGCCCCACAGGCCCCATACCCCGGCCGAACGTTTGAGGGTGCGTTTCTCGAAGTACGAGGAATCGGTGGCCGTATAGGTGGCTCCGGCGACCTTTTTGCGGGAACTGCTCGAGGTGGACATGTGACCTCCAGAAGGATGCGGGCAGGCGGCGGGCTCGCCTTGCGGGAAATCATGGCCTTCTATTGGTCGACCTGTCTACCTTTGGCGTGTAAGTTCCTCGTTACGTCCTCCGCACGCGAGGGCGACGAGCACGCGAGAGGGAAACCATGGCGGGCAATCTCACCACCGCAGAATTGGATGCCGCGATCGACAGCGGCGACATCGACACGGTCATCGTCGCGTTCCCCGACGCGCAGGGCCGCCTCGTCGGCAAGCGGGTCGCCGCGCGGTTCTGGCGCGACGAGGTGCTTCCGCACGGAGCGGAGGCCTGCAACTACCTGCTCTCGGTCGACGTCGACCTCAACACCGTCGACGGATACGCGATGTCGAGCTGGGACAAGGGCTACGGCGACATGCTGCTGGTCCCGGATCTCGAGACGCTCCGCCGCGTCCCCTGGCAGCCCGGGACCGCCCTGGTCATGGCCGACCTCGCCTGGGAGGACCGCGAGCACGTCGCGCAGTCGCCGCGTGGCATCCTGAACGCCCAGCGCGCTCGGCTGGCCGAGCGGGGACTGACCGCCTACGCGGGCACCGAGCTCGAGTTCATCGTCTTCGACGACTCGTTCCGCGAGGCGTGGGCGAAGGGCTACACGGGGCTCCGGGCCTCGACCGACTACAACGTCGACTACAACCTGCTCGCCACCACGCGGCTCGAGCCCCTCCTCCGTGACATCCGCGTCGGGATGGACGGCGCGGGCATGTACTGCGAGGGCGTGAAGGGCGAGTGCAACTTCGGCCAGCAGGAGATCGCCTTCCGCTACGCCGAAGCCCTCGAGACCGCCGACAACCACACGATCTACAAGAACGGCGCGAAAGAGATCGCCGACCGGCACGGCAAGTCGCTGACGTTCATGGCGAAGTTCAACGAGCGCGAGGGCAACAGCTGTCACATCCACCTGTCCGTCCGCGGTGATGACGGTGCCGCCGTCATGGCGGGCGAGGGGGAGCACGGCTTCAGCCCCCTCATGGAGCACTGGATCGCCGGCATCCTGGCCACCCTCCGCGAGTTCACGCTGCTGTACGCCCCCACGATCAACTCGTACAAGCGCTTCGCCCTCGGCTCGTTCGCGCCGACCGGCATCGCGTGGGGCGTCGACAACCGTACGTGCGCTCTGCGCGTCGTCGGACACGGATCGTCGCTCCGGGTCGAGAACCGCGTGCCGGGCGGGGACGTCAACCCGTACCTCGCGGTCTCGGCGATCATCGCCGGGGGACTGTACGGCATCGAGAACGAGCTCCCGCTCCCCGCGCCGCTGACGGGGAACGCCTACACCTCCGGTGTCGACACGCTGCCGACGACCCTTCGCGAGGCCGCGCGGCTCTTCTCGGAGTCCACGATCGCCCGCGCGGCCTTCGGCGACGAGGTCGTCGAGCACTACCTGAACCAGGCGCGCATCGAGGTCGAAGCCTTCGATGCCGCCGTGACCGACTGGGAGCGCGTCCGTGGTTTCGAACGTCTCTGATCCCGACCGGACCCCCGTCGTCGGGCTGACGACCTATCTGGAGCGCGCGAAGCAGGGCGTGTGGGACGTGCGCGCGGCGTTCCTGCCGCAGCAGTACTTCGACTCCGTGACCGCGTCGGGTGCATCCGCCGTGCTGCTGCCGCCGCAGCCCCGACCCGAACAGGCCGCGGCGGCCGTGCTCGACGGCCTCGACGGGCTCATCCTCACGGGTGGCCTCGACGTGCAGCCCGAGCTCTACGGCGCCGAGCGGCACCCGCTGACCGACCCCGCGCGCGCCGACCGCGACGCGTGGGAGCTCGCGCTCCTGGCCGGGGCGCGGGAGCGTGGCATCCCGGTCTTCGGCATCTGCCGGGGGCTGCAGCTCATCAACGTCGCCCTTGGCGGCACCCTGCACCAGCATCTGCCCGAAGCCCTCGGCACCGAGCGCTACCGGATCGGCGGGGGAGTGTTCGCCGAGAACACCGTCGAGGTGGATGCCGGAACCCGGCTCGCCGGCCTCGTCGGGGCAGGGGAGCTCACGGTTCACAGCTACCACCACCAGGGCGTTGACCGCGTCGGCGAGGGGCTCCACGTGACCGCGCGGACCGACGACGGGCTCGTGCAGGCCGTCGAGCTGCCCGGCGACGAGTACCTCGTCGCCGTGCAGTGGCATCCGGAGGAGAACGCCGAGGACCGGCGGCTATTCCTCGGGCTCGTCGCTGCCGCCGCGCGTTACCGGGCGTCGCGCGTCGAGGGCGCGTCCTCGGCCGGGGAGACCTCCGGCGCCGGAGCCCCGGCCCCGTCCTCCGAGCACCAGGGAGTTCCCGCATGAGCACCTTCACCGTCATCGACCCCTCGACCGGGTCGCCCATCACCACGCTCGAGCGGGCCGAGATCGATCAGGTGGATGCCGCCGTCGCCGACGCCGTCCGCGCGCAGCGCGCGTGGGCCGCGCTCGCCCCCGTCGCCCGCGCCGACGCGCTGCGGTCGTTCGCTCGGGTCGTGGAAGCGCACGTCGACGAGCTCGCGGCGCTGGAGGTGCGCAACTCCGGCCACCCGATCGGTTCGGCGCGGTGGGAGGCGCAGCACGTCGCGCAGGTGCTCAACTACTACGCGGGCGCGCCGGAACGCCTGATCGGATCGCAGATCCCGGTCGCCGGAGGTCTCGACGTGACGTACCACGAGCCGTACGGCGTGGTCGGGATCATCGTGCCGTGGAACTTCCCCATGACCATCGCGGCGTGGGGCTTCGCCCCGGCGCTCGCCGCGGGCAACGCGGTGGTGCTGAAGCCCGCCGAGCTCACGCCGCTGACCGCCATCCGCCTCGGTGAGCTGGCTCTCGAGGCGGGGCTGCCGGAGCGACTTTTCCAGGTGGTCGTCGGCTCGGGCTCGGTCGTCGGCCAGCGGTTCGTGTCGCACCCCGACGTGCACAAGGTCGTCTTCACCGGGTCGACGGAGGTCGGCACCGAGGTCGCCGCCGGGTGCGCGCGGATGCTCAAGCCGGTGACCCTCGAACTCGGTGGGAAGAGCGCCAACATCGTCTTCGCGGATGCCGACCTCGAGAAGGCCGCGGCCGGGGTGCCCGGCTCGGTGTTCGACAACGCCGGCCAGGACTGCTGCGCGCGCAGCCGGCTGCTGGTGCAGCGGAGCGTGTACGACCGGTTCCTCGAGATGCTCGAGCCCGCGGTCGCCGCGTGGAAGGTCGGCGACCCGCATGACGAGGACACGCAGATGGGGCCGCTGATCTCGGCATCCCATCGCTCCACCGTCCAGGGTTTCCTCGACGGGGTCGACGTGGCGTTCCGTGGCTCGGCGCCCGAGGGCGACGGCTTCTGGTTCGCGCCCGCCGTCGTGCTCGCCCAGCCCGGCGACCGCATCGCGCGCGACGAGGTCTTCGGTCCCGTGCTCGCGGTCATGCCCTTCGACGACGAGGCGGATGCCATCCGCTTGGCGAACGACACCGCGTACGGCCTCGCGGGCTCGATCTGGACCGAGAGCCTGGGCCGTGGCATCCGGGTCTCTCGGGGTGTGCGCAGCGGCGTGCTGTCGGTGAACTCGCACTCGTCGGTGCGGTACGCGACGCCCTTCGGCGGCATGAAGGCCTCGGGCCTCGGCCGCGAGCTCGGACCGGATGCCGCCGAGCACTTCACCGAGGTGAAGAACGTCTTCTACGCCACCGAGTGATCTGCCCCCTCACCCCCTTGTCCCACTTATGACGGTCCTCGTCCCACTTATGGCCGGTCTGGAGGCTCCACACCAGCCGTAAGTGGGACGAGGTCCGGCGCGAAAGGAACCACCGCACCATGACCATCGATCTCACCCAGCGTCTGCGTGATCGCGTCGCCATCGTCACCGGCGGCGCCAGCGGCATCGGCCTCGCCACCGCCCGTCGGTTCGCCGCCGAGGGCGCGCGCGTCGTGATCGCCGACCTCGACGAAACCACCGGTACCGCCGCGGCCGAGGAGGTCGGCGGGGTGTTCCGGCAGGTGAACGTCGCCGATGAGGCCTCCGTCGACGCCTTGTTCGACGGCGTCGCGGCCGACCTCGGCAGCGTCGACATCGCGTTCAACAACGCCGGTATCTCTCCCGCCGACGACGACTCGATCGAGACCACCGAGCTTCCCGCCTGGGATCGCGTGCAAGACGTCAACCTCAAGAGCGTGTACCTCTGCTCGCGCGCGGCGCTGCGCCACATGGTGCCGGCCGGCAAGGGCTCGATCATCAACACGGCCTCGTTCGTCGCGCTGCTGGGATCGGCCACCTCGCAGATCTCGTACACCGCGTCGAAGGGCGGCGTGCTCGCCATGACCCGCGAGCTCGGCGTGCAGTTCGCCCGGCAGGGGATCCGCGTCAACGCCCTGTGCCCGGGACCGGTGAACACCCCGCTCCTCCAGGAGCTGTTCGCCAAAGACCCCGAGCGTGCGCAGCGCCGCCTCGTGCACGTGCCGATGGGCCGGTTCGCGGAGCCCGAGGAGATGGCCGCGGCCGTGGCGTTCCTGGCATCCGACGATGCGTCGTTCATCACCGCGACGGCCTTCGTCGTCGACGGCGGTATCACCAACGCGTACGTCACGCCGCTCTGAGTCGTCGACCGTGACAGGCTGAGACGGTGACCGACGCCCCGCTCGACGACCTGCGCCGGGCCGTCTACCGGCCCGTGCGCAGTGGGAACGCGCTCGAGGACACGACCGCGCGCATCGTGCAGACGGTGCGCCTGGGTCTCGTCGCGCCGGGGGAGTCGCTGCCCGCGGAGCGCGAGCTCGCCGCGCTGTACGGCGTCAGCCGCGACACCGTGAGAGAGGCCCTCCGGGAGCTGTCCGACGCGGGGTGGCTCGAGACCCGGCGAGGCCGCTACGGGGGAACCTTCGTCGTCGATCCGGTACCGCGGCCCTCGGGACCGGCGGAGGTCTCGGCCGCCGAGCTCGACGACGTCATTGCGCTGCGCGGTGTCCTCGAGCCGGGGGCCGCATGGGCGGCGGCGGCACGCTCGCTGTCAGCGGAGGAGCGCGACGTGCTCTGGGCACGGCACGAAGCGGCGGCTCGCGCCGAGGGGGCGGACTACCGCCGACTCGACACGCTCCTGCACCTGACGATCGCGGAAGTCGCCGGCATCCCGTCTCTCGTTCCCCTCGTCGCGGACAATCGCGCGAAGATCAACGCCTGGCTCGACACGTTCCCGCTCCTCCCGCGCAACATCGACCACTCCACGTCGCAGCATGCCTCGATCGTGTCGGCGATCCTCGCCGGGAGACCGGATGCCGCCCACGCGGCGATGCGCGATCACCTGGCTGGCTCGGAAGCACTGCTGCGAGGGTTCTTGGCGTAGCGACCGCGGGGTGCCGGGGCCGGGGCCCGGGTGCTGCGCGGTCGGGCTCGGGGCCGCGAGCGCGGTCGGGGCCGAGGCGCACGCCGGGAGAAAACGCACCGGCGCGTGAGCAGCATAAGGTACCCGGGCGAGGATCGCGGAAACGATCGATGCATGCTGTGTACGTGGAGTGGTCGATGTTGCGCGGGGGGAGCGGGAACGTGGCGAGCCAGGCGTTGACCTTCGCGCGATTGTCCGCGACGGTGGGAACTGGAGACGGGATGCCGGCGACTTCCGCGATCGTCAGGTGCAGGAGCGTGTCGAGTCGGCGGTAGTCCGCCCCCTCGGCGCGAGCCGCCGCTTCGTGCCGTGCCCAGAGCACGTCGCGCTCCTCCGCTGACAGCGAGCGTGCCGCCGCCGCCCATGCGGCCCCCGGCTCGAGGACACCGCGCAGCGCAATGA
>NZ_LDRU01000023.1 GCF_001476285.1 Microbacterium testaceum | reverse complement strand
GGAAGATCTCGGATGCCACGGCCTCCAGGTCGAACCCGAACTCGGGGCATCCCATCCCGGCGTCGGCGTACGCCGAGACCCGGGTGCCTCCGGCGCCTTCGAGGTCGAAGCCCCACTCGACGGCATCCGGATAGGCGGTGTCGCACGCGATGTCGCGAACCTCGGGGAACGCGGATGCATCGGCCGTGACCTGCACCCAGGACGAGGGATTCGCGAACAGCGGCGCCTCGACCCAGCGCTGCTTCTGCACGTCGGACACCCCGGGGACCCCCGCGATCTCCGCGGCCAGGGCGTCGAACGCGGGGTCGGGGCGGTCGAAGCGCGTCTCGTCGATCATCCAGCCGAACACCACCACGGCGGCGCCGCCGACGGCGATCGCCCCCACGACGGCGGCGGCGATTCCGATACGGGCACGTGTGGTCATCGGCATCCGTCGACCCCCCTGTCGTTTCGCGGCGACCCTAACGCGGGTGGGTGAACGAGGGGCGAACGGGCCGCGGAGGTCAGGCCCGGGCTGTCGCTTCGCGGCCGCGCGAGCGCGAGCGGCGGACGAAGAGCACGCCGGCGCGGATCGCTGCCCCCACCGCGAGCAGAGTCAGGACGACGGATGCCATGAGCCCGGCGACGATGACGACGAATCCCCCCGGCCGCTCGTCGTAGAAGTAGGTCGAGTGCTGCTCATCCCAGACGAGGAAGGAAGCGCCATACGCCATCGCCCTGCCGTACACGACGGGCACCAGCAGCAGCAGAAGGGCGCTCGAACCCGCCCACGCGAGAGGCTTCGCCATGGCCGACACGGTAACGGCGTCCGGTGTCCGCCGGGTGAACCGTGGGAGGGCAGCACACCGCGCGCATAAACGCGATCCGCGCCGATAAACGCGAGCAGAGCGCGTTTCTGTGCGCGGATCGCGTTTATGGCCGAACGGGACCCCCGCGGCTGCCGGATCGCCCCGCCCTCAGCCCAGCGCCACCCGCACCTCGTGCCTCCCGGCCTCGACCCGGCGGCGGAGTCCCGGCAGCTCGATCTCGGCACGCACGCCGATCGGCACCTCGCACGACAGCGTCACCTCGCCGTCCTCGACGCGCCAGTCGACCGACAGCTCGCCATACGGGGTCCGCACGGCGGCCGACGCCGCCGACAGCGCGGTCCCGAGAACGCGCGGAGCGACCCGCGCCTTACGCCATCCCGGCGAGACCGCCTGGAGGCCCGCCACGTCGGCGTAGAACCAGTCCTCGATCGTGCCGAGGAAGTAGTGGCCGCGCGAGCGCGACTCCTCCTTCCAGTGCTCCCAGAGCGAGGTCGCCCCCCGCTCGACCCAGAAGCCCCAGCTCGGGAACGTCGTCTGCAGGGCGACCGCGACCGCGACGTCGGCGTGGCCGAAACGCGTGAGTTGGGGGAGCAGGTGCTTGGTCGCCAGCGCGCCCGTCGACAGGTGGTGCCCGCGGTCGACGACGTCGGCGGCCAGGCGGTCGGCCGCGCGCTGCCGGTCCACGGCGGGGAGGATGTCGAAGGCCAGCGCCAGAGTCGTGTGGGCCTGGCGATACCCGGCGTCGTCCCGTCCGCGCACCTCGGCGGTCGCGGCATCCCAGAACGCACCGACGAAAGCGTCGCGCGAGCGCGCGGCGGCGGCCTCCCACTCGCCCGGGTCCTCGCCCAGCACGCGGGCGATCGCGGCCGCCGTGTCGCACATCGCGATGACGAACGCCGTGGCGGCGATGCGGGTGTCCTCGGGCGCGTTCCCCCCGCCCGGGTCGGTCTCGGGGCTCACCCAGTCGCCGAGGGTCGTGTCGAAGAGGCCGTCGACTCCGCGCTCGAGTTCGAAACGCAGGTAGTCGCGCGCGTCGGGCCATACGTCCGCGAGCACGCGCTCGTCGCCGCGCAGCTCGTAGAGGTCCCACGGCACCAGGACGAGAGCCGAGTGCCAGGTTGGCGCGGGCGTCCAGTCCATGCTCCACCCGCCGTGCGGGGCGATCACCTCGGGGGCTCCCTCGCCGTGGCGGGATGCCGCGATGTCGTCGACCCACTTCGCGAGCAGCTCGTGCGTGTCGAGATTGAGAAGCATCATGCGGGCGCCGACCATGCCGTCGCCGGTCCACCCGTTCTTCTCGTACTTCGGAGTATCGGTCGGGATGCCGTGCAGATTGTTGAGGATCGTCCGCACCGTGAGCTCGTGCAGGGTGTTCAGCATCGGCGACGATGTCGCGAAGCGTCCCGTCCGCTCGGCGCGCGTGTGGACCACCCGCGCGCGCAGGGTCGGCAGCGTCTTCGCGCGCACTTCGACGTGTTGGAACCCGTGCCAGGTGAATCGCGGATGCCAACGCAGCGGCCGATCGGCGAGCGTGACGCGGTCCGTTTGGAACCGCCCGTCGAAGTACCCCTTCTCATCGTCGGAGTTCGGCGTCTCGTCCGCGCGGAGGCTCTCGCCGAACCGCAGCTCGATCTCGGCGCCCGGATCCGGATCGGCTTCGACCTCGACCCAGCCGGCGATCACGCGGGGGAACGAGACGACCCAGCGGCCCTCGTCGAGCTGCGTCACTCGCGTCGGTTCGAGCGCCTCGCCCTCCACGATCGGAGGCTGACGCTGCGGGACGGGAACCCCACGCGGCCCCTCGACCTCGCGGGCCGAGACCCACGCGCCGTCGTCGAACCCGGCGGTGCTCCACCCGGGCTGCTCGAGGCGTGCGTCGTAGTCCTCGCCGGCGTAGAGGTCGTCGAAGCGGGTCGGGCCCGCGGTGGTGGTCCACGCGGTGTCGCTCGCGACGATGCGCTCGCCGCGGGCGTCGCGGAGAACCAGCAGCACGCGCGCCGAGGGGTCGGCGTGCCAGGGCGCGGTCTCCCAGTTCCAGGTGTTGCGACCGCGCATGCCGTAGAAGCCACGGCCGAGTTCGAGCCCGATCGCGTGGCGGCCGGGGGTCATCCGTTCCGTGACGTCGACGACCGTGTACTGCGCGCTCACCTCGTAGTCGGTGAAGCCGGGGCCGAGAACGCTGTCGTCGGGGGCGTCGCCGTCGATCTCGACGCGGGCGAGACCCCCGGCCCCGACCACGAGGTACGCCTCGTCGGGGGTGGCATCCACCTCGAACTCGGTGCGCAGCAGGGGAGCGGCCGGCCCGTCATCCGCGGCACCGATGAAGGTCGCGCCGCGCCAGTCGCCGTCGGTGACCGCGGTGACGAACGTGCCCGTCGCGACCGCGTCGCCGGCGGTCGTGGTGACCACCACGGTCCACTCGTGGCGGCGGAGCGGGGCGAGCGGCGGGCCGTCGTAGGCGATGTCGACACTGCGGTCGGATGCGACGGGTCCACTCCGCCATCGCGTCTCGGTGCCGGTGCGCACGCTCAGTCGGTAGGAGAGCTGCCGGACGCCGTCGATGTCGGAGCGCAGGGTCCAGCCGAAGCGGGGCGATGCGGGCACGCCGACCGGGTCGACGGCGTGCTCGGCGGTGAGGTCGGTGACGGAGATCATGCGGCGTCTCGCAGTTCGCGGAGTTCGGGGGCATCGCCCCAGTGACGGTCGAGGGCGGCGTCGACGTCGGGGTGCTGCGCGAGGAAGGCGGCCAGGGCCACCGGCCGGTCCTGCGGGCGCGTCTGCTTCTGGTTGATCTCGCCCAGCAGGCTCCACCGCCGATCCCCGCGTTCCGCCGGCTCGGCGAAAGCGCCGATATAGGAGGTGTAGTCGAACACCTCGACCGCGTCGCCGACCTGGACGACGCCGAGGCGGAAGTCGGCGCACATGAACCACGTCACCGTCTCACCCGCGCGCGACGCCTGGACGCCGCTGCCGGCCTGCTGCAGGAGGTACGCGAGGTCCTCGTTGTCGGCGTGACGCGCGCGCCATTCGTCGCCGAACCGGCTGATCGTGGTCACCTCGAGATCGCTCCAGCGCTCGCGCAGACCCCCGAGCCAGCCTGCCCAGGCATCGAGGGTGGTGGGGTCGTGAGCGAGCCCGCGCGCGACCTCGCTGACCTCGTAGTTGACGGTCAGCCAGCCGAGGCCGTTGCGCGCGACGTTGCGGTCGTTCAGGTGCGCTTCGCTCGTGGCATCCAATTCTCGGAGCGCGTCGGCGCGCGGCAGGCGGTGCAGTGTCTCGATGGGGCCGAGCCCGAGTCGGGAGTTGTAGTCGGACGACATGCCCGCGGTGCGGGCGGCGACGAGGTCGACCGTCCAGCCATCGAGCTGGACCGCGTCGATGCGGTCATCACCGCGGCCGGGCACGAGGAAGTGGCTCCGGGAGGGGTAGTAGGGGTATGCGAGCGAGCCGTCGCCGTCTTGCAG
Organism: Microbacterium testaceum; assembly: GCF_001476285.1. GTDB lineage: Bacteria > Actinomycetota > Actinomycetes > Actinomycetales > Microbacteriaceae > Microbacterium > Microbacterium testaceum_B. The sequence continues at coordinate 62,777 of NZ_LDRU01000023.1, read as the reverse complement.
ATCGATGTCGAACTGGCTCCAGATGTTGCCCTGGACGGTCCGGATGCCGAGATCGCGCGCTCCCGCGATGTTCGCGGCCGAGAGGAACCCGGCGACCAGCGCGGTGGTCGGACGGTCGAAGTGGGTGTGGAGCAGGTCGACAGCGTCGGAGATGTCGCGAGCGACCTCGTCGCGCGTGCCGTAGAGGTTGGCGAAGAAGCCGCCGGGGACGAACGTGATGTCGTCGCCGTGCTCGGCGGCCAGACGCGCGAGCGTGCGGCGGATGTCGCGGTAGCGCGGGGAGTCGTCGGTCAGGGCGCCCCACGAGAGGGCCCACGTGAGAGAGGCGTCGGGGACCGCGCCGCGCACAGCGTCGGAGAAGCGCTCGACGAGAGCTGCGGAGTGGAGTTCGGTCTCGTCTTCCCAGAGGGAGGTGTCTCTCGTCGCCTCGATCTGGTGGCGGCGGACGATGGTGTTGATGGTCAGTCGTCGGCCGAGGGGCGGGCGTGTCTGCATGGGGCCTCACCCTATCCGCCGCCGCGCGCGTTTGCGTAGTTCCACTAGCAATAATCGTGCGATGGCGCGACGTTACGCATTCGATATGGGCGAATGAACCGATTTTGTGTAGTCTTGCTACCGACACCACGTTCCGCGGAAAGAGCCGCGCGACGATCGACGGAGATGAGGGAGTGGCCATGACGAAGTGGCTGAGGCACACGGCGGTAGCGGCGGTCGCGTTGACCACCGTAGGCGCGCTGAGCGGCTGCGCGGGAGGTGCCGGCGGCGGTCCCACCGAGCTCAGCTTCCTGATGTGGGGTGACGGCGGCGACACGCAGAAGGCGTACGAAGACGTCATCACCGAGTTCGAGGCGGCGAACCCCGACATCACGATCAACGCCGAGTTCTTCAACACGAACGACTACGACAACATCCTCAAGACCCGCCTCTCCGGTGGAGCCGGTCCCGACATCTACGGTTTCGACCTCGGCAACATCGACACCTTCGTCGCCGACGGCTTCGCCGCCGATCTCTCCGACGGGGGCGAGAGCTACCTGTCGAAGCTGACCCCCGAGGCCGCGAAAGACAGCCAGCGCGCCGGCGGCACCTACAACCTGCCGATCTCGCTCTCGGGCAACGGCATCATCTACAACAAGGCGCTGTTCGAGAAGGCGGGTATCGACGCCCCGCCGACGACCTACACCGAACTGCTGGCCGACTCGAAGAAGCTCTCGGATGCCGGGATCATCCCCTTCGCGATGAGCGCGCAGGACAACTGGTGGCCGCAGTTCATCGTCTACTACGCCCTCGCCGAGCACGGCGCGAACGAAGAGCTCGGCGCCGAGATGGCCGCGGGCAAGACGACCTTCTCCGACAGCAAGGCCTGGGCCGAGTCGCTCGACGTCGTCAAGGACCTCACTCCGTACTACATGCCCAACCCGGTCGGCACGAGCCAGACCGCTGCGCAGTCGGCGTTCCTCGGCGGGCAGGCGGCGATGTTCCCCGCGACGTGGATCCTGTCCGACGCGCGTGAGGCGGGCCTCGACCTCGGCTACATGAACTTCCCGACCGTCGACAAGCCGTCCGACGACATCTGGGGCACGTACCAGGTGCGGTTCGGCCTGAACCCGAACAACGGGGATGCCAAGCTCGCCGCCTCGCAGAAGTTCCTCGACTTCTTCCTCCAGGACGACACCTACAAGGCCTTCCTCGACAAGGTGAAGCTGTTCCCGACCACCAAGGACGTCGAGATCGGCGCCGACGTCGACCCGCTCTTCCCCGAGATGCAGGCCGCCTGGGAGGGCAAGACCTTCGTCGCCGCGTTCTCGCCCACCGACCCGAGCATCCAGGACGCGCTCCTGGTCGGGCTGCAGAACATCATCAGCGGACAGAAGAGCACCGAGCAGGTGCTGAGCGACCTCGACACCGCCCTCGCGCAGTACCGCGCCAACAACGGCTGAACCAACCGAACCGCCTCGCTCGGGAGTGCCCGGGCGAGGCGGTTCTCTTTTCGAAAGACGATCCCCCATGCCTCGTTCCCTCGCCCTGACAGTCACGACCGCGACGGCGCTGAGCGCCCTGGCCCTGGCATCCCTCACCGGATGCCAAGCCGGCTCGAGCGACACGACCACTCTCAGCTTCCTCATGTGGGGCGACGGCGGCGACACGCAGAAGGCCTATGAGAAGGTCATCGACGCGTTCGAAGCCGAGAACCCCGGCATCACGGTGAACGCCGAGTTCGTCAACACGAACGACTACGACAACGTCCTCAAGACGCGCCTGTCCGGCGGTGCCGGGCCCGACGTCTACGGGTTCGATCCGAAGAACCTCACCGACTTCGTCCGCGACGGCTTCGCCACCGACCTCTCGGGTGCCGATTTCTTCTCCCGTCTCGACGACGCGGCGGCACAGGAAGCCCGCCGGGGAGCGGACGGGGATGCCGCGTACTCGGTGCCCATCTCGCAGTCGGGCAACGGCATCATCTACAACACCGCGCTGTTCGAGAAGGCGGGCATCGCCGAGGTTCCGCAGACCTACACCGAGCTGAAGGCCGCGGCCGAGAAGCTGTCGGCCGCGGGCATCACGCCGATCGCGATGAGCGCTCAGGACAGCTGGTGGCCGCAGTTCATCGCGTACTACGCGATGGCGCAGCACGTCTTCCCCGACGACCCGGGTGCCATCGAGGAGCTGCTCGCCGGAGAGAAGACCTTCGCGGACATCCCCGGCTACGCCGAATCGCTCGAGGTCGTGAAGGATCTCGTTCCGGCCTACATGCCCGACCCGCTCGGGACGAACCAGTCGGCCGCGAAGTCGGCCTTCCTCAGCGGGCAGGCGGCGATGTTCCCCGCGACCTGGATCCTCTCCGACGCGCGTGCGGCGGGCGTGGAGCCCGGCTACATGAACTTCCCCACCCTCGACGCCGACGTCGCCGACATGTGGGGGAGCTACCTGGTCGCGTGGGGGATCAACCCCGGCAACGACCGCGTCGACGCGGCCGAGAGCTTCATCGACTTCTTCTTCCAGGACGAGGTGTACACCGACTTCCTCACCTCGGTGAAGGCGTTCCCCACCACGGAGGGTATCGACGTCTCGGCGAACGACCCGCTCTTCCCCGACATGGTCGCGGCGTGGGAGGGCAAGACGTTCCGCCCCGTCGTCATCCCCGCGCACCCGCAGCTGCAGGAGACGCTCCTCGTCGGCATGCAGAACCTCATCGCCGGGCGCAGTGACGTCGACACGGTGATCGACGAACTCGACGCCGCACTCGTCGAGGTTCGGGCGAACGCCGACTGATCCGCGACGGGTCGCCGGTCCCGTCGCCTCGGGTTCGGGGCGTGTTTCTCCGTTTGGGGCGGGTGAATCCCTGCCCCGAGCGACAGAACACGCCCCGAATTTGCGGAGGGAGGGGATGCCACCCGCTCCGGCGGTAGCGCGGCTACGCGAAACAGCTGCAGCGGCGACGGATTCTGCATCGACAGCGGCAGTATCGACCAGAAGATGTAGTATGGCTACACGACGAGAACGAGGATGTGCTTGTGACCTCCCTGCTGACGATCACCGATGATCGCACCACCGCGACGTTCGACCCCCAGACGGGCGGACTGCTCGCCCTCGACGGCCCGAACACCGGTCTCGCACCCCTCGCTGGCGGGCGACCGTCACTGTTCGTGCTCGAGATTCCGCGGGGCGGCGACCGGACGGTCGTCGTCGAGACGGCGGCGCAGACGCTCACGAACGTCGAGCGTGAGGGCGACGGCGCGCTGCGTCTGGTGTGGCGCGACCCCGTGACCTCCGCGGGCGAGCGGCTCGCGGGCGAGATCGGCGTCGACGCGCGCGTTCGCAACGGGGCCCTGCGGCTGTCGCTGTCGTTCCACCTCGACGAGGGCGGCGTGGAGGCCGTGCGCTTCCCCTCGCTCGGCGGCATCCGTCCGGTCGAGGGCGCGCTCGAGCTCCGCGGGGTCGACTACTCCACGGGCACCCGCGTGTCGCTGCTGCCCGTGTTCGACTCCAACGCCCCGTACTGGGGGACGCTGTACCCCGACTACGCCAGCGGCAACCTGCGGCCCGAGCTGGTGGGCACGCCGACATCGCCCTTCGTGGTGCTGGCGAGCGAGACCGGCGGGGTCACGGTGCAGCCGGCCGCGCGCACTCTCGCCTTCATCGGGTGGCGCGCGAGCCTCGTGCCCGGCTTCGCCGACAGCCTGCGTCGCACGGCGGCGGCGGATGCGGCCGTGACTCTCGACGCGATCCACTTCCCCGCGGGAGACGGCGTCGGAGCCGACCTGCCTGAGATGGCCGTCGTCCCGTTCTCGGGGGAGTGGGAGCGCGGTCTCGACGCGTACCTGCCCACCCAGGACCCGACGCGGCGGAGCGCGGCATCCTGGCTCCGAGAGCCGCGCTCGTGGCTGCAGGTGCAACTCATGTCGACCGAGGGCGAACCCCGGTACGACTTCGACGCCCTCGTCGACATCATCGAGGAGTGCGCGCGCGAGGGCATCGGCGCGATCCAGATCGTCGGCTGGAACGAGGGCGGCCAGGACGGTCTCGTCCCGCAGCACCGACCCGCCGCCAAGCTCGGAGGCGAGGCGGGACTGCGCCGCGCGCTCGATCGCGCGCGTGAGCTCGACGTCGCCACCGTCCTGTACGTGAAGTACGTGTGGGTCGAGAAGCCCGGACCGCTGTGGGACGAGCTCGAGCCGTTCGTCTCGCGCGACCCGAACGGTCAGCCGTACGCCCAGCCCGGCCCGGTGTACCACTCGTCCCGCAAGCGCTACGGCATCAACACCCCCTGGTACGTGCCGCTGTGCTTCGGCGTCGAGGCGCTGCGGCGGCGCTTCGCCGACGAGGTCGCCGAGATGGCCGCGTGGGGGGCCGATGGCATCCTGGCCGACGAATCGCTCTATCACGGGCGTGCCCTGCTGTGCTTCGCCGACGATCACGGCCACCCCGTGGGTGCCAGCGCGTTCACGTGGGATGCCGCCTTCGTCGAGGACATCCGCGCGGGACTCGGCGACCGCGCCGACACGTTCGTCATCGCCGCCGAGGGCGCGTACGACGACCAGTTCGCCCACTACGACGTGTCGTACTTCCGCAGCGCCTCGCCGACGCACCGCCCGCTCGGCCGCCAGCTGCGCCCCGACGCCCGCATCGTGACCGCGCTCACCGGGTTCGACGACCGCTCGATGGTCGCGCAGTGCCTCCTCTACGGCTACGCGATGAGCCTTGAGCCCTACAACTTCAAGGGGCGGCCGGGCGACATGCCCGCGACCGTCTCGCTCGCCCGACAGGCCGACGCCCTGCGCGATCGTCACCTCGATCGCCTGTGGAACGGGCGCCTCGTCGTCGATCACGACGTCGTCGCCCTCCGGCCGGACGGTTCCGTCCACGACCTCCTCACCGTGTGGGAGGGGGACGACGGTGGCCGCGCCCTCGTCGTGGCCAACTATGGCGACGAGGTGCTCTCCCTGCATCTCCCCGGCCTCGGCGACGCCGAGACCGACGACCTCGACGGGCTCCGCGCGCCGGTCTCGGACGGGCGCGTCGATGTGCCCGCCCGGAGCGCGACCGTCGTCATCCCCTCTCTCGACTCGATTGGATCGCTATGAGCAGTACACGCGTCGAGGACCCGCGGGTCCTCGCCCTGGACGACCCCACCGCCACCCAGGCGGTGACGACGCGCTCGCTGAAGGCGCGCCTGTGGACCGGTCGGTCGACGGCGGGCAAGTTCTGGATCGCCGTCGCTCCCGCGCTGATCCTCTACACCGTGTTCACGGTGTACCCGATGGGGCAGGTGATCGTCGCGAGCTTCACCGACGCCCGCGGGTTCAATCGCGCGTGGGACTTCGTCGGTGCCGACAACTTCGTGCGGATCTTCTCGGGCGACCCGGTGCTCATGGAGGCGATCGGGAACACCGCGATCTACGGGTTCTTCAAGATCATCGTGCAGACGATCCTCGCGTTCCTCATCGCCGTGCTCCTGCACCGCCAGCTCCGGCTCGGCAACATCTACCGCGCGATCTTCTTCGCGCCGATGGTCATCTCCCCCGTGGCGATCGTGTTCACGTGGAGCTTCATGTACGACCCCACCACGGGCACGTTCAACACGCTGCTGCGCAGCATCGGGCTCGGAGGTCTCGCGCAGGACTGGCTCGGCAACTACGACCTCGCCCTGTACAGCGTCATCCTCGTCGACCTGTGGAGCGGGCTCGGCTTCAACGTCGTCATCTTCCTCGCGGGACTCTCGACCATCCCCGGCGAGATCCTCGAGGCGGCCAAGGTCGACGGCGCGCGGGGATGGAAGGCGATGCGCTTCATCACGATCCCACTCATGATCCCCTCGATCGGACTCGTGCTCGTGCTGTCGATCAACGGCGCGCTGCGAGCCTTCGACACCGTCTACCTGATGACGAGAGGCGGGCCGGGCAACTCGACCCAGTTGTTCATGACCCAGGTGTTCCAAGAGGGCCTGGTCAACAACAACTTCGGCTACGCCTCGGCGATGGCCGTGCTGGTCCTGATCGTGCTCATCGCGATCGCGGCCGTGCAGAACAGACTCAACAACCGCGTCGCCGCCGAGGAGGGCAACCGATGACCACGCACGCGCCCGCGCGCTCACGCTTCGATTCCCGGTCGATGCTCCGCTTGGCCCGCCGCCTCCCGATCAACCTGCTGCTGATCGTGCTCAGCATCGCGATGATCTACCCGATCGTCATCATCGTCATCACGGCGTTCAAGCCGAACCTCGAGGTCCTGACGAACCCCACCGGGCTGCCGCAGTCCCCGACCTTCGACAACTTCGTCACCTCGTGGCAGGATGCCGGCTTCACCAACCTCTTCTTCAACTCGGTGCTGCTCACGGTCTCGAGCATGACGATCGCCACCTTCGTCGCGGCCCTCGCGTCGTACGCGATCGTGCGCCAGGCCACGCGCATCGGCTCGGGCGTGTATCTGCTGCTCGCGGCCGGGATCTTCCTGCCCATGCAGCTCGCGCTCGTGCCGCAGTTCCGTGTGGTGCGCGATCTCGGCCTGATCAACAACTACGCCGGCGTCATCCTGATCTACATCGCCGGTGCCCTGCCGTTCGGCGTGTTCCTCATGGCGGCCTTCATGCGTCAGGTGCCGAAAGAGATCGTCGAGGCGGCGGTCATCGACGGCGCCGGGTACTTCACCCTCTTCCGTCGGATCTTCCTCCCGCTCGCGCGCCCCGCGATCGCGACGTTCTGGGTGCTGCAGGGCGTCGGTGTGTGGAACGACTACCTTGTTCCGCAGCTGCTGCTCACCGACCCCTCGAAGCGGACTCTGACCACCGGCGTGCTCTACTTCAAGGCGCAGTACCTGGCCGACTGGGGCAACATCATGGCCGCGGTGCTCATCATGAGCCTGCCGATCCTGCTGCTGTTCGTCTTCGCGCAGCGCTTCTTCGTCAGCGGTCTGTACGCCGGGGCGGTGAAGTGACGGCATGACCTCGCTCGACGATCGCGAGCGGGCGCGGTCGCTCGCCTCTCCGCTGTTCGGCGACCGGTGGGTGCAGGAGCACGCGGCGCTCCCCGTGCACGAGGTCGTCCCGGCATCCGTTCGCGACGGAGTCGGAAGAGCCCCGGATGCCGAGATACCGGCGCCGAAAGAAGACTCACCGCCCACGCGCGAGACGATCTCGCTCGACGGAGAATGGCTGCTCGCGGGTGCTCCCGCCGGCCGCGAGTTCGCGATCGAGCGGTGGTTCGGCGGACAGGCCCCTCCCGCGCCCGTGGGCTGGCACCGCCCCGACACCGACCGCTCGTCGTGGATCCGCGCGACCGTTCCGGGGACGGTCCAGGCCGCCCTCACCGCGGCGGGAGAAATCCCCGACCCGCTCCTGCACGACCACACGCACGCCGAACTCACCGAGCACGGCGTCCCGCGCGAGTGGCCGTGGTACTTCCGCCGCACCCGCGTCGAGGAGCAGCAGTGGTGGTACGCCCGGCGCTTCGACGTGCCGGCCGCGTGGCGCGGGGAGCGGGTGCGCCTCGCGTTCGACGGGGTGGACGACGCAGCCTCCTTCTGGCTCAACGGCGAGCCGATCGCCCGGCACGCCGGAATGTACGGCGGCCCCGACATCGACGTGACGGCCCTGCTGCGCGGCGACGGCACCGACGAGATCGTCGTCCGCATCGACGCGCCCCCGCGCGACTGGCACGGCGTGCTCAAGCCCTCGCCGGGGTGGGGGTGGCACTACGGTCACCTCATCTCGATCGGGATCTGGCGCGGAGTCCGCCTCGAACGCGTGCCCGACCTCGAGCTCGACGACCTGTTCGTCTCGACGGTCCGGGCCGCGGAGGGTGCCGCGCGCCTGCGCGTCCAGTGGGACCTCGTCGCGCACGGCGACCCCGACACGGTCCCCGCGCGCGTGCGGGTGACCGACCCCGAGGGCGCGGTCGTCGCCGACATCACGGCCGAGGTCGAGGCATCCCGGGGCACGTCCCGGCACGCGGTCGAGATCGACGTGCCGGACGCCCGGCTGTGGTGGCCTCTCGGCTACGGCGCGCAGCCGCTGTACCGCGTCGAGGCGAGCGTCGACGGGTCTTCGCGCTCGACGAGTGTCGGCATCCGCACCGTGGAGATGCGTGCGCTGCCCGAGGTATCGGGCGACGACGTCTACGACTGGCAGTTCGTGGTCAACGGGCGTCCGCTCTTCCTCAAGGGCGCGAACTGGTGCTTCACCGACCCGATGGCTCGACGCGGGTTCGACGTCGACCGGCACATCCTCGACCTGTGCGTGCGCGCGAACCTCCAGATGCTCCGCGCCTGGGGCGGCGGGATGATCGAGAGCGACGCCTTCTACGACGAGTGCGATCGTCGCGGCATCCTCGTCCTCCAGGAGTTCCCGCTCTCGTTCGGACTCGACGCCACGGGGGCCACCCTCGCCGTCGCCGATGAGCAGGCGTCGCGCATCGTCCGGCGTCTGCGCACCCACCCGTCACTCGTGATGTGGGGCGGGGGCAACGAGAACCCCGACACCGTGTCGGGTGACGACCTGCTCACCGTCATCGGCACGCGCGTGCGGCAGTACGACCCCACGCGCCCCTTCCACCGCACCGACCCGTGGGGCGGAAGCGAGCACTTCTACGGCGTGTACCACGAGGGTCAGCCCGTCGAGGCGTACGCCGAGCACGTCCCGCCGGTGTTCGGGGAGTACGGGCTGTCGAGCCAGTGCGATCTCGACAGCATGGCGCGCTTCCTCGATCCGGCCCTGCTGGAGCAGTGGCCGCCTCCCGCGCACGGCGCGATCCTGCAGCACCAGGCGCAGTTCTCGCTCTTCGACCTGTTCAAGCAGGCGCGCTACGCGCACTACGGTCCCCTCACCGACTGGGCGACGTTCGTCGAGTACTCGCAGCTCGCGCAGGGCGATGCGCTGCGCTTCGCCTCGGAGCGCCTGCGCGCCCACGCGGGGGAGCGCACCGCGGCCTACTGGTTCTACAAGGTGGGCGAGGTTTTCCCGGGCGCCTCCTGGGCGATCGTCGACTATTACGGCCGCGCGAAGCTGTCGTACTACCGCGCGCGCCAGTTCGGCGCCGCCCGGACGGCCTTCGCGGTGTACGACCGGACGGCGCTCGCCGCGGGCGAGACGTTCTCGGCCGAGGTGCACGTCGCGAATGACACTCCCGAGGCGCTCGTCGGTGCGGTGACGGCCCGGCTGTACGACGCCCGGTTCGGCGTGATCGCCGAGCGGGCGGCATCCGTGGATCTGGATGCCGACTCCCACGCCCTCGCGTTCACGCTCGAGGCCGAGGTCCCTGCCGACGAGGTGCTCGTGCTGGCGGTGTACCTTCGCGACGCGCGTGGCGAGCGCGTCTCGTCGGCCTGGTACGCGCTGAACGCGCAGCCGAAGAGCGCGGAGGTCGCGGCCCTCGAGGCCGAGCCGCTCGACAGCCTGACCGACCGGCCGGTCGAGGATCTGCTCGCCCCCTACGCCACGGGCCCCGCGCCGCTGAAGGAGCAGCCCCGCACGCGTCTGGAAGCGCGGTTCTCTGACGGGGTGCTGCGCGTGCGCAATGTCGGCGCGGTTCCCGCGCCGATCGTGCTCATCGACGGCTTCCCCACCGCGCCCGGTGCGTGGCTCGACGACAATGCCTTCGGCCTCGAGGCGGGGGAGGAGCGTGTGATCGCCTTCGACTCCGCAGGGGCGTCGTGGGAAGCCCCGCGCGTGCGGGCCTGGAACGCGGATGCCGTGGCGGTGACGTCGTGACCGTGCCCCGCATCCTCGCGACCTGCGGCGGCTGGGCCGACGCGTCGTGGGGCGACGTGCGCTTCGGCCCCCTCCTGCGCTTCGCCCTCGACCTCACCGGGGTCGAGGGGCGCCCGCGGGTCGTGTTCGTCAACACCGCCGGGGGAGACCAGCGCGTCGACGACGGGCGCGAGCTCGCCGCGGCGATGGCGGCGGGGGTGGATGCCGTGCACCTCCGCCTCTTCGGACGCACGGCCCTCGATCTGGACGAGGTCGTCGGCACGGCCGACCTCGTCTGGGCGGGCGGCGGCAGCGTCGCGAACCTGCTGCCGGTGTGGCGGACGCACGGTCTCGACATCGCGCTGCGCCGTGCGTGGGAGCGCGGAACCCTGCTCGCCGGGACCTCGGCGGGCGCACTGTGCTGGCACGAGGGCGGGCCGACCTCGGGCTTCGGCGAGATCCGCACGGTGACGAACGGCCTGGGATTCATCCCCGGCTCGCTCGGTGTGCACTACGACTCGCAAGCCGAGCGGCGCCCCGCGCTGCACGCGGCCGTCGCGTCGGGTGCGCTGCCGGGCGGGTTCGGCCTCGACGAGGGCACCGGCGTGCTGTACGAGGGGACGCGCGCGGTGGACGTCGTCACCGAGCTGCCCGGGGGTGCGGTGCATCGCGTCGATCGCTTCGGCGACGGGGTGGTCGAGGAGGCTCTCCCGACGCGGGTGCTGTGAGGCGTCCGTCGTTCCGTCGTGCGCGGCGCGGTGTCGGAGGCCCGCCGTAGCCTGTGGGCATGATCGACCTCCTCACCGGCCCCGACGGCGTCACGCGATGCGGCTGGGTCGGCGACGACCCCGAGTACCGCCGGTATCACGACGAAGAGTGGGGCACCGAGCTGCGCGGCGACCGTCCGCTGTTCGAGAAGATGAGCCTCGAAGGCTTCCAGGCGGGTCTGTCCTGGATCACGATCCTGCGCAAGCGCCCGCGTTTCCGCGAGGTGTTCCACGGCTTCGAGCCGGCGGTCGTCGCCGCGTTCGGCCCCGACGACGTCGAACGGCTGCTTCAGGATGCCGGCATCATCCGCCACCGCGGAAAGATCGAGGCCGTGATCGGCAACGCGACGATCGTGGCCGGGATGGCGGAGGGGGAGCTCGACGCCCTGCTGTGGTCGTTCGCCCCCGCGGAGCACGCCCCACCGGCGACGTTCGTCGAGGTGCCGCCGGTGACGCCCGAGTCGACGGCGATGAGCAAAGAGCTGCGTCGGCGCGGCTTCCGCTTCGTCGGTCCGACCACGATGTACGCCCTCATGCAGTCCTCCGGCATGGTCGACGACCACGTCGCGGGGTGCTGGCGCGCGGCAGCCTGACGCCGCGGTCGCTCAGGCGGACCCGTCTTCCCGCTCCGCGTCGAGCTCTTTGAGGCGGCGCAGCTTCGACCAGGGCACGAAGGCGATCCAGGCGACGGAGGCGATCGACGCGCCCATGATCATCGATGAGATGTCCATGCCTCGACGCTAGGGAAGGGGCCGGTCCCGCGGATCCGTCGGGCGACGGAGATGTGCGCTCACCCGCTAGACTGGTTGACGGAGCTTTCGCTCCCAGCGTCGTCGAACGCACCGGCCCCTTTCTCTCGGGCCTTTGACCTTCACGGCGAACGGATGCGCCACCCGGCGCCTTCGCCCCTTGCAGCCGCAGCATCGCGGCATCCCGAATCGCCGTGTGCGCGTGCGCCGCGGCAGGAGTATTCATGACGTCCCAGACTTTCGCCGACCTCGGCGTGCCCGCCCCCCTCATCGACGTTCTCGCCGCCCAGGGTAAGAACGAGCCCTTCCCGATCCAGGCCGACACCCTGCCCGACACCCTCGCCGGGCGCGACGTGCTCGGCCGTGGCAAGACCGGCTCGGGCAAGACCCTCGCCTTCTCGCTGCCGCTCGTCGCGCGCCTCGCCACGAACACCGACCGCCGCCGTGGCCGCAAGCCCCGCGCGCTCGTGCTCGCCCCGACGCGTGAGCTCGCCAACCAGATCGACGAGGTCATCAAGCCCCTCGCCGCGGCGTACCAACTCGTGACGACCACCGTCTACGGCGGCGTCAACCAGAAGCGCCAGGTCGACGCGCTCAACGCGGGCGTCGACATCCTGGTTGCGTGCCCCGGCCGCCTCGAGGACCTCATCGGCCAGGGCTTCGCGAACCTCGGCGACATCGAGATCACGGTGCTCGACGAGGCCGACCACATGGCCGACCTCGGCTTCCTCCCCGGCGTCACGCGCCTGCTGGCTCGCACGCCCGCCGATGGCCAGCGTCTGCTCTTCTCGGCGACGCTCGACAACGGCGTGGACAAGCTGGTCAAGCGGTTCCTCCGCAACGAGGTGCTGCACTCGGTCGACGAGGCCCACTCGCACGTCGCCGCGATGACCCACCACGTCTTCGCCCCGGTCGACGCGGATGCCAAGAAGGATCTCGTGCAGACCCTCGCCTCGGGCACGGCACGCCGCATCCTCTTCATGCGCACGAAGCACCAGGCGAAGAAGCTCGCGAAGCAGCTCACCGCCTCGGGCATCCCCGCCGTCGACCTGCACGGCAACCTCTCGCAGCCCGCTCGCGACCGCAACCTCGCCGCCTTCGGCGACGGCCGCGCGAAGGTCCTTGTCGCCACCGACGTCGCCGCCCGCGGCGTGCACGTCGACGGCGTCGAGCTGGTCGTGCACGTCGACCCGCCCGTCGAGCACAAGGCGTACCTGCACCGCTCGGGTCGCACCGCCCGCGCGGGTTCGGCCGGCGACGTCGTCACGATCATGCTGCCCGAGCAGCGTCGCGACACCCTCGACATCCTCCGCAAGGCCAAGATCTCGGCCACCCCGCAGCAGGTCACCTCGACCTCGCCCGAGGTCGTCGCCCTCGTCGGCGAGGTCGCCCCGTACGTCAAGCCCGAGCCGGTCGTCGCGCAGCCCCAGGGCGGCGGACGTTCGCAGGGCGCCAACGCGCAGCGCAAGCGCGCGGCGCGCGGCGAGGGCCAGCAGCCCGCCGGTCGCTCCGGTGGTCAGGGCGGCGGCGGTCGTCGTCGTGGCGCGGGTGCCGCGGCATCCGACGCTCCGGCCGCGGGTCGCGCTCCCCAGGGCGGTCGTGGCGGCCAGCGGTCCGGCGCGGGTCGCGGTCAGGGCGGCGCTGGTGCGCAGCGCACCGGTGCCTCCGCCGGTCGTCCGCAGGGCGCCGGTCGTTCGGCATCCGGCACTCCCACGACCGGCATGGTCGTCGGCGCCCGCAACCCGCGCACGAACCGTCGCGCCCAGGGCTGAGTCTGTTTTCCGGTGCCCCCGCGGATCCGTCCGCGGGGGCACCGTCGTCTCCGCCGCGAGTCGCGGCACCCGCGCGGCGTCGATCGGCCCGGCCGCGCCGACCCGGCGTGCGTGTGCCGTGCCGTCCTGCGGAGTTGAGCCGCGACACGCCGGTTCCGGATGCCGCGGTCTCGGCGTTTCGCCCGGGACTCCGCGTGACGGTACGCGTCGCGCGCCGCGACTCCGCGCGACGGTACGCGTCGCGGCGCCGTGATTCCGTGTGCCGGTACGGCCGGGTCGCCGTGGGTGCCGGCGTGCGTGTGGTGTGCCGTCCTGCGGACTTGAGCCGCGACACGCCGGTTCCGGATGCCGCGGTCTCGGCGTTTCGCCCGGGACTCCGCGTGACGGTACGCGTCGCGAGCCCCGGACTCCGCGCGACGGTACGCCCCGCGGCCCCGGGGCTCCGCGCGACGCCACGCCGAGCCGCCCGCGCGAGCGGCGCCGTCGCGAATGTCGGAGGTCTCCGCCACACTGGGACGACCCCGAGGAGGCGCCCATGACCGAGCCCGACGCCCACGACGTCATCCGCGTGCGCGGTGCCCGCGAGAACAACCTGCAGAACGTCGACCTCGACGTTCCCAAGCGCCGGCTCACGGTCTTCACCGGCGTCAGCGGCTCGGGCAAGTCGTCGCTCGTCTTCGGCACGATCGCCGCCGAGTCGCAGCGGCTCATCAACGAGACGTACCCCACCTTCGTCCAGCAGTTCATGGGGCAGCTCTCCCGCCCCGACGTCGACGCGCTCGAGAACCTCAGCGCGACGATCCGCGTCGACCAGGAGCGCATGGCCGCGAACGCCCGGTCGACGGTCGGCACGGCCACCGACGTGCACGCCATGCTGCGCGTGCTGTTCAGCCGGCTCGGTCAGCCTCACGTCGGTTCCTCTCAGGCCTTCTCCTTCAACGTCCCCTCGATCTCGGGCGCCGGTGCCGTCACGATCGCCACCGGGGCGCGAAAGGGGCAGAAGGAGCGGCGCTCGTTCGAGATCACGGGCGGGATGTGCCCCGACTGCGAGGGTCTCGGTCAGGTGAGCGATATCGACCTCTCGCAGCTCCTCGACGAGACGAAATCATTGAACGAGGGAGCGATCACCGTCCCCGGATACACGGCCGACGGGTGGATGGTCCGGGTCTTCAGCGAGTCGGGGTTCTTCGACGGCGACAAACCCGTCTCCGAGTTCACCGCCGAAGAACGCCACGACCTGCTCTACAAAGAGCAGACGAAGGTGCGCATCGCGAACACCAACATGACCTACGAGGGGCTCGTTCCCAAGGTCACGAAGAGCATGCTGCAGAAAGACCGCGACGCCCTGCAGCCGCACATCCGCGCGTTCGTCGATCGCGCCGTCACCTTCATCGCCTGCCCGGCGTGCGGGGGAACCCGACTCAACGAGGGCGCTCGGTCCTCGCGCATCGGCGGGGTGAACATCGCGGATGCCGCCGCGATGCAGATCACCGACCTCGCCGCCTGGGTACGTACGATCGACGACCCCTCGGTGGCTCCGCTCGTGCAGGGGCTCCGCGACACCCTCGACGCGTTCGTCCATATCGGGCTCGGATACCTCTCGCTCGACCGCGCGAGTGGCACGCTGTCGGGCGGTGAGGCGCAGCGCACCAAGATGATCCGCCATCTCGGCTCGAGCCTCACCGACATCACCTACGTCTTCGACGAGCCCACGGCGGGTCTTCACCCGCACGACATCCAACGCATGAACGAGACCCTCCTGCAGCTGCGTGACAAGGGCAACACGGTGCTCGTCGTGGAGCACAAACCCGAGGTGATCGACATCGCCGATCACGTCGTCGACCTCGGGCCCCGCGCCGGACGAGAGGGCGGGTCCGTGCAGTACGAGGGCGATGTCGACGGTCTCCGCGCATCCGGCACCCTCACGGGCCGGTTCCTCGATCATCGGGCCGAGCTCAAGAGCGCGGTGCGCCCCGCCACCAGCGCGCTCCCCATCCGCGGGGCGACCCGGCACAACCTCCGCGATGTCGACGTCGACGTCCCCCTCGGGGTGCTCACCGTCGTCACGGGCGTCGCCGGATCCGGCAAGTCGTCGCTCATCCACGGCGCTCTCCCCGCTTTCGACGACGTGGTGGTCGTCGACCAGACACCCATCAAGGGCTCGCGTCGCAGCAGCCCGGCCACCTACACGGGCATCCTCGACGCGGTCCGCGCCGCCTTCGCGAAGGCGAACGGTGTGAAGCCCGCCCTGTTCAGCGCGAACTCTGAGGGGGCCTGCGCCGCCTGCAAGGGTCTCGGCGTGATCGTCACCCAGCTCGGCTTTCAATCGACCGTCGAGACCGACTGCGAGCTGTGCGGCGGGAGCGGCTTCTCCGACGAGGTGCTCGAGTACACGCTCCACGGCAAGAACATCGCCGAGGTACTGGCGATGTCGGTGTCCGAGGCATCCGAGTTCCTCACCACCGGGCCCGCGGTCGCGGTCCTCGGTCGACTCGTCGACGTGGGGCTCGGTTACCTCACGCTCGGCCAGGCGCTGAACACGCTCTCCGGAGGCGAGCGGCAGCGACTCAAGCTCGCCATCTCGATGGCGAAGTCCGGGGCGGTCTACGTCCTCGATGAGCCGACGACGGGCCTGCACCTCGCCGACGTCGACAACCTGCTGGGTCTGCTCGATCGACTCGTGGATGCCGGCAACACCGTCGTCGTGATCGAGCACCACCAAGCGGTCATGGCGCACGCCGACTGGATCATCGATCTCGGACCCGGGGCCGGCCACGACGGCGGACGGGTGGTCTTCGAAGGCACCCCCGCCGATCTCGTCGCCGCACGCTCCACCCTCACGGGCGAACACCTCGCCCGCTACGTGGGAAGGTGATCACGAGATCCGACCACCGTCACCCACGGGCGTCGACGAAGGAGACACCGGCATGACACAGCCCCTGACACCGTCGACGCTCGTCGAGCGATACCTCGCTGCTCTCGAGCGATCCGACCTCGACGCGGTGTTGGCGCTTTTCACTCCGTCTGGGCGGGTGCACTCACCGCTCTACGGCGAGCGTCCCGCCGCTGAGTTCTACCCGGACCTGTTCACCGACACGGCGTCCTCGCGGCTGACGCTCCGTCGCGTCATGAGCGCCGTCGACGGTGCGCCCGTCATCAGCTTCTGGTTCCGTTTCGACTGGGTTCTCGCCGACGGGTCGCCAGCGCCGTTCACCGTCGTCGACATCGCCGAGCTCGCGCCCGACGGACGCATCGAGACCCTCCACATCGTGTACGACACCGCCTCCGTGCGTGAGGCGTTCGATGCGAGAAGGCCTCCCCTCACGCCGGCGTAGACGCTGACGGCGTACACCGACGGCGTAGACACGCCGACGACGTCAGGCGTGCGTGCTCAGCGTCGCATCGTGCAGGTGACGCTCCCCGTGCGAGAGGACCTTCACCATCACGCCCCGTTGACGGAGTTCGGCGACCGCGCGCGTCTCGTCGTCGCGCGTCACCCCGAGAGAGCGAGCGCTCGTCACGACGAGCACGTCACCGCGCGTCAGCGTGCTGAAGAACCGGTCCAGGCGCGCCGCCCATCCCTCGAGGGTCTCGGGAGCCGGGTGGCGGAAGCCCTCGATGGGAACGCCGAAGCGTGTGAGGTCGTCGCGCTGCTGGACGACGCTCGGCATCCCCGGTCGCGACACCACCAAGCCCACGAGGCGCGATCCAGCCGGACGGGCACGCCACCAATCGCGGTCGCTCTGCAGCTCCGTGAAGCACTTCGGGCACTCGGCCGCCGCGTGTGCGAGGGGGACGGGGCTGGTCCCGGCGGCATCCGCGGGTGACGTCGTCGTCGTGCTCGGATCGCTCATGGAAACCTCCGCTCCCATTGTGCCGCACCGCGGCCTCGATCCGTTCGCCGACGCGGCGCACCGGATGTCGCCGTTGCGCTTCCCGGCGGACGGATCGAGGCTGCCGCGGTCAGTGCGCGGAGTACCCGCCGTCCACCAGGTGGTAGCTGCCCGAGATGAACGACGCGGCATCGCTCAGGAGGAACAGGGTCAGCGCCGCGACCTCGGCGTCCGTTCCGAGGCGCCCCGCCGCGTGTTCCTGCTCGAGGTGGCTGAGGGCTTCGGCGCTCAGGCTCGAACGCACCAGGGGGGTGTCGATGAAGCCGGGCCCGACCGCGTTGGTGCGCACGCCCTGCGCGGTGTACTCCAGAGCGGCGACTTTCGTCAGCCCGACCAACGCGTGCTTGCTCGCGACGTAGGCCGCGTTCTGTGCGATGCCGACCGATCCGAGAACGGAGGACATGTTGACCACGGCTCCGCCACCGGACGCGACGATCGCCGGGAGCTGGAATCGCAGACCGTAGAAGACGCCGTCCAGGTCGACGGACCGCACGCGGTCCCAGGCTTCGATGTCGTACTCTCCGATGTTCTGCGCAGCGGCACCGATACCGGCATTGTTCACGGCCAGGTGCAGCGCGCCGTAGGTCGTCTTGGCGAACTCCACGGCGGCTTCGGAGTCCTGCCACTTGGCGGTGTTCTGTGCGAATGCTTCGGCGGTGCCTCCTGCGTCGCGGATCTGTGAGACGACAGCGTCCGCGGCATCCTTGTTGATATCGGTGACGACCACCGACGCGCCCTCCGCTGCCAGCTCGCGCGCGATCTCGGCGCCGATACCGCTCCCCGCGCCCGTGATGAGTGCGACCTTGTGGGTGAACCTGCTCATGATCGGATTTCCTTTCCGCATTCTGTCCGCGCGGATCTCACCCGGATTTCATGCGCATGAATACAAGCCCCCGCGCCCTGGCGAATATTCCGTCACTCCTCCTCGCCGTCGTCCAATCGCAACTCGAGGCTGAGCTGGTCGGCGTCGAGCTCGGCCAGAGCGTGCCGCAGGGCCGCGGTGCTGTATCGGCCGTCGCGCCCGACGCGAGCGAGCCGCCGTCGCATGGCTTCGATCGAAGCGAGGCGCAGCTCGAGCAGATCGCGCATACGGCCCGAGACATCCTCGTCGGGCGGCTCCGTGATGCGTGCCCCGACGCGTTCGATGATCTCGTCGGGGAAGGCTTCGCCGTCGCGTCGTCGGAGCTTGCCCGCCTGCAGGGCTGCGGCCGACGCCTCGCGCAGTTCGGCGTCGAGCGCGCGCTGTTCTTCCCGTGTCGGCCCCTCGCCGCCGTCGCCGGAGAGGCCTACGGCGCGGACGACGGCCGGCAGGGTCAGGCCCTGCACGACGAGACTGAAGAGCGCGACGAGGAACGCCACGAAGATCAGGAGGGGGCGGTCTTCGACCCCCTCGCGCGGCAGTGTCTGGGCGGCGGCGAGGGTGACGACACCGCGCATGCCCGCCCACACGATGATGGAGCCGTGTCGCCACCCGAGGGGGCTGTCGCGGTAATAGTCGAGGTCGGCCATCGTGCGTGAGATGCGAAGCCGCATCCACCCGATGCGACGGTCTGTCCGGGCGGGATCGTCGACGCGCCGGCTCAGACTGCCGGAGTCGTTGCGGACCGACTCCTCGAACCGATCGAGGCGGTCCCGCGCCTCGTCGATGCGCCCCTGGTGGCGCGCGAGGTTCCGGCCGCGCCGACCCTGGATCCAGATGAGCCCCGACACGTACAGGGCGCGCACGACCAGGGCGATCCCCAGTGCCGACAGGGCGAGCCAGGTTCCGTGCCAGAGGCCCTCGTGCTCGCTCAGGTTGCTCTGCACGATGTCTTTCAGCTCGAGGCCGAAGACGAGGAAGACGCCACCCTCGAGGATCAGCTCGATGGTGCGCCAGTTGAGCCGATCGCTCATTCGCTGCTCCGGCGTGAAACGGCGGGTCGCGCCCTGGCCGGTCACGATCCCCGCCACGACCGCCGCCACCAGGCCCGAGCCGCCGAGGTGCTCGGTGGGCAGGTAGGCGATGAAGGGAATCGTGAAGCTCAGGGCGGTGTTCGCCGCCGAATTGGTGACGCGCTCCCGCACCCGCAGGTTGACCCAGCCGATCGCCGCGCCGATGACGAGGGCCAGCACCACCCCCCACGCGAAGTTGGCGATCGCGTCACCGAACGCGAAACCGGATGCCACGGCCGCCACCGCGGTTCGCAGCAGCACCAGCGCGGTGGCGTCGTTGAGCAGGCTCTCGCCCTCGAGCATCGTCACGACGCGTGGCGCGATGCCCAGCCGTTTCGCGATCGAGGTCGCCACGGCATCCGTGGGGCTCAGGATCGCCCCGAGCGCGATGCCGAGAGCGAGCCCCAGGCCGGGGATCACGGCCCAGAAGAACAGACCGAGCACGACGGAACTGAGCACGACCAGCAGCACGGACAGTCCCGCGATGGGGACGAAGTCGCGGCGGAACTCGATGGCGGGAAGCTGCACGGCCGCGGAGTACAGCAGCGGTGGGAGGACCCCGACGAGGATGACCTCGGGATCGAGCGAGAACGGCGGGAAGAACGGAAGCAGGCTCACGCCGAGGCCTAGGGCCATGAGGACGAGCGGCCCCGCCACGTTGAACTTGGGGGCGATCACCGTCACGAGGGCCACGACCACGACCCCGGCCACGACGAGGATGAGGGGATCGATCACCTGTCGAGGCTAGCCCCGGGTGTCGAGACCCTCCGACGAGAGGCGTCGGGATCGGCCGTGAGCGTCACGCCGATCCGGCGTGCGCAGAGAGTTTCGCGAAGAAGTCCTCGAGCAGGTATCGCGTGTCGACCTGTTCGCAGACCCGGACGTCGGGGCCCGTGCCCGGCCCGTCGGTCATGAGCGCATCGGCCGTGAATCGCGGGCGCGGGCGCCGACGCCAGACCGCTCCGAACGGGTTGAGGGCCACGGCGATCGCGGGGGAGTCGCCGAGCGAGCGGAAGTCGGCCGCGTACCCCGGCTTGCTCTCGTTGTAGTCCTGCACCGTCTGTGCGAGGTAGGCACCGATCTCGCCGCACGGCCGCACCCGACGGTCGAGCTCGGCCTGGCCGACGCCGACGTGCGTGTACACCGGCATCGGGATCTGCCAGAGGTCGATCTCGGAGTCGAAGACGACATTGGCCGACGCGATGTCGTTGTTGAGGTTGTATTCCGGTCCGTACACCGCCTCGATGCCGTCGTACGGGGGTCCGCCGATCCAGATGACCGTGACGTCGCGTCGTGCGAACTCGGGATCGATCAGCAGGGCTGAGGCGACGTCGGTGAGCGGCCCGAGGACGCAGACGGTCAGCGGACCCTCGAGGCTCGCGCTGAGCAGGAGATCGGATGCCGCCGACGGTCGGGCCGTGGTCTCGTCGTCGAGCGCGCGGTCGGCACCGTCGCGGACGACCACATCCGGGTCGTTCAGCAGGGCCAACAGGCGGTCGACCTCGGCTCGGCTCTTCTGCATCGAGCCCGGGGCGCCGAAATGGGCGGGGGCGATCCCGACGATGTCGAGAACAGGGGAGAGGAGGGCGTGGACGATCGCGAACTGATCGTCGGCCTCGTTCGCCGCGTCGGTGCTGATCACCACGCGTCGTCGCGTCGTCGTCATGGCAGTCCTTTTTTCATGTCCTTTATTAACGGCTTGTAATTAGTGTCGCACAGTTGCTAACGTCGGTCCGGCCCAGCAAGGGAGCTCGAGGAGGACGCAATGACGGGACGATCCCGATGACCGTGACGACGGCACCGCCTGCCACGCGGCAGACCGCCTCGACGCCCTCCGCGCCGAGAACTCGAGGACGTGGCATCGGGGTCCGCGCACCCTGGTGGTTCCTGCTCCCGGCGCTCGCCGTCTACGCGCTGATCGTGGTCTGGCCGAGTCTCACCGGTGCGTTCTTCTCGGTCACCGACTGGAACGGCGTCTCGCCGGACTGGTCGTTCGTCGGTCTCGAGAACTTCGTCGCCGTCCTCGAAGGTCGGCGCGGTCTCACCGCCCTGACCAACACCCTCATCCTGGCGTTCGTCGTCACCGTGGTGCAGAACCTCGTCGGTCTCGCGCTCGCCCTCGGACTGAACTCGCTCGTCAAGACCCGCGGCATCCTGAAAGTCGTCTTCTTCGCGCCGGTCGTGTTGACCCCGCTCGTGGCCGGCTACATCTGGAGCTACCTCCTCGCGCCGTCGGGCGCGCTGAACGAGTTCCTCGGAGCGGTCGGTCTCTCGGCGCTGCAGCGCGACTGGCTCGGTGACCCGCAGACCGCTCTGCTGGCCGTCAGCGCCGAGATCGTCTGGCAGTTCTCGGGATACTCGATGGTCATCTTCCTCGCCGGGTTGCAGGCGATTCCGGAGGAGGTCCTCGAGGCGGCGACGATCGACGGCGCGGGGCCGTGGCGCCGGTTCGTCAGCGTCATCCTTCCCCTGCTCAACGGTGCGGTCGTCATCAACGTGATGCTGTCGCTCATCGGCGGCCTCAAACAGTTCGACCAGGTCGTCGCCATGACCGGCGGGGGACCGGGCATCGCGACCGAGACCCTCTCCACGACCATCTACAAGAGCGCCTTCACCACCGGCGACTACCCGGGATCGATCGCGCTCGCCGTTCTCATGACACTGCTCATCGCGGTGCTCGCGGGCGTGCAGTACCGCCTCACCCTTCGGAAGGCGGACGCGTGAATCGTTACACCTGGCGCACGGGAGTGCGCGAGACCGTCCTGATCGCGGTGGCGCTGGTCTACCTCATCCCCATCGCCGCCCTGCTGAACGTCGCGTTCCGCCCCGCGGAGTCGCGCGCCGGCGCCCTCGCGCCGTCGTGGCCGCCGACGTTCGACAACTTCGCCCAGGCCTGGACGCAGGGCGCCCTGGGGCCGGCGCTCGTCAACAGCGTGATCGTGTCGGTGGCGAGCGTGCTCGGCGTCACCGTGATCTCGGCGTTCGCCGCCTACCCGCTCGCGCGGGTGGGGCGACGGTGGTCGCGGTTCGCGTTCTACGGCTTCCTCGGGGGCCTGCTCCTGCCCGGTCAGCTCGCGCTGCTGCCCCTGTACACCACGATGCGCGACCTCGGTCTGCTG
The DNA here is from genome assembly GCF_001476285.1 of Microbacterium testaceum. Classification (GTDB taxonomy): domain Bacteria; phylum Actinomycetota; class Actinomycetes; order Actinomycetales; family Microbacteriaceae; genus Microbacterium; species Microbacterium testaceum_B. Next base: position 40,365 of record NZ_LDRU01000023.1, on the reverse strand, counting down.
GGCGGTCTGCCCGCGCTCATCCTCATCAACATCGGCGGCCAGCTGCCGTTCTCGATCTTCCTGTACACGACGTTCCTGCGGGAGATGCCGCGCGACTACGAAGAGGCCGCGCTGCTGGACGGCTGCGGACCCGTGCGTGCCTTCGTAAGTGTGGTCTTCCCGATGCTGCGAGCGGTCACCGGCACGGTCGTGATCCTGAACTCGGTGTCGGTCTGGAACGAGTTCTTCAACCCGCTGCTATACCTCTCCGGCAGCGGCAACACCACCGCTCCCGTGGCGATCTACAACTTCGTCGGGCAGTACGTCGCGCAGTGGCCCCTGGTGTTCGCGGGGCTGGTCATCACCACGATCCCCGTGCTGGTGCTCTACTTCGCGCTCCAGAAATACATCATCAAAGGCTTCGCGGGCGGGCTCAAAGGCTGAGCCGACGCGCAGATCCGGGGCTTCCAGCCCCGGCGCATCAAGGAGATGACATGAAAACACACCGCAGTGCTCTCGCCGTCGCCGCCCTCGCGGGCGCCACCGCTCTCGTGTTGAGCGGATGCTCGACCGCCGTGGGTGGAGGCGCCGAGGACGCGAACGTCCTCACCTTCGCATCCGGCAGCGAGGAGACGACGCAGAAACTCATCGACGGGTTCGAAGCCGCCAACCCCGGCGTCTCGGTCAAGGCGGAGTTCATCGAGTCGGACGCCTCCTACATCCAGCAGCTGCGCACGCGCCTGTCCGGAGGAACGGCACCCGACGTGTTCAAGGTCTGGGCCGGAGGTGGGGGCACCATGGCGACCTGGAAGGTCGCCACCGACGGCCTCGTCGCAGAACTGGATGACCAGCCCTGGGCCGCCGATGTCCCCGACAACGTCCGGTACGTCAGCAGCCTGGACGACAAGCTCTACGCGCTCCCGTCGAACCTGGGTGCGATCGGTGCGCTCTACAACGATCAGGCGCTCGCGGCCGTCGGCGCCTCGATTCCGCAGACGTGGACGCAGGTGCTCGACCTGTGCAAGACAGCCGCGGCCAACGGCAAGGTCGCCTACGCCCTCGGCAACAAGGACGCATGGACGACGCAGCTCATCCCCTACGCGCTGACGGCGACACTGGTCTACGGCCCCAACCCTGGCTTCTCCGAGGAGCAGGCCGACGGCTCGGCCACCTTCTCCGATTCCAAGTGGAGCGACGCGCTCGACAAGACGAAGCAGATGATGGATGCCGGGTGCTTCAACCCCGGTCCCAACGGCACCAGCTACGACGCGCAGATGACCCTGCTCGGCCAGGGCGACGCCCTGGGCGCTGTCCAGGTCAGCCAAGCGATCTCGGCCGCCGAGCAGTACGCGGCAGACGGTGCGACCTTCTCGATGGCCCCGCTGCCGGCCACCGACGAGGTCGGCGCCCAGTACTACCCGACGGGCGTGGGCGTCTCCTTCGCGATCAACGCGAAGGCGAAGAACCCCGAGCTCGCTCAGAAGTTCCTCGCCTACGTGGCGTCGCCGGCCGGTCAGAAGCTCTGGGCCGAGGTGTCCGGGAGCATGCCCGCCCTCCCGTCCGACGAGCGCGAGCTCAGCCCGGTCCTCGAGGCCGTCGAGACCGCTCGTTCTGCGGGCCTGACCACGCAGTACTACCCCGACCAGGTGTGGCCCTCCACGGCCGTCCAGGACGGCCTGCTCGTCGACATGCAGCGGTTCTACAACGGCGAGATCACCGGTGCGACGGTGCTGGAGAACATGGACGAGGCCTACAAGGCGTCCTGACCGGACGACGATAAAGACGTCGACGACGGACGGGCGGTGCGGCAGTGGATGCCGTGCCGCCCGTCCGTCGTTCCGGCTTCAGCGCGCGGGAGCCGTCGAAGCCCGCACGATCAGCTCGGGCGAAGGGGCGGTCATCACCGGGTGGGCGTCGTGGCCGAGTGCCTGCAGAATCGCCGTTCCCGCCCGCTCGCCGAGAGCGGCGACGTCGCGGGCCATCGCGCTGAGCGGCGGCACGGTCGATCGGCACAGCACCGAGTCGTCCCAGGCCAGGAGTGACAGGTCGCCGGGCACGTCCACTCCGCGTGCGGCGAGCTCGGACGCCGCAGCCGCGGCCATCACGTCGTTGTCGAAGACGATGGCGGTCGGTGCGGCGGGCGCCGCGAGCAAGCGGTCCACCGCCGCGACGCCCCCGGCGCCGCTGAAGTCGGCCACCTCGATACGCGCGTCGAGCCCCAGTCGAGCCGCGGCGGACTCGAACGCGTCCGTGCGCCGCCGCGTGTGCGCGAGCGAGTCGGGGCCCGAGACGCGCCCGATTCGCGTGTGCCCGAGCTCTCGCAGATAGTCGACCGCGGTCTGCATCGGCGCCTCCTCGTCGACCCACACGACCGCGTGGTCGGGAGCGTCGTTGGGGTGAGCGAGGGCGACGCTCGCGAACCCGAGACGGTCGGCGAGCTCGAGCCGGGGGTCGTGCTGCTCGAGGATGTCGACCAGCACGACCCCCGCGACCCGACCCGACTGCGCCCAGCGCTGATACGCGTCGAGCTCCTCGTCGAGGTCGGGCACCACCTGCAGGACGAAGGGGCGACGGTGCTCGGTGAGCACCTCCTCGAGCCCGCTCATGAAGTCGCTGTAGAAGGCCTCGACGCCGAGCTGACGCACGGGGCGCCGGAGCACCAGGCCGACGGAGCGCCGCAGAGCGGAGGGGGGTGCGGGCTCGACCATCATCGTCGCCAGTATCGCCTATCTCACGAGCGCGCGGGCGACCAGGTCGTTCGCGCTGCGCAGGACGCCGGCGCGCGCGAAGGCCGCGGGGTCGATCCCCGCGGGACCGCTCACCCGGAAGACATGTCGTTCCCCGGCGGTCAGGGTCACCATGCCCGAATCCACGCGCGCGGCGGGATCCACGAGGTCCACGAGGAGCGTTGCATCCTTCACCAGCGTCTGCGCGGTCAGCGTGACCTCGTAGCCGTCCGCCACGGCGCGCGCGTCCACCGCCGTCGCGTCGACGAGGGCGAGGGCGGTGTCCTCCGCGAAGTAGTGCAGACCGCGCTCTCCCGAGGACGACTCGGCGACGAGGACTTCGCGCGACGGGTCGCCGGCCACGGCCAGCGACGCGTCGATCGGAGCCGTCCAGGCCGAGCGCGCCGCCACCTCGAGGTCGAGAGCGAGGGATGCCAGGACGGTGCCATCGAGGCCCTCGCGGCGCAGCTCGACACGGCCGGTGATCGCCTCGTCGCTGTCGTTGTGGAGGGTCACGCGCAGGCCGTCGCCGTCGAGCACGGGCTGGATCGTCAGGAGTCGCGGGGCAGAGACGCGTCGCAGCTCGTACCAGAGGGGCTTGCGGTGACGGTGGCTGTCGACCGCGGCCCACGACACGACCGGCCAGCAGTCGTTGAGCTGCCACACGATCCACCCGCGGTTCAGGGGGAACAGCGAGCGGAACCACTCGATGCCGAAGGAGACCGCCCGGGCCTGGTTCAGCTGCATCGTCCAGTGCCAGTCGGCGTAGTCGCCGGGCGCCGGCAGGTGCGTGCCCAGGCCCCGCTCGAGCTTGTCATTGCCCTCGTTCGCCTTCTGGTGCGCGAGCATCTCACGGCCGAAGGGACTGCGGGGCTCGTCGCGAACGACGCTCTCGAGCGTCGAGAACGCGGGTGGGCCCTGGAAGCCGAACTCCGAGACGAACCGGGGGTGGTAGGCGCGGTAGCCGTCGTAGTCGCGCGTGTTCCAGACGTCCCAGATGTGCATCGTTCCGTGGGAGTCGTCGTTGGGGTGGACGTACGAGCTGAACGAGAAGGGGCTCCCGTCCGAGTAGAAGGTCGTCGGTGCGAGCTCGGAGACGATGCGGGGGAAGAGGTCGCGGTAGTAGCCCTCACCCCACGTGCGCCCGTTCAAGCGAGAGCGCCATTTCCAATCGACGTAGCCCCAGATGTTCTCGTTGCCGCCGTTCCAGATGACGAGGCTCGGGTGGCTCGTCAGACGCGTGACGGCCTCGCGCGCCTCCGCCTCGAACTCGTCCCACAGCTCGGCATCCTCGGAGTAGGCGGCGCACGCCAGCAGGAAGTCCTGCCAGACGAGGACGCCCTCGCGGTCGCAGATGTCGTAGAAGTCGTCGCTCTCGTAGAGGCCGCCGCCCCACACGCGCAGCAGGTTGAGGCCCGCGTCCGTGGCATCCGTGATCGAGGCCGCGAGGCTCTCGGGCGTGATGCGGGTGACGAAGACGTCGTCGGGAATCCAGTTGGCCCCGTGCACATAGACGTCCCGGCCGTTGATGCGCACCGAGAAGGGGCTGCCCTGCTCGTCGGGCGCGATGTCGACTTCGACACGGCGGAATCCGATCGCCCGCGACCAGCGGGTCGCCTCGTCGACACCGTCGCCCACCCGCACGGCGAGGTCGTAGAGCCTCGCCTCGCCGTAGCCGCGCGGCCACCAGGGCTCGGCATCCGGGACATCGAGGTCGATCACGACGGGCTGACCCGGCCGTGCCTCGACTCGCGCGGAGGCTCCCGCGACCTCGATCTCGACCGTGACCGGCTCCTCGTCGTCGCCCTGCCACTCGAGGTCGACATGCGCGGTGAGGTGCGGGATGCCGTTGACGATGTCGACCACCGGGCGCACCGCCGCGATGCGCACGTGCGCCCACTCCTGCAGGCCGAGGGGTCGCCAGATGCCGGCGGTGGCGAAGTCGGGACCCCAGTCCCAGCCGAAGTTGCAGGCGCTCTTGCGGATGGTGTTGAACGGGTGCGCGTACGAGTGGGGGCGTTCCCCGAGCACCTCCTCGCGCTCACGGGCGTACCGGACGGGGGAGCGGAAGTCGATCTCGACGCTGTTCTCCCCCTCGCGCAGCACCGCGGCGAGGTCGGTGCGGTAGCTGCGGTGCTGATTCACCGTCTCGAGCACGACCACGTCGTTGATGCGGACGGTCGCGACGGTGTCGAGTCCCTCGGCGACGAGGTCGACGTGCGCGTCATCGAGGGTGGGGTGCCACGAGAACGTCGATCGGTAACGCCAGTCCGATTCTCCGATCCACGCGAGCTCGGCCTCCTGCGCACCCGGGAAGGGATCGGCCATCAGGCCGGCGGCGAGGAGGTCGGTGTGCACGACCCCGGGAACGGTCGCCGGGATGCCGTCGTCGAGGGCCGCGTAGGCATCCGGGCGGTCTCCGCGCAGGAGGGTCAGGGTCCAGCCTTCGTCGAGGGGGTGGTACATCAGCGTCGGTGTTCCTTCCGGGAGAGGCCCGCCGTCCGCCCACTCGGATCCGGGTGGGCGGTAGTATCAGAACGGTCACGGGTGTTATTCAACCTACTAAATTAAGCGGGTGAGAGAAAGTATGCCGGGAGAGACGACCGGCGTCTCCACGCCATCGCTGGTGCTCGACGTCATCCGCACGCGCGGGCCGATCAGCCGCATCGAGCTCGCCGCCGCGACGGGCCTCACCCCCGCGACGATGACGAACGCCGTGCGCCACCTGATCGACCAGAGGCTCGTCATGTCGGTGGGTCACAGCGAGTCCACCGGGGGGAAGCGACGCGAGCTGCTCGACGTCAACCCGACGACGCGCTACGGCCTCGGGGTGCAGCTCGGCCCTGAATCGGTGCAGGTCGTCGTGGCCAACCTCTGGGGTGCCGTCGTCGGCCGCATCGGCGTGGCCGGCGCGGCGGACGCCGACCCGAACGACATCGTCACCTCCGTGACGTCGGCCGTCACCGAGCTGCTCACGGCGACATCGCTGGGCGACGGACTCGTCGAGGGTCTGTGCGTCGCCGTGCCCGGGCCACACGACGACGCGGGAGCGATCGTCGATACGCCCGGCCTCGCTACGTTGGAGGGGTTCCCCCTCCGCTCCGCGCTGGAGGCGGCGACGGGCCTGGACGTCCGGCTCGAGAGCGCCGCACTCCTGTCCGCCGCCGGTGAAGTGTGGACGGGTGCGGCGGCCGAATCTCGCGCCCTGGCGGTGATCCACCTCGACGGGGAGCTGGGTGCGGGGATCGTCGTCGACGGGCGTCTCGTCCGCGGATCGCGCGGTCGAGCGGGTGACATCCGGCATCTTCCCATCGATCCGGCCGGCCCCCTGTGCCGCTGTGGGCAACGGGGCTGCCTCGCCGTCGTGGGCGCGACCGACGCGATCGTGAAGAGGTACCACGACGAAGCCGGCACCAGACTGACTGCCGATCGCATCGCCGCGCGGGCGGGCACCGACCCCCGCGCCGCTCGGGCGATCGACGATGCGGTGGCCGCTTTCAGTCGGGGAGTGGTCGCGTTCGCCGACGTGCTCGACCTCGACCGGCTCGTGCTCTCGGGGCGCGGCTACGGCCGGCTTCTCGACCGCTACCTCGACGGCGTGCGTGACCACGCGCGCGCCCTCGGCCGCACGAACCTGGTCGTCGCGGTCTCGGCGAACCAGCGCGATGCGGGCGCGGTCGCGGCCGCCGGTTCCGTTCTGCGCGACCACGTCGACGCGCGCTGACCGAGCGCCCGTCCCTGCGGCCCCGTCCCCGCGCGCCCGTTTCCGCGGCCTCGTTCCCTGCGCGCCCGTCCCTGCGGCCCCGCACCCCGTTGAGTGTCCAAAACACCCGGACGGCTCCGAAAATCGTCCGGGTGTTTTGGACACTCAACGCCGAGCGAGGGCGGGAGCGCGAGGGCGCGGGAGCGCGCAGCGCGGCGGGGCTCAGGCCTTGGCGCGTAACGCCTCGGCGACCGCCTCGAGGCCCGTGAGCACCTCGGCGAAGCTCGTCGACAGCGGCGACAGGCCGATGCGAAGTCCCCCCGGGTCGCGGTAGTCGGGCAGGACGTCCTGCGTCCACAGACGGGCGGTCACCGCGCGCATCGCCGGGTGGGAGAGCGTCACGTGCCCCCCGCGCTCCGCCGCGTCCCGAGGTGAGGCGACACGCACGTCGAGGGGAGACAGGATGCCGTCGCTCACGCGCAGGGCGAACTCGGTGAGCGCGACGGACTTCTCACGCACGGCGGCGATCCCGGCCGTTTCGAGGAGGTCGAGCGTGTCCTGCATCGCGATCATGCCGAGGATCGGCGGCGTCCCCGAGAGGAAGCGGCGCATCCCCGTCGCGGGCCGGTAGTCGGGGCCCATCGAGAAGACGTCGGCCGCGCCCATCCACCCCTGCACGGGCTGGGTGAGGGTGTCGTGGTGGCGCGCGGCGACGTAGGCGAAGGCGGGGGACCCGGGTCCGCCGTTGAGGTACTTGTAGGTGCACCCGACCGCGAGATCGGCGCCCCACGTGTCGAGTTCGACCGGCACCGAACCCGCGGAGTGGCACAGGTCCCAGAGCACGAGGGCTCCGGCGTCCTGGGCGATGCGCGTCAACTCGGCCCCGTCGGCGAGGAACCCGGAGCGGTACGAGACGTGGCTGAGGAGCACCACCGCCGTGTGAGGACCCACGACCGCGCGGAGGAGTGCCGGCTCGACGCCGCGCGACGTGTCGACCTCGACCCACACGACGCGCGCCCCGCGTTCGGCGGCGATGCCCTCGACCAGGTACCGATCGGTCGGGAAGTCGTCGCGCCCGACGACGATCTCGACGCGATCCGGATCCGCAGCCATGCGCTCGTCGAGGGCGGCGCGCAGGAGCTTGTAGAGGAGCACCGTCGTCGAGTCGCCGATGACGGTCTGCCCCGCCGCGGCGCCCAGCGCGACGGCGCCGATGCGGTCGCCGATCTCGAACGGCAGCTGCATCCAGGACTCGTCCCAGCCGCGGATGAGGCGGCCGCCCCACTCGTCTTCGACGAATCGCGCGAGGCGCTCCCCGGTCGCCCGCGGAGGGCGCCCGAGGGAGTTGCCGTCGAAGTAGATCAGCGACGTCTCGGCGCCGACGAACGCGTCGCGATGATGCGCGAGCGGATCACCGGCGTCGAGAGCCGTCGCCTCCGCCGCGAAGGCGGCCGTCAGGTCGGTCGACAAGGGGTCGGACGACAAGGGGTCAGATCAGCGACAGTTCGCGCAGCTTCGCCTCGACGTCGGCGTTGCTGGGCTCGACGTGGTGGCTCGAGTCGGGGTACACCACGACGGGGATGCTGGTGCGGCCCGAGATCTCCTTCGCCACGTCGGCGGCGGCGGGGTCGGCGACCAGGTCGACGTACTCGTACGCGATGCCGAGGTCGTCGAGCTGCTTCTTCGTGCGGATGCAATCGCGGCACCAGTCGGCACCGAACATGCGGATGGGAGCGTCAGAGGACATGTCTCCAGGGTACGCCGGAGAGCAGGTCCGCAGGCGGCCGGCGGGTCAGGCCGCGAGTTCGTCCTCGAGGGGTTCGCGCACCGCGGCCACGGCGGGCGCCGCCTGAGCCTTCTTCGGTGCGTACACGACGAGGGCGTGGAACACGAAGCGGATGATGAACGCCGCGATGAGCGTGAGTGCCGCCGCGAGCACGCTCTGGATGTGCGCCTCGTTGACGAGCAGCCAGATGACCGGGATGCGCACGATCGCCTCGATGCCGTTGAACGTGAACGACTTGATGAAGCGGTGCCGCATGAGCCCCGACTCCTCGCGCATGTCGGCGAAGACGAGGTACTCGAGCGCGATGAAGTTGGCGATGATGGTCAGCACGCTCGCGATGACCGCGGCGACGAGGTACTGCACGCCGAAGGTCTGCAGTCCCCACATGATCGCCAGGTTCGCCACGGCGCCCAGGCCGCCGACGACGGCGAAGGCCGACATGCGACCGAAGCGGAGCATGGTGAGCTGCGTCAGGAAGCGCATGCCCTGGCTGAACGAGGCCTTGCTCTCGCCGGCGAACCGGGGAGCGAAATCGAACGGCACCTCGGCGACGCGCATCTGCTTGCGCGCGAGGATCTCGAGCAGGATCTTGAAGCCGCGCGGACGCAGCTCGTCGATGTCGAGCGAGCGACGGTCGATGAGGAAGAAGCCCGTCATCGGGTCGGAGCAGTTGTGCAGCTTCTTCGGGAACATCGCCTTGGTGAGCATCGTCGACGCACGCGAGACCATCGTGCGCACGGCGTTCGCGAGGCCGTCGGAGGTACCCCCGTCGACGTAGCGCGAGGCGACGACCACCTCGGCGTCGCCCATCTCGGCGCGCGCGAGCAGATCGGCGATGACCTCCGGCGGGTGCTGCAGGTCGCCGTCCATGACGACACAGAAATCGGATGCCGCAGCCTTGATGCCTTCGACGACCGCCCCGCCGAGCCCGCCCTGCGGTGCGTCGCGATGGATCAGGCGGACCGGGACCGGAGCGTTCTGCGCGACACCGCGGATGATCTCGGGGGTGTCGTCGGTGGAGTCGTCGACGAAGATGATCTCGATGTCGCGACCCGGGAGCGCTGCCGCCGTACGTCGAACGAGTTCGGCGACGTTCGGACCTTCGTTGAAGGTCGGAACGATGACGGAAAGGATCATGGGCTCTCGCGTTTCGGAAGGGAAGCCAGAAGTACACAGCGTAGACCGGCCGACGCGTGCTCAACTTGGTATTGTGGATCAGTTACCTGGGAGGTAGCAGGTGTTCACCCCTGTTCGTCCCCGATAGGGTGCGCCCCTCGCCCGATCAGCCGATGGCATCCTTCAAGTCGTCGACGGTCATCCCGTAGTTCATCCGGATGACCGGAAGAGCGAGCTTGTCGGTGCCGATGCGCACGTAGCCGTGCTCGATGGTGCGCCCCAGCTCGAAGCCGGCTTTGCGCACTCCCTCTTTGGTCGTGTCGTTGTAGTGCCCGAACGGGTAGGCGACGACCTCTTTCGCGCCGAGGATCGTCGCGGACTGCTCGAGGTCGGCGGCGATCGTGTCGGCGTCGTCGTTCACCATCCGCCCCTTGCCGTTCTCGCCCGCGCGGTGCATGTCGTGCGTGTGCGAACGCTGGAGCACGAAGCGGTTCGGTGTGGGTTCGGTGCGGGCCGAGGTGATGACGAACGAGGTCGTGAGCAGGTTGCGCTTGTCGACGACGGGGGCGGCGAGTTCGAGCCATGTGCTGTCGGCGTCGTCGTCGGTGATGATCACGGAGTGCTTCGGCAGGAACACCTTGCCGTCGATGAAGGCGCTGAGTTCGTCCCAGGTGGGCAGGTAGAAGCCGCCCTCCTGGATGTAGGCCATCTGGGCATCGAAGTCACCGATGTAGGCGTAGTTGAGGCGCAGCCAGTTGTCTTCGCCCTCGGGCTTCGTCGTGAACTGGTGGTACATCAGGATCGGGATGCTGGCATCCTCCGCCGCGTTCGCGTCGGGCGTCGTCCAGCCGGCGTGCAGCGTCTTCTCCTGCGCCGTGCACGTGACGAGATCGGAACCGTTGACCCGGGCGGAAAGCGTCATGGCGGCCGCATCCGCGGCGGACTCGTACCAGCCGGCGAACACGCGACCATCGGCCTGGGGGAGGGGCAGGCCCGTGTACAGCGCGTCCTGCGTCTGGAGCTGCGGGGCGAGCGCGATCCCGTCGCCCGCGAACGACACCGCGCACGCTTTCGGGTCGGCGGTCGTCGCGAGGAGCTGCTCCGAGGCCGTCTTCGGCGTGGGGGTCGGCGTCGGGGTGTCTTCGACCGCGGGTGCGGTCGTGCCGTCCGCGGTGGGGGTCGATGCTCCGCGGGTCAGGGCGAAGGCGGTCACTCCGCCCGCGATCAGCACGATCGCCGTCGTGGCGACGAGGGTTCGGCGAAGGCGCGTGCGACGCGTGGTGCGGCGACGATGCTGGGCGCGTGTCGTGGTCATGATCCCTCGGGTCGGGTGCGATCGGCGGCGATCAACGCGATCCTAGCGGGACGTTTTGCGCACACCCCGGACGGTCCTGCCGAATCGGTCGGGGGTGAACGGCGATGATGGAGGAATGATCCGCATCGGCATCGTCGGTACCAGCAGCATCTCCGAACGCTTCGCCGAGGCCGTCGGCGTCGTCGACGGGGTCGAGGTATGTCGCGTCGCCTCGCGCGACGAGGAGCGCGCACGCGCCTTCGCCGAGAAGATCGGTGCCCCCGGGATCGCGCTCGGGCTCGAGGGTCTCCTCGACGCCGGCGACGTCGACGCGGTGTACCTCGCGAGCCCGAACTCCGCGCACGTCGCTCAAGCGCAGACGGTTCTGGATGCCGGCATCCCGGTGCTCGTCGAGAAGCCGGCGACGCTCACCGCGCCGCAGTGGGAGGAACTGGTCGGGCGTGCCGCCGCTCGCGGTGTGGTGCTGTTGGAGGCGATGCGGAGCGCCTACGACCCGGGTCTTGCCGCGGTCGCGGATCTGCTGCCGCGGCTCGGGACGGTGCGCCGGGTCTCGCTGCGTTACGAGAAGCGCTCCGCGCGCTACGACCATGTGCTCGCGGGCGAGCAGACGAACATCTTCGACCCGGCCCTCGGTGGCAGCGCACTGCGCGACCTCGGTGTGTACCCCCTGCACGCGCTCGTCCAGCTCTTCGGCGTTCCGCGGGCGGTGCAGGGCGTCCGGATCGGCATCGCCTCGGGGACCGACGGGCTCGGGAGCGCCCTGGCCGCCTACGACGGATTCGTCGCCGACATCGCGTGGTCGAAGATCACCGACACCGCCCTGTCGAGCGAGATCCAGGGCGAGGGCGCCTCGCTGCGGATCGACGCGATCGACGCCCCGCGGGTCCTCGAGGTGACGCCGCGCGGGGGAGACGTCGAGGTCGTCCGCGTCGAGGCTCACGAGAACGTCATGGTCGGCGAGGTCGAACGCTTCCGCGACGCGATCGGCGGCGCCGACATCCGCGCGGACCAGGAGCGGACGACCGCCACGCTGCGGCTCGTCGACGCGCTGCTCGCCGAGCCGCTCCGCTGATATTCACCTGCTGACGGTTCACCTGCTGTTCTCCCGGGGTCGATAGGACGGACCGATGAACAGAACCGGGAGCCCGTGGGAGGTTTTCCGGGCGTTCCTCCGCCTGGGCCTGACCTCGTTCGGCGGCCCCGTCGCGCATCTCGGGTACTTCCGTGACGATCTCGTCGTCCGCCGCAGATGGATGGACGATCGCGCCTACGCCGATCTCGTCGCGCTGTGCCAGTTCCTCCCGGGGCCGGCGTCGAGTCAGGTCGGCTTCGCGATGGGGCTGCAGCGCGCGGGGTTCCTCGGCGCGTTCGCTGCCTTCGTCGCGTTCACCCTCCCCTCAGCGGTGCTCCTCGTCGCGTTCGCCGGCGGGGCCGCGCTCTTCGGCGGCACCGTCGGCGCCGGAGTGCTCGAGGGGCTCACGATCATCGCCGTCGCGATCGTCGCGCAGGCCGTGTGGGGGATGGCGCGAACCCTCACCCCCGATGCGACCCGCGCGGGTATCGCCGTCGCGGCGGCGGCGCTCGCCCTGCTCGCCCCGGGAGCGGTCGGTCAGTTGGGGGCACTCGCCGTCGGCGTGGCCGCCGGTCTGGTGCTGCTGCGGGGTGTGGCCGAGGCCGCATCCGCACCGCTGCCCCCGTTCGGGGTGCCCCGGGGGATCGCGATCGGATGCCTCGTGCTCGCGGGCGTGGGACTGATCGGCCTCCCCGCGCTCGCCGCCGTCAGCGGCTCGGGCGCTCTCGCTCTCGCCGACGCCTTCTTCCGCTCCGGTGCCCTCGTCTTCGGCGGCGGTCACGTCGTGCTCCCGCTGCTGCAGGCGGAGGTCGTGCAGACGGGGTGGGTCTCGCCCGAGACGTTCCTCGCCGGTTACGGGGCTGCGCAGGCCGTGCCCGGCCCCCTCTTCACCTTCGCCGCGTTCCTCGGTGCGGTGAGCACCGTCGGCCCCGGCGGGATCGCGGGTGCCGCGATCGCGCTGGCGGCCATCTTCCTTCCCGGCTTCCTCGTGCTGGTGGGAGTGCTGCCGTTCTGGGACGCCGTGCGTGAGAGGCCGCTCGTCCGCTCGGCGATGCGCGGGGCGAACGCCGCGGTCGTCGGCATCCTGGGCGCGGCTCTCTACACGCCGGTTTTCACGACCGCGGTGACCGGGCCCGCGTCGTTCCTGCTGGCACTGCTCGGATTCGTGCTGCTCACGCGATTCCGCGTGCCCGCGTGGGCGGTGGTGATCATCGGCGCCGCGGGCGGGGTGGCCATCCGCCTGCTCACGTCCTAGGGCGATTCTCGGTATCGGCATCCGTGACACCGCGTCTCGTCGGTGCCAGGATGGGCGCACGCCGCCCGGTTTCGAAGGAGAAGCCCGTGTTCCAGAGCCCGTACCCGCCCGTCGACATCCCCGACGAGAGCATCTACGACGACCTGTTCGGTTCGCTCGTCGAGGCCGATCTCGATCGGGTCGCCCTGATCGACCCGGCGACGGGAGCCGAGACCACGTACCGCTCGCTCCGCGCCCAGGTCGACGCCTTCGCGGGAGCGCTGGCCGCCCGCGGTGTCGACACCGAGACCGTGGTGGCCCTGCTCTGCCCGAACGTCCCGGCGTTCGCGACGGTGTTCCACGGCATCCTGCGGCTGGGCGCGATCGTCACGACGATCAACTCCCTCTACACGGCGCACGAGATCGAGAACCAGATCCAGGATGCCGCGGCCACCTGGCTCGTGACGGTGTCGCCGCTGCTCGGGCCGGCGGCCGAGGCCGCGCGGGCGGCAGGTATCCCCGACGACCGGGTGATCGTGCTCGACGGAGCCGAGGGACACCCCGACCTGCGAAGCATGCTCGCGGAGGGGCGCACCCCGCCCGACGTCGCCTTCGACCCCTCGACGCACGTGGCGGTGCTGCCGTACTCGTCGGGCACGACGGGGAACCCGAAGGGCGTCATGCTGACGCACCGCAACCTCGTCGCGAACGTCCACCAGTGTCGGGTCGTCATCGAGCTGCAGCGAGACGACCGCGTGCTCGCGGTCCTGCCGTTCTTCCACATCTACGGCATGACGGTGCTGCTCAATCTGGCGCTGCGTCAGCGGGCGAGCCTCGTGACGATGCCGCGGTTCGATCTAGTCGAGTTCCTCCGGAACATCCAGGAGTATCGCTGCACGTTCCTCTTCATCGCCCCGCCGATCGCGGTCGCCCTCGCCAAGCACCCGGTGGTCGACGACTTCGACACCTCGTCCGTCCGCACCGTCTTCTCGGGGGCTGCCCCTCTCGACGGCGAGACCGCCGAGGCCGCCGCCCGCCGCATGAGCGCCCGCATCCTGCAGGGATACGGCATGAGCGAGCTCAGCCCCGTGTCGCACGCCGTCCCCGAGGACCGCGTCGACATGCCCGCGAGCTCGGTGGGGGTGCTCATCCCGAACACCGATGCGAAACTGATCGACCCCGAGACGGGTGCCGAGATCGAGGCGCACGGCGACGACGGTCTCACCGCGCCGGGTGAGATCTGGGTCCGCGGCCCGAACGTCATGCTCGGTTACCTGAACCGCCCCGACGCGACGGCGGAGACCCTGGATGCCGACGGCTTCCTCCACACCGGCGACATCGGCGTGCACCACGTCAGCGGGTACTTCTCGATCGTCGATCGGCTGAAGGAGCTGATCAAGTACAAGGGCTATCAGATCGCCCCGGCCGAGCTCGAGGCTCTGCTGCTGTCGCATCCGAGGATCATGGATGCCGCCGTCATCGGCGTGGACGACGACGACAAGCAGGAGATCCCCAAGGCCTTCGTCGTCGCCGCGCCCGACTCGGGGCTGACGGCCGACGAGGTGATGGCGTTCGTGGCCGCCGAGGTCGCCCCGCACAAGAAGGTGCGCCGCGTGGAGTTCATCGAGGCGATCCCGAAGTCGGCGTCAGGCAAGATCCTGCGGAAGGACCTCCGGGCGCGCGAGCGCGCGTAATGGCGCAAGAACACGGAAGGGCGGGGGCGTCGTATCGACGACCCCGCCCTTCGGCTCGTGCGGTGCGCTTACGGCGCGATCAGCGCACCGGTCTGCGCGGCGGACTCTTCCGCGCGCTTCTCCTCGTCCTCCTGGCCGCGACGCTCGTCCGCGGCCTCCTGCAGCGCCGACTTCGAGCGCAGCGGCGGCGTGCGGAAGAACAGCGACAGGACGAAGGCGAGCAGCACGACCGACATCGCCACCCAGTAGACCGTCACGGCCGAGGAGTTGAACCCGACCAGGAACGGCTTGGTGAGACGCGCGTCCGCCCCGACGAGGAACGACGTGTCATCGAGGGTGGAGTCGCCGATCGAGGTGTTCTCGTCGCCCGCCGAAAACTGGTCCTCAAGGGTCGTGGCGACGGTGTCGACGAAGGCGGCGCGCTGCCCGGCATCCGAGAAGTCGAGCGACACCGTCCCGTCGGCGGCCACCCGCGCGACGGGCACCTGCTCCTGGATCTTCGTCGTCGCGGCGGCGATGGCTTGCGACACGGCGGCCTGGGTCGCCTGCGCCTGTGCTGCCGCCGGGATCTGCCCCGCGGCGACCTGCTGCGCGACCGCCTGGGTCGCGGCATCCGTCGCCTGCTGCACGCCCTGCTGGACCTGCTGCGTGACGGCATCCGAGGTCTTCGTGACGATCGGGGTGTAGATCGCGTTCATGATCTGCGCGTTGGCCGGGGCCGACGAGACCGTGGGATCGAACGCCGCGTCGAGCGCGTCGGTCAGGGTCGTGCGGTCGCTGAACGAGCCGATGATGTTCGACGGCATGAGCGTGAACAGCAGCGACAGCAGCACGGCAGTGCCGAGCGTGCCGCCGATCTGGCGGAAGAACGTCGACCCGCTGGTCGCCACGCCCATGTCGCGCAGACCCACGGAGTTCTGGCTCGCGATCGTCAGCGTCTGCATCAGCTGGCCGAGACCAAGGCCGATGACGAGCATCGACAGCGCGACCTGCCAGTACGGGGTGTCGTACTTGAGGAACGTCAGCAGGAAGAAGCCGACCGACATCAGCAGGGTGCCGAGGATCGGGAACATGCGGTAGCGGCCGGTGCGGGCGATGAGCTGGCCGCTGACGATCGACGCGATCATGAGGCCGAGGATCATCGGCAGCATCTCGAAACCGCTCTGCGTCGGCGTCGAGCCGAGCACGAGCTGCAGGTACAGCGGCAGGGTCAGCATCGCGCCGAACATGCCGAAGCCGACGAGCACGCCGATGACCGTCGCCATCGAGAACGTCGACGAGCGGAAGAGCTTCAGCGGGATGAGTGCGTCGTCCTTCATGTAGGTCTCGGCGATGACGAAGGCCAGGATGCCGAGGGCCCCGACGATGTAGCAGGCGAGGGCGATCGGCGAGCCCCAGCCCCACTCGCGACCCTGCTCGGCGACGAGAAGGAGGGGAACGAGAGCGACGATGACCGTCGTGGCGCCCCACCAGTCGATGCGCACGGAGTGGCGCGGCTGCTTCGGGATGTGGAGGAAGCGCCACACGATCGCGAGAGCGACGATGCCGATCGGCACGTTGATGAGGAACACCCAGCGCCACCCGGTGATGAAGAGGATCTCGCTCGCGCCCGCGAACACACCGCCGACGAGGGGGCCGATGACGCTCGAGATGCCGAAGACGGCGAGGAAGTACCCCTGGTACTTCGCGCGCTCGCGCGGAGCGAGGATGTCGCCCATGATCGCGAGCGGCATCGACATGAGGCCACCGGCGCCGAGGCCCTGGATCGCGCGGAACGCGGCCAGCTCGATCATCGAGGTCGAGAAGCTCGCGAGCACCGACCCGATGATGAAGATGAGGATCGCGATGAGGAACAGCGGCCGGCGCCCGAAGATGTCGGAGAGCTTGCCGTAGATGGGCGTCGAGATGGTCGACACGATCAGGTAGGCCGTGGTGACCCACGCCTGCAGGCTCAGACCCTGCAGGTCGTCGCCGATCGTGCGGATCGAGGTTCCGACGACCGTCTGGTCGAGGGCGGACAGGAACATGCCGGCCATGAGGCCGAAGATCACGAACATGATCATGCGGTGGGTCATGACCGTGTCGGTCGACGCGGTATGCGCACGCCGGGTGCGAGTGATGTCTGACATCGGGGCCTCTTCGAGAGAAGGCCTGGCGGACGGCTCGGGGAGGCTCGGTCGGGCGCCAGGTGTTTGCTAAAAGTCAACAAAGTGTAGCGCGTCTCGACGCGTGGGGAAGCCCACCCGACGTCGACTGACAGCTGGGGTCGGCTGTCACTCCTCGTCGAGCAGTGCGTCGGCTCTCGCCTCGTCGAAGTCGATTTCGACGCCGAGCCAGGCGTTGATGCGCTGCGCCGCGATCGACGTCGCCCGCCAGGAGCCGGTCGTCACGCCGAGCGGAATCTCGGTCTGTTCCGGATTCTTCGGCCAGAGCCACACCACAAAGGCCTGGTCATTGCTCCCGCGCCCGGAGAAGTACCCGTCTCGCAGCCGCATGACACCGGGGAGGGGCTCGGCGGCAGAGATGGCCGAGCGATCGAAGGTGAGTCGGCGCGACCACGACTCGACGACCAGAGCGTCCTCCGTGAGGGTCATCCCGAAGCGGGAGGAGCGAAAGATGGCCGACCAGACGATCGGGCTCAGGATCACGGCGGCCGCAAGGGCGCCGATCGGCAGTCGTACGGGAGTGTCGCCGCCGAAGGTGACGGCGACGCCATGGGTTGCCGCCGACCACACGACCAGCGCCGAGCTGACCGTGGCCATGGCGGCGATGGCGACCGCGGTCAATCGCACGCGGCGTCGTTGGAATGAACCGACCTCGGGGATCGGTCCGAGCGTCACCGCGGCGGGATGTGTCACCGGCTCATCATCGCGGATGGCGTCGTTCCCCGGGGACTCTGACCCGCCAACTGTGCTGACAGGCACGCTCTCTCGGTGCAGAGAGCGGGTGGAAGGCCGGCGACGCTCGCTCAGCCTGAATCGAACCCGGCCGCAACATTGCGCCAGATGAGCGCCTATCGCGGCCTTACGGGACACGGATGCCAGGCTTTCGGCATCCGGAAACAGAAGAACCCCCGTGCGTAGAAGCCACACGAGGGTCCCAGTGGCTCCGACGGGCGTCGATCCCGTGACCTCACGATTTTCAGTCGTGCGCTCTACCAACTGAGCTACAGAGCCTCGCGACACCATGGATGCCGCGACCGAAACGAAAGGCCCTCCGAAAAGGGCCCGTCGCTCAGAGCGACCCTGACGGGACTTGAACCCGCGACCTCCGCCGTGACAGGGCGGCACGCTAACCAACTGCGCTACAGGGCCATGCATTTTTAGTTGTAACCGGTGAGTGACCCCAACGGGATTCGAACCCGTGCTACCGCCGTGAAAGGGCGGCGTCCTAGGCCGCTAAACGATGGGGCCGGATGAGGGAGAAACCTTGCGGTTTCGCTCTCGCTTGCCGACGACCGAGCCTACTTCATGATTCGCGAGATTGCCAATCGAGGGCGTGGCGTCCGTGCCGGAGGGGGTTCCGGGGCGCATGATGAGGCGCAACGGCGGGAACTCGCTCTGTTGCTCCTGTGACTCGTGTTGCTACTGTGTTCCGAGTTGCGAACCGGTGAGAGAAGGTATTCCCGTGACGCTCGAGCGCCCCGAAGATCAAGACGACTGCGGTTGCGCGCCCTCTGCGAATGAGAGGCGCCGCCTGTGGCCGTCTCTCGACCGACGGAGCGCGCTGAAGCTCGGTGCCCTCGGAGCCGTCGCGGTCGGGGCCTTCGGCGCGACCGTGCCGTCGTTCGGATCGCCCGCCTACGCCGCCGATTATCCCTCGTGGGACGACGTCGAAGCGGCCCGCGCGAACGAGGCCGCGAAGGCCGCCGAGATCACGCGGATCCAGGGCCTCATCCAGCAGCTGCAGTCCGAGGTCGCGCGCACGCAGGCCGAGGTCGTCGCCCGTTCCGACGAGTACTACACCGCGCAGCAGGCGTACTTCGACGCCGACTACCGCGCCCAGCAGATCCAGTCGCAGGCCGACGCCGAAGCGCAGAAGGCCACGGATGCCGCGACCAAGGCCGGCAAGGTCGCCGCGCAGCTCTACCGCGCCGGCGGCGACGACACCTCCCTCGACCTGTTCTTCTCGGGCTCGGCCGCGACGGCGGACGATCTGCTCGCCAAGCTCGGCACGATGGACAAGCTCGTCGACCGCAACCGCGCGGTCTACGCCGCCGCAGTCACGGCTCGCGACAACGCGAAGAACCTGAGCAACCAGGCGAACGACGCGCGTGCCGAGCGCGACCGTCTGCAGAAGATCGCCGAAGAGAAGATGGTGGCTGCTCAGCAGGCCGCCGCGGCCGCGCAGGACGCCCTCGCCGCGCAGCAGGCCAACCAGGCGACGCTCGAGGCGCAGCTGGCCGCCCTCCAGGACACGACCGCGAAGACCGTCGCCGACTACCAGGCCGGTGTCGAGGCGGAGCGCAAGGCTCGCGAAGAGCGTGAGCGCAAGGCCCGTGAAGAGGCCGAAGCGCGCGACCGCGCCGAGCGCGAGCGTCGCGAGCAGGAAGCGCGCGACAACGCCAACAACAACAACGGCGGCGGCGGCGGAGACAGCGGCGGCGGCGGTGGCGGAGGCGGCGGCAACAGTGGTGGCGGCGGCGGCCCGGGCGGCTGGTCTCGCCCGTCGTGGGCCGGCACGACCTCGGGCTACGGCCCGCGCTCGAGCCAGTGCAACGGCAGCTACTGCGCGAGCTCGTGGCACCTCGGTCTCGACTTCGGCGCAGGATGCTGGTCGCCGATCTACGCGGCCTTCGACGGTCGCGTGACGTACGCCGGCTACAACGGCGGTTACGGCAACTACATCCGCATCGAGCACCCCGACGGTTCCGGCACGGGCTACGCCCACATCGTCGACGGCGGTATCTACGTCTCGTACGGCCAGTGGGTCTCGTCGGGTCAGCAGATCGCGGCCGCGGGCCAGACCGGCAACTCGTTCGGCTGCCACCTCCACTTCGAGGTCTACCCGCCGTGGGGCGGCACGACCGACCCGGCGCCCTGGCTGCGCTGGCGCGGAATCGACGTCTGACACTCTTCGTCGGATACGAAAGAACCCCCGGTCCTGCGACCGGGGGTTCTCGCGTATCCGTGACGGATCAGAGCGTGTTGGGGGCCTCGCCCGAACCCTGCGTCTTGGTCTGCGCGTCGTGCTCGTCGAAACGCGTGAACGCCTCGCTCACCAGGCGCTCGGCCTCGGCGGCATCCGCCCACTCGTCGACCTTGACCCACTTGTTGGGCTCCAGGTCCTTGTAGTGCTCGAAGAAGTGCGTGATCTCCTTCTTCGTCCACTCGTCGATGTCGGCGACATCCTGGATGTGGTCCCAGCGCGGGTCCTTCGCGAGCACGGCCACGACCTTGTCGTCGCCGCCGGCCTCGTCGCTCATCTTCAGCACGCCGACGGGGCGCACCTTCGCGAGGATGCCGGGGTGCAGCTCGCGGTCGAGCAGCACGAGCACGTCGAGCGGGTCGCCGTCTTCGCCGAGCGTGTTCTCGAAGAAGCCGTAGTTGGCCGGGTAGCCGAACACCGTGTAGAGGATGCGGTCGAGGTAGACGCGGCCGGTGCCGTGGTCGACTTCGTACTTCACGCGGCTGCCGCGGGGAATCTCGATGACGGCGTCGTAAGCGCCCATACTCGTGCTCCTTAGATCTGTGGATTTCCGCGCCCAGCCTAGTCGGGAGCCGCCCCGGGCCGGAGTCGGGGCGCCGCTAGCGTGGAGGCATGGATCACCGCCCCGGACTCGACCCCTCCGTCGCCGAGGTGCGCCGCGCCGTGCGCGCCGCCCTCGCCCGGATCGACGGGTCCGTCGTCGTCGCTCTCTCGGGCGGACCGGACTCACTGGCTCTCGCGGCCGCGACCGCCTTCGAGGCGCCGCGCGCCGGCATCCGGGCCCAGGCGGTCGTCATCGACCACGGACTGCAGGACGGATCGGATGCCGTCGCGGCGGCCGCCGCGCAGAAGGCGCGCGCTCTCGGGCTCGAGGCCCGAGTCGTCGCGGTCGAGGTCGGGTCGGCCGACGGTCCCGAGGCGGACGCGCGGACCGCGCGCTACGCCGGTCTCTCGCGCGCGGCGGCGGAGGCGGGCGCGCGCGCGGTGCTCCTCGGCCACACCCTCGACGACCAGGCCGAGTCGGTGCTCCTCGGCCTCGCGCGCGGAGCCGGGGCCACGAGCCTGGCGGGCATGGCTCCCGAGCGACAGGATGCCACCGGCCCCCTGTGGCTGCGTCCCCTGCTCGCCGTGCGGCGGGCGACGACCGTGGCGGCCTGCGCCGCCGAGGGGCTCGACCCGTGGACCGATCCGCACAACACCGATCCCGCGTACACGCGGGTGCGGGTGCGCGAGCGCGTGCTACCGGTGCTCGAGGCCGAACTCGGTCCCGGCGTCGCCGAGGCCCTCGCCCGTACCGCGGAGCAGCTGCGCGAGGACGCGGCGGCCTTCCAGGACATGATCGACGAGACGATCGAAGACATCGTCGAGCACGCCGAGGCCGGGATATCGGTGTCGGTGGCGGCGTTGGCGGCGAATCCCGCGGCGCTGCGCAACCGGATCGTGCGGTACGTGGTCGAGAGCGAGTTCGGGGTGTCGCTCACCCGCACCCAGACCCTCGAGGTCGCGCGCCTCGCCACCGACTGGCGGGGGCAGGGCCCGATCGATCTGCCGGGATGCGTCGCGCGCCGCGTCGGCGGGCGGATCGAGGTCGTCGCGCGGGCGGCATCCTGAATCGACCGACGTAGACTTTCCGAATGCGCGCGGCCGACATCTCCGACGACATCAGCGAAGTCCTCCTCACCGAGGAGCAGATCCACGAGAAGCTCGCCGAACTGGCGCAGCAGGTCGTCGCCGACTATTCCGGCAAAGACGTCGTGCTCGTAGGCGTGCTCAAGGGGGCCGTCATGGTCATGGCCGACTTCGCGCGGCACCTGCCCATGCACATCACGATGGACTGGATGGCGGTGTCGTCGTACGGCGCGAGCACGCGCTCGAGCGGTGTCGTGCAGATCCGCAAAGACCTCGACACCGACATCACCGGCAAGCACGTGCTGATCGTCGAGGACATCATCGACTCCGGCCTCACCCTGAGCTGGCTGCTCGAGAACTTCGCCTCGCGCGGGGCAGAGTCGGTCGAGGTGCTCGCCCTCCTTCGCAAGCCGGATGCCATGAAGGTCGAGGTCGACTGCCGGTACGTGGGCTTCGACATCCCCAACGACTTCGTCATCGGATACGGGCTCGACTACGCCGAGAAGTACCGCAACCTGCGCGACGTGGCGGTGCTCGCGCCGCACGTGTACTCCTGACGGCCGGATACGCCCACGACGAACGCACAGACTCGGCATAGGCGCTGAGCGTTACCCTGATCCCACCGCTTTTATCTGGAGCGGATCACGAAAGGGCTGGGCTCGCCCACCATGGATTTCAAGAAGATCACGCGCAACCCGATCATCTACGTTCTGCTGGTCGGCCTGCTTCTGGTCATCGGTTTCTCGCTCATCTCGAACCTGAGCGGCGCTCGACAGATCTCCACCAAAGAGGGTCTCGACCTGCTCAAGGGCGGGACGGTCACCCAGGTGGTGACCAACGACCCCGACCAGCGCGTCGACCTCACGCTGTCGCAGCCGTTCGAGGGTGCGAACGACGTGCAGTTCTACTACAGCCAGGCCCGCGCGAACGAGGTGGCGAGCGCGATCGACAGCGCCGCACCGGCCGACGGCTTCAACGACATCGTCCCCAAGCCGAGCTGGTTCGACAGCATCCTCGGCCTGATGATCCCCCTCGTGCTGCTCGGCCTGCTCTTCTGGTGGCTGCTCTCCAGCGCCCAGGGCGGCGGCAGCAAGGTCATGCAGTTCGGGAAGTCGCGCGCGAAGCTCGTGACGAAGGAGACGCCGACCGTCACGTTCCAGGACGTCGCGGGTTCCGACGAGGCGATCGAAGAGCTCGACGAGATCAAGGAATTCCTCAAGGACCCGAAGAAGTTCGAAGAGGTCGGCGCCCGCATCCCGAAGGGCGTGCTGCTGTACGGCCCTCCCGGAACCGGTAAGACCCTCCTGGCCCGCGCCGTCGCCGGCGAGGCCGGCGTGCCGTTCTACTCGATCTCGGGTTCCGACTTCGTCGAGATGTTCGTCGGTGTCGGCGCGAGCCGCGTGCGCGACCTGTTCAACCAGGCCAAAGAGAGCTCGCCGGCCATCATCTTCATCGACGAGATCGACGCCGTCGGTCGCCACCGCGGCGCCGGCATGGGCGGCGGCCACGACGAGCGCGAGCAGACGCTGAACCAGATGCTCGTCGAGATGGACGGCTTCGACCCCAAGGTCAACGTGATCGTGATCGCGGCGACCAACCGCCCCGACATCCTCGACCCGGCCCTGCTGCGTCCGGGCCGTTTCGACCGCCAGATCGGCGTCGACGCCCCCGACCTCAAGGGACGCCAGCGCATCCTCGAGGTGCACGGACGCGGCAAGCCCCTGTCCGACTCGGTCGACCTCGAGGTCGTCGCCCGCAAGACGCCCGGCTTCACCGGCGCCGATCTCGCGAACGTCCTCAACGAGGCGGCTCTTCTGACGGCCCGCTCGAACGCGCAGCTCATCGACAACCGCGCCCTCGACGAGGCGATCGACCGCGTCATCGCGGGTCCGCAGCGCCGCACCCGCGTGATGAAGGACAAAGAGAAGCTCATCACGGCCTACCACGAGGGCGGACACGCGCTCGCGGCCGCGGCGATGAACCACACCGACCCCGTCACGAAGGTCACGATCCTGCCGCGCGGCAAGGCGCTCGGGTACACGATGGTGCTGCCGCTCGACGACAAGTACTCGGTGACCCGCAACGAGCTGCAGGACCAGCTGACCTACGCCATGGGCGGTCGTGTCGCGGAAGAGATCGTGTTCCACGACCCCACCACCGGTGCCTCGAACGACATCGAGAAGGCGACCAGCATCGCCCGCAAGATGGTCACCGAATACGGCATGACCAACGAGGTCGGCCCGGTCAAGCTCGGCTCGTCGTCGGGCGAGGTCTTCATGGGCCGCGACATGGGTCACGGCCGCGACTTCTCGGAGCGCATCGCCGAGCGCGTCGACGCCCAGGTGCGCGCGCTGATCGAGCAGGCGCACAACGAGGCCTACCAGGTGATCAACGACAACCGCGACGTGCTCGACCGCCTCGCCCTCGAACTGCTCGAGAAAGAGACGCTCGACCACCTCGAGCTCGCCGAGATCTTCAAGGACGTCAAGCGCCTCCCGCCGCGTCCCCAGTGGCTGTCGTCCGGCGACCGCCCGGTCTCGACCCTGCCCCCCGTCGACGTCCCCCGTCGGCCCGCCCCCGCCGGGGTCGCCGCCTCGGTGGAGTCGGAGTCGCAGACCGCGACGCAGGCGCAGCGCCGCCCGAGCGGACAGACGCGACCGGCCACGGCCTAAGGCGCCGTGGCCGTCGACCGGGAGCGCGTCGCCGCGCTCGTACGCGAGCTGCTCGAGGCGATCGGAGAAGACCCCGACCGCCCCGGGCTCCGGCAGACGCCGACCCGCGTCGCCGAGTCGTGGAGCGAGTTCTTCGGCGGAGTGGATCAGGATGCCGGTGCCCCCCTCGCGCACACCATCTCGGTGACCCGCGGGCCGGCGCCGGACACCCTCCCGTCCGGTGCCGTGATGCTGCGGGACATCTCGTTTCGCTCGATGTGCGAGCACCACCTCCTGCCGTTCCGCGGGCGCGCGCACGTCGCCTACCTGCCGGGTGAAGAAGTCGTGGGGCTGGGGGCTCTGCCCCGGGTCATCGACATCCTGTCGTCGCGTCCGCAGGTGCAGGAACGCCTCGGCGAGCAGGTGGCCGACACCGTGGCATCCGCCCTCGATGCGCGAGGAGTGCTCGTCGTGCTGGATGCCGTCCACGAGTGCGTGACGATGCGCGGCGGGCGGCAGCTGGATGCCTCGACCGTCACGATCGCCGCGCGCGGCGTGTACACGGACCCCGTCGCCCGCGCCGAGCTCGTCGCCCTGATCGGAGCGCGCGCGTGACCCTCATCATGGCGATCGTGAACGTCACCCCCGACTCGTTCAGCGACGGCGGCCGTTATCTCGATCCCGACGCGGCGATCGCGCACGCGCGTTCCCTGCGCGCGCAGGGGGCGGACCTCCTCGACATCGGCGGCGAGTCGACGCGGCCCGGCGCAGAGCGGGTCGCCCCGCGCGTCGAGCAGCAGCGCGTGCTGCCGGTCGTCGAGGCACTGGCATCCGAGGGTGCCGTCGTGAGCATCGACACGATGAACGCGTCGACCGCTCGGGCCGCGGTCGCTGCCGGCGCGCGGATCGTGAACGACGTGTCGGGTGGCCTCGCCGACCCCGACATGCTCGACGCCGTCGCCGAGACCGACGCCGAGATCGCGCTCGGTCACTGGCGTGGTCCCTCCACCGACATGTACGCCCGGGCCGACTACGTCGACGTCGGACGGGAGGTCGCCGACGAGCTGGCCGAACGTGTGGCGGCGGCCCGCGCCGCGGGAATCGCGCCGGATCGCATCGTCGTCGACCCGGGCATCGGCTTCGGCAAACGTGGCATCCAGAACTGGGACGTGCTGCGCGCGATCCCCGCGATCGCCGCGCTCGGGTCGCGCGTGCTGATCGGGACGAGCCGCAAGCGGTTCCTCGCCGAGGTCCTCGGCGACGACGCCGACCTCGCCCGCCGCGACCTCGCCACGGCTGTCACGAGCGCGCTCGCCGCGCGCTCCGGGGCGTGGGCCGTGCGCGTGCACGATGTTCCGACCACTCGCGACGCGCTCGCCGTCGCCCGCACCTGGGAGGCCTGATGGATGCCGTCGACGAGATCACCCTCACGGGGGTGCGCGCCTTCGGTTATCACGGGGTATATGCCGACGAGAAACGCGACGGGCAGGAGTTCGTCGTCGACGTGCGTCTGCGTCTGCCCCTGCATATCGCGGCGGTGACCGATGACGTGCGCGACACCGTGCACTACGGGGAGCTCGCGGAACGCATCGTCGAGATCGTCGAGGGCGAGCCCGCCGACCTACTCGAGACGCTCGCGCAGCGCATCGCCGACGACGTCCTCGTCGACCCGCGCGTGGAGGAGGTGACGGTCACGGTGCACAAGCCGGCCGCCCCCATCACCGTGCCGTTCGGTGATGTCGCCGTGACGATCCGGCGTGGTCGGACATGAGCGTGCGCTTGGCGCACGGCATCGGCGACGCCCCGAGAGACGCCCCCGTGGACGCGGTCGTCGCCCTCGGCGCGAATCTCGGTGACCGCGCCGAGACCCTGCACGCGGCCATCGCGGCGCTTCGCGCCCTGCCGCTCACGACCGCTGTGCGCGTGTCGGCACCGCTCGAGACGGTGGCGGTCACGCTGCACGGCGAGGACGAGGACGCGCCCCGGTATCTCAACGCGGTCGCCCTCGTGACCACCCGGCTCGCGCCCCGCCCTCTGCTCCGCGAACTCCATCGCATCGAGGCCGAGCACGGACGCGTCCGGCGCGAGCGCTGGGGAGACCGGACCCTCGACCTCGATCTCATCGCCTACTCCGACGAACGCATCGACGATGACGACCTCACTGTGCCGCACCCGCGTGCCCACGAGCGCGAGTTCGTTCTCGCGCCGTGGGTGGACGTGGATCCGGATGCCGATCTCCCGGGGCGCGGTCGCGTTCAGGACCTGCTCGACGGCCTGCGGGGAGGGGAGCGATGAAGCGCACGGGCGCGGGAATCCTCGTCATCGCGGCTGTGATCGGCGCGGTGTGCGGGTTCATCCTCGACACCGCTCTCGCCGCGATGGGGCGTCCCACGTTCTCGCCGGCCGCGAGCCTGCCCACGATCCTCATCCTGCTGGGGGCGGTGATCGTCGCCCTCGCGGTGCCGATCGCCCGCGCGACCCGGGGTCGCGTCACACGACGGATCGACCCCTTCCGCGCGCTGCGCGTCGCCATGCTGGCGAAGGCCTCGTCTCTCGTGGGTGCTGCGGCGACGGGCTTCGGCGGGGGTCTGTTGTCCTTCCTTCTCACCCGCCCGGTGACTCCGTCGGTAGGCTCGATGGGATCGATCATCGCGACGGTCGTGTGCGGAGTCGTCCTCGTCGTCGCGGGTCTCGTGGCCGAGCAGCTCTGCACCATCCGGAAGGACGACGATGACGAACAGCCCGGACTTCCCGGAGCGGACGCCGCTCCCCGCTGAGGGGGAAGCGGCTGAGCGGGAAGCGGTCGAGCGGGAAGCGGTCGCGCGCCCCGAGGGGGTCGGGGCCGGACCGGCTGCCGTCGCTCGCGATGCGGACGGGGTGAGCGCGTCTCGCGTTCTCGACGAGGGGACGTTTCCACGCATCCTCGAGCCCCGCGGTGCTGGGCGTCTGCCGCTCGGTGACGGCACGTGGCATCAGTTGGCTCGCGCGTACGTGCGGGTGCAGCTCATCTCGCAGGGCGCGTTCCTGGTGGTCGTCCTCGCTGCCGCGTTCGCCCTGCAGTTCTTCCTGCACGTGCCCTGGCCGTGGATCCCCGCGGGGATTCTGTCGGTCATCACGGTCGTCGGCCTCATCATCACCCCGCGGCAGGCGCGATCGTTCGGCTATCAACTGCGGCGCGATGACCTCGTCTTCCGCCGGGGCATCCTCTGGCAGCGCGTCGTGGCGGTGCCGTACGGCCGGATGCAGCTCGTCGACATCACTCACGGCCCCCTCGACCGGGGCTTCGGCATCGCGCAGCTCAAGCTCGTCACGGCGGCGGCGTCGACCGGCGTCACGATTCCCGGGCTCACCCAGTCCGCCGCGGAGCAGTTGCGTGACACTCTCATCGCCGTCGCCGAGACCCGTCGGACCGGCCTGTGACGGATCCCGCGCCGCCACCGGCTCCTCGCGCAGGTCGGATCGCGACCCGGTCGCCGATGAGCGACGGGGAATGGCATCGCCTGCACCCGCTGACCCCGCTCCTGCGCGGAGGGCTCTTCCTGCTCGTGATGATCGGCGTCCTCGTCGCCAATCTGCGGGAGCGTCTGTTCGAGATCTTCCTTCCGATGTTCACCGACCTTCCGCCCGGGGTGATGCCGCCGGACCCCGTGGACTTCCTCTTCGCGAACAACCTCCTCCTCATCGCCGCGGGCGTCGCGGTGGTGGTGCTGCTGATCCTCCTGGGTGCTTTCCGCCTGTCATGGCGGTTCCACACGTTGCGCATCGCCGATGACGTGGAGGTGCGCTCGGGCGTCCTCTTCCGTACCCACCGACGCGCACCCCTCGACCGGGTACAGGGGGTGAACCTCACCCGCCCGATGGTCGCGCGGCTCCTCGGGCTGGCCAAGCTCGAAGTCGTGGGTGCCGGTCTGGATGCCAACGTCAAGCTCGAGTACCTGTCGGCGAAGGACGCCGATGCCCTGCGCAGCGACATCCTGCGGCTCGCCTCGGGGCGTCGCCTCGCGGAGGCCGGGTCGGATGTCGGGCCGGATGCCAGGCCGAACGCCGTCGCCGGGGGTTCGTTTGCGCGTGCGACGGCTGCGGCCGTGGGTTCCGGCATCCATGGACTCGTCGAGGGGGAGGACTTCTCGGATGCCGAGCCCGAGAGCATCGTGCGGATCCCCCTCGGGCGGCTCGTGGCCTCTCGGGTGCTGAGCGGGTCGATGTTCTGGCTGCTCGGCCTCGTCGCGGCGATCATCGTCGCGGCCTCGATCTCGACGGTGTGGCTGCTGTTCACGGTCGTCCCCACCTTCCTCGCCTACGGGGCGTACTACGTGCGGTCCATCGCGCGTGGGCTGCGGTACTCGATCGCACCCACCGCGGACGGCGTGCGGGTGACATTCGGGCTCTTCACGACGATCAGCGAGGTCGTGCCGCCCGGACGCGTGCACGCGATCGAGGTGCGCCAACCGCTGCTGTGGCGGCCGTTCGGATGGTGGTCGGTCTCGATCAACCGCCTGTCGGGTCGTTCCTCCACCGATTCGTCGATGGACCAGCTCGCCGCCGTCCTGCCGGTGGGCACGAGGGACGACGTCGAGCGTGTGCTGCGGATCCTTGCGCCCGCCCTTCCCGTCGACGGCTGGTCTCGGGTCGTCCAGGACGGCATGCTGGGTCCCGCCGAGGACGACCCCTACGTCACGACCCCGCGTCGTGCCCGCCTCCTCCGCCCGCTGTCGTGGCGACGGAATGGCGCGCTGTTGACGTCTGACGCCTTGATCCTTCGGCGCGGGTGGATCTGGCGATCGCTGTCGGTGTTCCCGCTGGCCCGACTGCAGTCGATCGGACTGCACCAGGGACCCCTTGCGCGGGCGACACGCACCGCGCGGTTGGCGGCGCACGTGATCGCCGGGACGGTGCAGACCTCGGTGGGCGTGCTCGACCGCGACGCCGCAGTGACGTTGATGGAGGACACCGCCCGCGCGACAATGGCCGCCGCGGCGGAGGACAGGACTCACAGGTGGGCAGGATGAGCGATATGCGCGATGGGCGACTGGGTGTCGGGATCATCGGAGCGGGACGCGTCGGTCCGGTGATCGGCGCGGCCCTGGCCGGGGCGGGGCACGCCCTCACGGGGATCACGTCGGGTTCCGATGACGACCGCGTCGAGGCGATCCTGCCGGGATTGCCTCTGCTGGCACCGGAGGAGGTCGCGCGGCGTAGCGAGCTCGTCGTGTTGGCAGTGCCCCACGACCAGCTCGAGGGTCTCGTCGCGGGCCTCGCCGACCTCGGTGCGTGGCAACCCGGGCAGCTCGTGCTGCACACCGACCCGGCGTACGGCACCGGAGTCCTCGGGCCGGCGGTGAAATGCGGGGCCATCCCGCTCGCGATCCATCCCGCGATCACCTTCACGGGGGCTTCATCGCACGACCTGCACCAGCTCGCCCAGGCGTACGCGGCCGTGACGGCTCCGGCCCCCGTGCTGCCGATCGCGCAGGCCCTCGCCGTCGAGCTCGGATGTGAGCCTGTCGTCGTCGCCGAAGCGGATCGCCCGACGTACGCCGAGGCGATCGCAACGGCGACCGAGTTCTCGCGTTCGATCGTGCAGCAGTCCGCGGCGCTGCTGTCGAGCGTCGGGGTGGAGAACACCGGCGGATATCTCTCGGCCCTGGTGCGCTCGAGCGTCGACCAGGCGCTCGCCGAGGGCACTCGACCCGGCGCGGATGGGCTGGGCCCGGACGCTACGATCGACGGATGATCCGCACCCTCGACGATCTGCGCGCCCGCCTGTCGGATGTGCGCAGCGCCGACCCCTCGGGACGTGCCGCGCGCGTCGCTCTCGTCTCGACGCTCGGCGCTCTGCACGAGGGGCATGTCGACCTGATCCGAGAGGCTCGTCGGCACGCGGACGTGGTGGTCGTGTCGACCTTCGTCAACCCGCTGCGGTTCCGAACCGCCGAGGAGACGGCCGCCTATCCGCGCTCGCCGGAGGCGGATGCCGATCTGCTCGCCGACCTGGGCGTCGATCTCGTCTTCGCGCCGACGGCGGCCGAGTTCCTGCCCGCGGGAACGGCCACCATGCGCGTCGCCGCCGGCGACCTCGGGTTCCGGTACGAGGGGCGATCCCGACCGTTCTATTTCGACGGGGTGCTCACGGTCGAGGCGAAGCTCTTCCACCTCGTGCGCCCGGACGTGGCGGTCTACGGGGAGCGTGATCTGCAGCGGGTGTTCCTTGTCCGACGGATGATCCGCGACCTCGACTTCTCGATCGAGACGGTCGTCGTCCCCACCGTCCGTGCCGAGGACGGCCTGCCGATCTCGAGCCGTGTCGCCCTCCTCGACGATGCCGATCGTCGCGCGGCGGCCAAGCTTCCTCGCGCGCTCGAAGCGGCAGCGTCCAACGCCGACCTGGGCGTGGACGCGTGCATCGCGGCGGCGCAGTCGTCGCTGATGGGCGAGCAGCGCATCGCCCTGGAGTACCTCACCGTCGTCGACCCGGCGACGTTCCTCCCTGTCGAGGAGGGGCACCGTGGCCGGGCGCTGGCGTTGATCGCCGCCACCGTGGGCGGTCACCGCTTCATCGACAACGCCGAGATCTCGCTGCGCTGAACGACGCTCGTCGGGGTCGCTCGGCCACGGGGGTCCCGCGCCCGGCGAATACACTGGGGGAGACCCCGAGGAGCTTTCACGATGACCGACGCGCCCGCGAACGACGCTGCCGAACCCACCGAAGAC
Source organism: Microbacterium testaceum (assembly GCF_001476285.1). Classification (GTDB taxonomy): domain Bacteria; phylum Actinomycetota; class Actinomycetes; order Actinomycetales; family Microbacteriaceae; genus Microbacterium; species Microbacterium testaceum_B. The sequence goes on along the minus strand of NZ_LDRU01000023.1, from coordinate 9,601 downwards.
GACGTCTTCGAGCAGAAGGCCGTCCGCCTCGGTAAGCGCGAACGGCTGCTCGCCGAGCGCACCGACGCCGCGGGCGGGCCGTACCCGGTGGTCGTTCCCGTGACGGACACGATTCCGGCACTGCGCGAGCGCTACGGTGACCTCGAGGCGGGGGCGGAGACCGGCGTCACCGCCGGCGTCGCGGGCCGCGTGGTGTTCAGCCGCAACACCGGCAAGCTCTGTTTCGCCTCCCTGCAGGCCGGGGACGGCAGTCGCATTCAGGCGATGGTGTCGCTCGCCGCGGTCGGCGAGGAATCGCTGCAGGCATGGAAGGAACTGGTCGACCTCGGCGACCACGTCTTCGTTTCGGGAGAGGTCATCTCGAGCCGTCGGGGCGAGCTGTCGATCATGGTCGCCGAGTGGCGGATCGCCGCGAAGGCCGTCCTGCCGCTGCCGAACCTGCACAGCGAGCTCAGCGAAGAGAGCCGCGTGCGCAGCCGCTTCCTCGATCTCATCGTGCGCGACCGTGCGCGAGAGACCGTCCTCGCCCGAGCCAAGGTCAACGCCAGCCTGCGCCGCACGTTCACCGAGCGTGATTTCGTCGAGGTCGAGACCCCGATGCTGCAGATCCAGCACGGTGGGGCGAGCGCGCGTCCCTTCGTCACGCACTCGAACGCGTTCGACGCCGAGCTGTACCTGCGCATCGCGCCGGAACTCTTCCTCAAGCGCGCCGTGGTGGGCGGCATCGACCGCGTGTACGAGATCAACCGCAACTTCCGCAACGAGGGCGCCGACTCCACGCACAGCCCCGAGTTCGCGATGCTCGAGGCCTACCAGGCCTACACCGACTACAACGGGATCGCCGACCTCACGCAGACGCTCATCCAGAACGCCGCGATCGCGGTCGCCGGTTCGACGACGGTGACGTGGGCTGACGGCACCGAGTACGACCTCGGCGGCGAGTGGGACCGGATCTCGATGTACGACTCGCTGTCGGAGGCGTCCGGCCGCTCGATCACTCCGCAGACCCCGCTCGATGAACTCCGCGCTTTCGGCGCCGAGGCCGGTGTCGAGGCCCCCGCGCACGAGACGCACGGCAAGTGGGTCGAAGAGCTCTGGGAGCACTTCGTGAAGAGCGGTCTGACCCGCCCGACGTTCGTCATGGACTTCCCCGTCGACACCAGCCCCCTCGTCCGCGAGCACCGGTCGATCCCCGGTGTCGTCGAGAAGTGGGATCTGTACGTTCGCGGCTTCGAGCTGGCGACCGGATACTCCGAGCTCGTCGACCCCGTCATCCAGCGCGAGCGCTTCGTCGAGCAGGCGACGCTCGCCGCGCGCGGCGACGTCGAGGCGATGTCGATCGACGAGGAGTTCCTGCGCGCTCTCGAGCACGGAATGCCCCCGACGGGCGGCATGGGAATGGGGATCGACCGCCTCCTCATGGCAATCACCGGGCTCGGCATCCGCGAGACGATCCTCTTCCCGCTCGTCAAGTGACGCGCACCCGCGCTCAACGCGGGACACGCTCGAACAGCCATTCCGGGAGCCGGCCGCTGTCGGCGAGCGTCAGCACGATCGCTCCGAGCCCGTGTTCGGGATCGATCTCGAGCGCCGACTGCGCGTAGAATGCGGCGTGCGTTCCGCGCCCGGTGGCCCAGGCGAGCCAGGCGCAGGCCGCGAGCGGCCCCGGACGCCGCGAGTGCGGCGTCGTCGCCGCAACCTGACGGCACCGCTCGAGCGCGAGGAGGAGTCGATCGAGATCGGGCTGCGCGCCCTCGCCCCACATCGGGCGCGCGAGGTCTTCCGGATAGCCCACTCCGTCGGGAAAGCGCGTCTGTGCCTGGAAGACGGCATCGCCGGCGGTGATGTCGCCCGCCCACTGCATGAGGGCGACGTCGCGCAGCATCGGTCGTTCGAGAGCGAAGGCCAGGCTCGCGAGCCGGTGGCGGCCGTCCGGGGCCGAGAGGGGGTCGAGAACGCTCTCGAACAGCGCGGGCGGATCGCTCAGTTCGTCGAGGATCGCCTCTGCGGCTCGGCGGCGCGACACGCTCAGACGGTCCCGTCGACGCGGGATGTCGAGCAGGCGGTCGACGTCGTCGAGCGCGCGACCAAGGCGCTCTTTCTCTGCGAGGTCGACGGTGGGCAGGCTTGCGCCGGCGGCCTGGTCGTGGTCGGGCGACGCCTCGGGAAGCTCGGGCCCCGCGGCGCTGATCTCGTCGAGCCCGTGCTCACCGGCGATCGCGGGGTCGAGGTAGCTGCTCCACCCGTTCGCGCCCACGACCAGCGCGTCGACGATGCGCAGTCCGCAGATGTGCGCACGCTCCCGAACGGCGTCGAGCAGAGCGCCGTGCGGCAGCGGATCCGAGCCGACCACGGCGTCATCGGTGTAGACGACCACCGTCACGGCATCCGCGAGGGGAACCTTGCACGCCATCCCGATGACCGTGGATGCGACGCGGGGGAGGTCGGGGCTGTCGTCGGCGGGGAGGTCGACGCGCAGGGCAGCGAGCGATCGGGATTTCGCAAAGGGGATGAGCACGAGGCTGCGCCGTGGGTTGCAGTGAAGCAGGCGCGGGACCATGGCGAGCAGGGACAGGGGTGACGAAACGCGGATGACCGTGGACATGACGACGAGCGTCGTGGATCCGTGGATCGCGAGAAGGCGTCCGGCGGCGAAATGGGGACGGATTCCGCACATGGTCGAATGTGCAGAAGGAGTGCCGGGCCGGGGGCGGCGGGGCCACGGGTATCCTTGAGGGATGGACGATTCCTGGCTGCCGGTGTTGTGGGCGATTCTGCCGACCATCGTCGTGTCGGTGACGTTCTTCCTGATCCTGCGCGGGGCCATCCGCATGGATCGCACGGAGCGGAAGGCGTACGCGCGCATCGAAGCGCAGGAGCGCGCGAAACGCGGTCTCCCTCCCGTCGCTGGCGACGGCGCGGCCCGTTAGCGGCGCCGCAGGCCGACGTCGGTCCCGTCGGGTGTCGGGGGTAGTCACTACGCTGAGGGGACAACCCGCCCAGGAGGACACGTGATCGACGCCACGTTCGAAGCGAGCTGGCTCGTCATCGCCTTCTTCGTCATCGACCTCGTGGTGCGTGTCGCCGCGATCATCGTCGTCCCGCGCAACCGTCGGCCCACCGCGGCGATGGCCTGGCTCCTCGCGATCTACTTCATTCCGTTCGTGGGCGTGTTGCTCTTCCTGCTCATCGGCAACCCGCGCTTGCCCCGCAAGCGCCGGCGCAAGCAGGCGGCGATCAACGAGTACATCCACGACACCAGCGCGTCGCTCGAGTTCGGAACCCTCCGCCCGAACGCCCCCGACTGGTTCCGCGCGCTGGTGCGGTTGAATCGCAACCTCGGTGCCATGCCCATCGCGGGCGACAACGCCGCGACCCTGATCTCCGACTACCAGCAGAGCCTCGACGCGATGGCCGACGCCATCCGCCAGGCGCGACGCTACGTGCACGTCGAGTTCTACATCCTGCAGTCCGACGAGTCGACCGACAACTTCTTCCGCGCCCTCGAAGAGGCTGCGGAGCGCGGCGTGGTCGTCCGTGTGCTGCTGGATCACTGGGCCAACCGCGGCAAACCCTTTTACAAGAAGACCCTCCGACGACTCGATGCCATGGGGGCGCACTGGCACCTCATGCTGCCGGTGCAGCCGCTCCGCGGACGCTGGCAGCGACCCGATCTGCGCAACCACCGGAAGCTCCTCGTCATCGACGGCGACGTCGCCTACATGGGATCGCAAAACGTCACCGACTCGTCGTACAACCTCCGCAAGAACATCCGGCGCGGCCTGCACTGGGTCGACCTCATGGTGCGCGTGGAGGGGCCGGTCGTCGCCAGCATCAACGCCGTGTTCCTCTCGGACTGGTACAGCGAGACCGACGAGACTCTGCGCGACGAGATCGACCTGTTCAGCGTCACCACCGGCCCCGGCGAGCTCGATTGCCAGATCGTGCCGTCCGGCCCGGGCTTCGATTTCCAGAACAATCTCAAGCTCTTCCTCGGACTGCTCTTCGCCGCACGCGAGCGCATCATCATCGTCAGTCCGTACTTCGTTCCCGACGAGGCCCTTCTCCTCGCGATCACCACCGCGTGCCAGCGCGGTGTGCACGTCGAGCTGTTCGTCTCGGAAGAGGGAGACCAGGCGATGGTCTACCACGCGCAGCGCAGTTACTACGAGGCGCTTCTGCGCGCGGGCGTCGTCATCTGGATGTATCGCAAACCGTTCATCCTGCACAGCAAGAGCGTGACGATCGACGACGAGGTCGCGGTCATCGGCTCGAGCAACATGGACATGCGCTCATTCGGTCTGAACCTCGAGGTCTCGATGCTCGTTCGCGGGCAGGAGTTCGTCCGTGACATGCGCGGGGTCGAAGATGTCTATCGCGGTCTCAGCCGCGAGCTGACGCTCGAAGAGTGGCGTCTGCAGCCGTTGCGGTCGACGATCCTCGACAACCTGGCTCGCCTCACCTCGGCGCTGCAGTAGACCGGGCCGCGGCTTTCGCCGCTGGCATCCAGGATTCTCGGCCACGATGGAGCGACGACAACTCGCCCCCGGAGGTCTCATGTCTCGTCGTCTTTCGCTCCTCGGGCTCTTCGGAGCCGGTCTGATCGTCGTGGGTGCCGCGACCGGATGCGCCACCGGCGCCGCGTCCGTGCCGTCATCCTCGGGTTCATCCACCTCGACTCCGGATGCCACGGCCCCGGCCGAGTCGTCCGAGATCGGAGCCGCATGGCTCAACGGGGGTCGCTCGCTCGCCCTCGTCACGTGGGGGAGCTCGTCGTGCGTCCCCCGGAGCACCGAGGCACCCACGATCGCCGACGGGGTGCTCACGGTGTCGCTCACCGAGTCGGATGGCACAGCCTGCACCCGCGACATGGTTCCGCGGCCGACCCTGGTCTCCCTGCCGGGAGGGGTGGATCCCACGAAGGATCTCGAGATCGCGGTGTCCGGTGCCGCGACCGGAGAAACGACGCTCGCGGGACTCGCGGCACCCGTCCAGGCTGAGGACTTCACGCCGAACGCCGGGTGGGTCGACGACTCGCTCGTGGCGATCATGACGTACGGGAGCTCCAGCTGCCCGCCGTCCGTCGAGACCGTGACGGCCCAGGGCGACGCGATCGCGGTCGGCTTCGCGACGCCGCCGGCCGACCTCGTCTGCACGCTCGACATCGCTCCGCAACTCAGCCTGGCCGACGTCACCGGCATCGGCGGGCCGGAGACCTCGAGCCTGGTCCTGTCGGGTGGGGGCGTGACGGCCGACGGCCCCGTACCGATCATCGGGAAGCGCTGACACCGTCGCGTTCGGCCCCCGCGAGGAATCGCGGGGGCCGATGTCATTCGCCCCGGCTTCCCCCGCGAGGGGGGGGACAACCGGACGGCTCAGCGCTCGATCACGAGCAGGTCGCCGACCTCGCAGTCCAGCGCGCGGCAGATGGCCGAGAGGGTCGAGTAGCGGATCGCCCGCGCGCGATCGTTCTTGAGCACCGAGAGATTCACGACCGAGACCCCGACGATCTCGCTCAGACGGGTGAGGGTCATGCCCCGCGCCTCGAGGAGTTCGTCGAGCCGGCAGTGGACGCCGGTCGGTTCGTCGTCGGCTGCGGGGGTCATACGAGGCCCTCCGTGTCGCGCTGCAGGCGGGTGCCGTAGGTGAAGACGACAGACAGGGCGAGCACGCCCAATCCGACCAGCATCCAGGCCGGGTCGAACGAGAAGCCGATCACGAAGACCCCGCCCGCCGCCGGGTTGAGCTCGTCCGCGGCCATCATGCGGCCGAGGCCACCGAGGCCCGCGGAGAGGATGCCGCCGATCAGCAGCGCGGCGCCGGCGACCTGCGTGGCCGTGATGAGTGCGCGGTGGAACGGTCGGCGCCACATCAGCAGGAGGAAGAAGAGGACGACGGCGCTGACCGTCAGCAGGGTCGTCAGCGCGCTGAACGCCGCGCCGAGGACGAGAAGGGTGCGTGTCTGTCCGCTCAACCCCTCGGCGACGACGCGCGCTGAGTCATACGTCGCGGAGATGATCGTCGCGCCGTCCGCGCCCGGGGTTCGGGGCACCGCGGCGTCGGTCAGGAGGCTGATCGCGCCGCTGCCTCCGGCGATGTCGATCGCTGCGCGGATCGCGGGAAGGGCGAGCGCGAAGCCCATCACGAGCCCCGCAGTGACGAACAGGATGACGGTGCCGCGTTCCATGCGTGCCGACACCCAGGACGGGCTGGCCATCACACGAGTCCTTCCGTGTCGCGCTGCAGGCGGTCGCCCACGGCGAAGACCGTCCCGGCGAGGCCGGCGACGAACGCGATCCCGAAGAGGGACGGCACGTCGATGAGCTGGATCGCGCCGCGATCGAAGGTGCGCTCCGAGAGCCACGCGATCGCGCCGTTCGCGACCATGTTCTGGAAGAACGGGACGCCGGCGACCCCTACGAGCGTCACGACCCCGGCCGCTGAGACGAGGCCCGTGTTGCGGCGGCTGAAGATGCGACCGCGCAGGATGCTCGACGTGAGAAGGAGCAACAGGGTCACCACGGTGACCACGACCGCGGCGAAGAGGCCTTCCGCGATGAACAGCGCGGCGAGGGAGGCGGGTGGCAGAGCGGGGGCGGTGATAACGGCGCCGGTGAGCTCCACCGGGACCGGAGTGCCGTTCGGGCCGATCGGGGCTTGCGCGACCGTGTCGAGGAACGGGGCGGCGACCCGCACGTTCTGATTCGAGGCCGCGGCCGCGATGTTCACGATGCTGCGGACGACGGCCCAGATCGCGATGCCGATGCCGGCCACGACGAAGAACCAGAACGAGACGGTGTCGCCGCGAGAGAGGACCCGGGAGGTCGGACGGGGGGAGGCCATGACAACTCCTTATCGATGATCGTTGTTATCGGTTATCGATAAGTTAATGACTATCGATATGTTCCGCAAGCCCCGCCCCGCTTCCGGTATGCCCACGGCGAACACGGAGCTCTGGCATCCGGCCGCTGGTTACTCTCGATGTACGGCGCGCGGAGGCGTGCCTGTCAGCCCATTTCTGGAGGGACTGAGATGTTCGAGAGATTCACCGACCGTGCCCGTCGTGTGGTCGTCCTCGCCCAAGAAGAGGCGAAGATGCTCAACCACAACTACATCGGCACCGAGCACATCCTGCTCGGTCTGATCCACGAGGGCGAGGGTGTCGCCGCGAAGGCGCTCGAGTCGCTCGGCATCTCGCTCGACGCCGTCCGCGAGCAGGTGCAGGACATCATCGGCCAGGGTCAGCAGCAGCCGACCGGCCACATCCCCTTCACGCCGCGCGCGAAGAAGGTGCTCGAGCTGTCGCTGCGCGAAGCGCTGCAGCTCGGCCACAACTACATCGGCACCGAGCACATCCTCCTCGGCCTCATCCGCGAGGGCGAGGGCGTCGCGGCCCAGGTGCTCGTCAAGCTCGGCGCCGACCTGAACAAGGTCCGCCAGCAGGTCATCCAGCTGCTCTCGGGCTACCAGGGCAAGGAGCCCGCGGGTGTCGCCACCGGCGCCGGCGAGCAGCAGTCCTCGGGTGCGCAGGGCGGCTCGGCCGTGCTCGACCAGTTCGGTCGCAACCTCACGCAGGCGGCGCGCGACAACAAGCTCGACCCCGTCATCGGTCGCGAGAAAGAGATCGAGCGGGTCATGCAGATCCTCTCGCGTCGCTCCAAGAACAACCCCGTCCTCATCGGTGAGCCCGGTGTCGGAAAGACGGCCGTCGTCGAGGGCCTGGCCCAGGCGATCGTCAAGGGCGACGTTCCCGAGACGCTCAAGGACAAGCAGGTCTACTCGCTCGACCTCGGTTCGCTCATCGCCGGTTCCCGTTACCGCGGTGACTTCGAAGAGCGCCTGAAGAAGGTCACCAAGGAGATCCGCACGCGCGGCGACATCATCGTCTTCATCGACGAGATCCACACCCTCGTGGGTGCGGGTGCTGCCGAGGGCGCGATCGACGCGGCATCCATCCTCAAGCCCCTCCTCGCCCGCGGTGAGCTCCAGACCATCGGTGCCACCACGCTCGACGAGTACCGCAAGCACTTCGAGAAGGACGCCGCTCTCGAGCGCCGCTTCCAGCCGATCCAGGTCGCCGAGCCGAGCCTGCCCCACGCGATCAACATCCTGAAGGGGCTGCGCGACCGCTACGAGGCGCACCACAAGGTGCAGATCACCGACGGCGCGATCGTCGCCGCGGCGAACCTCGCCGACCGCTACATCAGCGACCGGTTCCTGCCCGACAAGGCCATCGACCTGATCGACGAGGCGGGCGCCCGCCTGCGTCTGTCGATCCTGTCGTCGCCGCCTGAGCTGCGCGAGTTCGACGAGAAGATCGCGAAGGTCCGGGAGCAGAAGGAGCAGGCCTCCGAGGAGCAGGACTTCGAGAAGGCCGCGTCGCTCCGCGACGAGGAGAAGTCGCTCCTGGCCGAGCGTCTGCGTCTCGAGAAGCAGTGGCGCTCGGGCGACGTCGCCTCCCACGCGGTGGTCGACGAGGGCCTGATCGCCGAGGTACTCGCCCAGGCGACCGGCATCCCGGTGTTCAAGCTCACCGAGGAGGAGTCCAGCCGCCTCATGTTCATGGAGAAGGCCCTGCACCAGCGGGTCATCGGCCAGGAAGAGGCGATCGCGGCCCTGTCTCGCACGATCCGGCGCCAGCGTGCGGGTCTGAAGGACCCGAAGCGACCGAGCGGTTCGTTCATCTTCGCCGGCCCCACCGGCGTCGGAAAGACCGAGCTCGCCAAGGCTCTCGCCGAGTTCCTCTTCGACGACGAGGGCGCGCTGATCTCGCTCGACATGTCGGAGTTCGGCGAGAAGCACACCGTCTCGCGTCTGTTCGGTGCCCCTCCCGGGTTCGTCGGCTTCGAAGAGGGCGGCCAGCTCACCGAGAAGGTGCGCCGCAAGCCGTTCTCGGTCGTGCTCTTCGACGAGATCGAGAAGGCCCACCCCGACATCTTCAACTCGCTCCTGCAGATCCTCGAAGAGGGTCGCCTGACCGACGGTCAGGGCCGCGTCATCGACTTCAAGAACACCGTGATCATCATGACGACCAACCTCGGTTCGTCGGCGATCGCCGGTGGTCCGGTCGGTTTCCAGGTCGAAGGCAGCGCGCAGACGTCCTACGAGCGGATGAAGGGCAAGGTCGACGAAGAGCTCAAGCGCCACTTCAAGCCCGAGTTCCTCAACCGTGTCGACGACGTCATCGTCTTCCCGCAGCTGAACAAGGAAGAGCTCCGTCAGATCGTCGGTCTGTTCGTGAAGCGTCTCGCCGACCGCCTGCTCGACCGTGACATGACCGTCGAGCTGTCGGACGACGCGAAGGACAAGCTCATCGAGATCGGCTTCGACCCGACCCTCGGTGCTCGTCCCCTCCGCCGCGCCATGCAGCGCGAGGTCGAGGACCGTCTCAGCGAGAAGATCCTGCACGGCGAGCTCGAGTCGGGCGACCACGTGAAGGTCGGCGTTGAGAACGGCCAGTTCACCTTCGACACCGCCCCTCGTGGTGAGAAGGTCGCGATCGGGGTCGGAACGGCCGGCGAGATCGCCGCCACCCCCGACACGCTCGCGGGCAACTGACGCGTAACAGAAGGGACCCGGATGCCATGGCATCCGGGTCCCT
>NZ_LDRU01000022.1 GCF_001476285.1 Microbacterium testaceum | reverse complement strand
CGGCACCCCGGTGCCCCCGGTGCCCCCGGCACCCCCGGCGTCAGGCCATCACGCGCGAGCGAGCGAGATCGCGGCCCACGCGATGGGCGGCAGCGTGACGTGCAGGATGCCACCGTCCACCCGGGCGTCAACGGTTCCGGGCGTCACGCGCTCCGGCTCCTCGAGCGTGTTGCGCGCGTACGGGTCGTCGTCGTGGAGGAGGTGCGCCTCGGCGACCTCGACGTCGCCCAGTCCGCTGATGTCGATCGCGAGGTCGACGGCGCCGTCGCGACCGCGGTGCACGAGGAAGATCGCCGTCGCCCCGGTCTCGGCGTCATGGGTGGCGACGGCGTCCACCGCGGGGACCGCGCCGAACTTCTCGGTCTCGATGGTCGGCCCCTCGACCCGGAGACGCAGCGCGTCTCCCTGCGCGAGGCGCGAGGTGATCGCGAAGGGGAAGAACGTCGTCTGACGCCACGACGGTCCGCCCGGCTCGGTCATGATCGGGGCGATCACGTTGACGAGCTGGGCGAGGGAAGCGGATGCCACGCGGTCGGCGTGCTTGAGCAGCGAGATCATGAGGCTGCCGAAGACCACGGCATCCAGAACCGAGTACACGTCCTCGAGCAGACGCGGGGCGACCGGCCAGTTGTCGACGCCGGTGATCTGGTCGACGTCGTGGAAGCGGGTCTGGTACCAGATGTTCCACTCGTCGAACGAGATGTCGATCTTCTTCGCGCTGCCGCGCACGGCGCCGACGTGGTCGGCGGTCGCGACGACGGCCTCGATGAAGCGGTCGGTGTCGATCGACGAGGCGAGGAACGAGTCGATGTCGCCGTCGTGCTCCTGGTAGTACGCGTGGCACGAGATCATGTCGACGTCGTCGTACGTGTGCTCCAGCACGACGCGCTCCCACTCGCCGAACGTCGGCATCGACGCCCCCGAGGAGCCGCACACCACGAGCTCGATCGAGGGGTCGAGTTGACGCATGCCCTTCGCGGTCTGCGAGGCGATCTTGCCGTAGTCGTCGGCGGAGCGATGGCCGAGCTGCCAGGGACCGTCCATCTCGTTGCCGAGGCACCACACCTGCACGCCGAACGGCTCGGCGCGGCCGTTGTCGATGCGCTGCTGCGACAGCGTGGTACCCCCGGGGACGTTGCTGTACTCGAGCAGGTCGAGGGCCTCGAGGACGCCCCGGGTGCCGAGGTTGACGGCGAGCATCAGGTCGCTGCCGGCCTTGTCGAGCCAGTCCGCGAACTCGTGGAGGCCGATCTCGTTCGTCTCGGTCGAGTGCCACGCGAGGTCGAGCCGGCGCGGGCGCTGCTCGCGCGGCCCGACGCCGTCTTCCCACCGGAAACCCGAGACGAAGTTGCCGCCGGGGTAGCGGATCGTCGAGACCCCGAGCTCGCGCACGAGCTCGAGCACGTCGCGGCGGAAGCCCTGCTCGTCGGCCTGGGGGTGGCCGGGCTCATAGATGCCGTCGTAGACGTGGCGGCCGAGGTGTTCGACGAAACCGCCGAACAGTCGACGACGGACGGCCCCGATCGGGAATCGGGCGTCGAGGGTCAGGCGGGCGGTGGTCATCGTGCTCCTCGGGATGCGTACTCGGCGAATCGGTCGGCGACGGGGTTGCGGCGGCGCGCGAGCCCGGTCTCGGTCTCCACGAGGTCGTGGAGTCCCATGGTCAGAAGGTGGGCGGACCGCGGCTCGTCGCTGTGCCGGTAGGTCCACTCGTACATGTCGAACAACGGCCACCAGGTGTAGCCGACGACGTCGAGGCCGTCGGCGCGAAGCCCCTGGACAGCGGCCACGGAATCGTCCAGCCACCGCAGGCGGGTCGCGACGTCGTCGGTCACGCAGGTCTCGGCGAGCATGACCGGGGCACCGTACCGGGCGGCGTAGGTGCGCAGCATCTCGGCCAGACCCTCGACGCCGTCGTCGCGCGTGGGCCGCGGGTCGGCGAAGCCCCCGGAGTGATGGATGCCGCTCTCGAACAGTTCCGTCGAGTGCCGCGGGTAGTAGTTGACGCCCATCACGTCGGGCTGCACGGAGTTCTCGGCGAACCACGCGAGCGTGTCGTCGGAGGTCCCGTGTGCCCGCAGCAGGGGCAGGAGCGGGTGGTCCGTCCCCACCGCGCCGGTCACGAGGTCTTCGACGAGGAAGGCCTGGTGGCGGTATCGCTCGGCGGTCTCGCGGTGCTCGGGCGCATCGATGTCGCCGGCGTACCGCATCGACGCGTCGACGTGGACGAAGGTGGCTCGCTCACCGAGCACCTCGGCCACCGCACGCTGGGTCTCGACGAAGCCGCGGGCGATCGCGGTCGAGATCTCGACGAGTCCCGCGGGCCCCTGACGGTACGGAGGCCAGTACGCGTACTCACCGCTGAACAGCGCGTGGAGCATCGGCTCGTTGACCGGCGTGTAGTCGGTGGCGAGGTCGCGATACCGCTCCGCGGCCCGCGCCGCGTACTCGGCCACGAAGGACGCGTAGTCGGGGTGCGCGAACTCCCCCTCGATCCACGTCGGAGTGCCGTAGTGCAGCAGATCGACGATCGGACGGATGCCGCGGGCGGCGAAGCCGTCGAGCACCCGGTCGGTCCACGACCAGTCCCACCGGCCGCGCTCGGGGGACACGACGTGCCAGGGGATCCCCCAGCGCAAGAACTCGGCATCCACCGACGAGGCGAGATCGAGGTCGTCGCTCCATCGCTCGTAGTGCTCCGTGAGGGCGTACTCGTCGATCGCGCGCTCGCCCGGGCGCTCCTGCGGCACGAAGGTGTTCTCGATGCCGGCACCGAAGTGCAACCGGCCGTCGCGGTACCAGGGGGTCGTCGACATGGGTTTCTCTCTCATTTCAGTCCCGACGTTCCGACGCTCTCGACGAACCGCCGCTGGATCAGCAGGAACAGGATCGCCAGCGGCAGCACCGCGATGAGCGAGCCCGCCATCATGACCCCCTGCGGGATGATGCCGCCGGGTCCGGTCAGCAGCGTCAGCCCGGAGGTCACCGTGCCCATCTCGGAGTCGGTCGTGAACACGAGCGGCCACAGCAGGTCGTTCCAGTTGTTGACGAAGGTGAAGATCCCGAGCGTGAGCAGCGCAGGCACCGCGTTGGGCAGCACGATGCTGCGGAAGATGCGCAGCTCGCTCGCCCCGTCGATGCGCGCCGCGTTGTCGAGATCGCGCGGAAGCGAGAGGAAGAACTGCCGCAGGAAGAAGATGCCGAACGCGTCGGCCGCGCGCGGGGCGATGAGTCCCGCATAGGAGTTGACCCATCCGAGGTCGGACACGAGCTGGTAGATCGGGATCAGCGTGGCCTGGAAGGGGATCATGAGACTCGCGATGATCGCGATCAGCAGCAGCCGACTGCCGCGGAAGTCGAGACGGGCGAGCGCGTACGCGGCGAGCGAGTCGAACACGAGCGCGAAGAGCGTCACCCCGCCCGCGAAGACGAAGCTGTTCGCGATCAGGCGCGCGAACGGCAGTTCGGTGAAGATCCGCGCGAAGTTGTCGAGCGTCCACTGACCGGGCAGGAGCGTCGGAGGGTAGGCGTTCACCTCGGCCACGGGCTTGAAAGCCGTGAACACGATGATGAGGATCGGCAGCATCAACACGAGGGTCGCCGCGGCGACCACGATCAGCAGCGCCACCGAGACGAGGCGTCGACGACGCGCCTGCGGCGAGCGTCGCGGGGCGGAGACGCCGGATGCCGAGGCGAAAGGGGCGGGAGCGAGGGCGGTCATGCGGCATCCTTCTCTCGACGTGAGAAGAAGAGGAACTGGGTCAGGCTGAGCACGAGGGTGATGAGCAGCAGGACGTAGGAGAGCGCCGAGGCGAATCCGAGCTCGAGCTTGCGGAAGCCGGACTGGTAGATCTCCATGACGATCGTCTGGGTGGTGCCGTAGGGGCCGCCGCCGGTCATGACGTAGATCTGGTCGAAGGCCTGCAGTGCGGCGATCAGGGCGACGATCACGACGAAGCCCATCGTGTTGCCGAGCATCGGGAAGGTGATGCTGCGGAAGCGCTGCCAGGCGCTCGCTCCGTCGACGCGCGCGGCCTCGTACAGGCTCGTCGGGATGTCCTGGAGCCCGGCGAGGAAGATGACCATGTAGAAGCCGAAGCTCTTCCAGACCGCGACGAGGACGACGGCCGGCATGGCGAGAGTCGGATCTTGCAGGACGTTTCCGAGTTGGATGCCGAGACCCCGGAGCCAGTAGTTCAGCAGACCGATCTGCGGGTCGAGCAGGTACGACCACGCGAAGGCGGCCACAGCGAGCGACACGATGAACGGGGTGAACAGCGCGGTGCGGAACAGGCCCCGCAGGGGCAGCAGCGGGTTGTTCAGCAGGAGGGCGAACGCGAGCGCCAGAGCGATCGCGATCGGGGTGAACAGCACCGCGTACAGGGCCGTGTTCCCCATCGCGCTCACGATGTCGGGGTCGGTGAACACCCGCGCGTAGTTCTCGAGTCCGACGAATTTCTCGCGGCCGAAGCCGCTGGCATCCGTGAACGACAGGCGCAGGGCCGAGACCATCGGCCACGCGACGAAGACCGTGAGGATCACGATGGCCGGGGTCAGGAAGGCGACCACGGTGAGGCGGTGGCGGGGGCTGTGCCGCAGGGGCCCGCGTCCGCCGATCGGTGCCGGCGGCCGGTAGGCCCCGCGCCGACGGGGCGGCGCGCTCGGGGCGTGAGTGGTCATGGTCGTCCTGTTCGAGAAGCGGGCGAAAGGGCACGGGAGGGGTGACGCGGGCACCCCTCCCGTGCGGTCGTCACTTGATGGCCTGCTGGATCTTGCTCTGGGCCGTCGAGAGGAGTTCGTCGACGTCGCCGCCCGCGACCGCTTTCTGCGTGAGCTCGTCGATGTCGGTGATGACGTCGACGCTGTTCACGACACCGGGCAGGAGCGCACGACCGGTCGGGGCGATCTCGCTGAGGGCGGCCACGACGGGGTTCGACTCCACCGCGCTGAGGGGGATGTCGGTGCGCAGGGGAGGCCATCCCGAGCCGAGCGACCACTGGGTCGCGACGTCCTTCTGGAAGAAGTAGGTGAAGAAGGCCTCGGCACCGGCACGCTGCTGGTCGTCGGCCGACTCCGTGATGCCCATCGCCACACCGATGGCCGAGGCGGCCTGCTCGGCGGGGCCGGCGGGGAGAGCGGCGATGCCGTAGTCGATGTTGTTCTCCTTGGCGATGGATGCCATCCACGGACCGCCGACGTGCATGGCGGCCTTGCCCGAGCTGAAGAGCTGGTCGGCGGCGATGCCGTCGAGACCGGTGGGCGAGATCTTGTCCTTGGTGATCGCGTCCGTCCAGTACTGGATCGTCTTGGCGTTCTCGGGCGAGTCGATGACCGCTTTGTCGCCGCCGTCGACGATCTGGCCACCGCCGCTGAGGAGGAGGCTCGGCCACAGACCGTTCGCGACGGTGGCGTGGTCGGGGATTGCGACGCCGTACTGCTCGGGAGTGCCGTCTCCGTTCTCGTCGACGGTGAGCTTCTTGGCATCCGCGACCCAGGCGTCCCACGTGGTGGGCGGCTCGGTGATGCCGGCGGCGGTGAAGAGCGCCTTGTTGTAGAACATCGCGAGGGGGACGAACCCGGTCGGCACGCCGTAGGGGGTGCCACCCACGGTCACCATGTCGACGGCCTGGGGAACGAGATCGGCCGTGTTGCTGTCGGCGGAGCCGTAGAAGTCGGTCAGGTCGGCGAACGCGCCGCGGTCGGCGTAGACGGGCATGCGCTCGGCCGGCATCGCGACGATCTGCGGGCCCTCCTTCGAGCTGAGCGCGGGCAGCAGGGTGTCGTCGATGACGGCCCAGGTCTTGGTCTCGGTCGTGATCTTGTACTGCTGCTGCGAGGCGTTGAAGTCGGCGACGATCTGGTCGAGGACCTTGCCGTCGGCCTCGGTGTAGCCGTGCCAGAACGTGATCTCGGTGGGGCCGTCGGACGCGGGGGCGGACGAACCGGAGCAACCTGCCAGGAGCAGGGCCGCGGCGCCGACCGTCGCGAGGACGGAGGTGGTGCGCTTCATCATCTTCGATGCCTTTCGTGTGACTGCGTCGTCTTATCGGCTCGGGCGCCGACCGTGGTGCACGTGTAATTTACAACGATGGAGGTAAACGTTGTAAATGGATGATCGCCCGCCCGTGACAGGTTGTCAAGCGCCGGCACTCAGCGGGTCGTGGATTCGCGCTCGACCAGGCGGAAATCGACGAGGACCTCACGCGGCTCCTCGTCGGCGGCGTCGCCGGTGATGCGACGGACGAGCTGCTCCACGGCGACGCGCGCGATCTCGGAGCGTCCGGGATCGATCGTCGTCAGGGCCGGCAGCGAGTACCGCGTCTCGTCGAGATCGTCGAACCCGACGAGAGACACTTCGTCGGGGATACGGATGCCGCGTTCGAGCATCACGCGCATGGCACCGAGCGCGATCGAGTCGTTGAAGGCGACGACGCCGTCGAACTCGAGGCCCGAATCGAGCACCGCGCGCATCGCATCCGCCCCGTCGACGCGATGCCAGCGGTCGACCGGCACCACGAGAGCGGGGTCGACGGCGACCCCCGCCTCGTCGAGAGCGGTCTCGTAGCCGCGGAGGCGAAGCCCCGCCGAACCCACGATCTCGCCCGGGTGAGACCCGAGCGCGATCACCCGCCGGCGACCGGAGGCGAGCAGGTGGGCAGTGGCCTCGCGTGCCGCCTCGGTGTTGCGCATGGTCACGTGGTCATGGGCGGAATGGAAGATCCGCTCCCCCAGCAGCACCATGGGCATGCCCACCTCGTCGAGCAGGGGAGCGTCGTCTTCACCGAGCGAGAGCACCGAGTAGAGCACTCCGTCGAGCCCCCGTCGGCGCGCTCCCCGCAGCGCCGCCAGCTCGCTGTCGCGATCGGCGTCGAACTGCTCGATGAGCACCGAGAACCCGTGCGCGCGGGCCGCCCGCATGACGTCGTCGGCGAGCTCGGCGAAGTAGGGATTGCGCAGATCCGGGACGATGAGCCCGATCATGTCGGTGCGACCCGAACGCAGACTCCGCGCCGCCTGGTTCGGGCGGTACTGGAGCTCGTCGATCGCCGCTTCGACCCGCTCGCGCGTGGCGTCGCGCACGTGCGGATAGTTGTTGATCACGTTCGAGACCGTCTTGATCGACACCCCGGCCGCGCGGGCCACGTCGTGCAGCGTCGCCGTCATGGCATCCCCCTCGTTCTGGTCGAGACTCTACAACGTTGCACACGGAAGTCTTGACGACGGAGCGCGCGGCCATTTACGGTCGTCCCGTCTCTACAACGTTGTAGTAGCGGTGTCGAGACTCCATCCGCACCGAGCGGGTCGTCGCGCCGACGCGGGCGTGCACCGGCAACCTCCTCCCATCCTCAGGAGCACAGAACATGCCACATCCCTCCCCCCTCGCGCGACGACGATCGCGCCTTCTCACCGCCGCCCTCACAGCGGCCGTCCTGGCCATCGGCGGGATCGCCGCCGCCGCGCCCGCCTCGGCCGTGACCACCGGCAATGGCGCCGTCGTCTACTCGCCGCCGGCGGGATCGTCCTTCAACCCCGAGGGCGGCACCCCGGCCGGCACCACCTACGCGAAGATCGTCGTCCTGAAGAACAGTGGGTCCGGTAACGGCACGCAGCTCGTCACCTTCGACAAGCTCGTCCTCCAGAACGGCCGACAGGTCTACCCGATCTACCGGAGCACCGACGACGGATCGACGTGGACGAAGATCACCGACGTCGATCCCAGCAGCACGTTCCCCGGGTACACCCGCACGGCGCAGCCGTTCCTCTACGAACTCCCCCAGGCCTCGGGCTCCCTCCCCGCGGGCACCCTCCTGCTGACCGGCATGATCATGCCGGAGGACCGCTCGAGCAGCCGCCTCGTCGTCTACAAGAGCGCGGATCGCGGGGCGACCTGGTCGTTCCTCAGCACGATCGACGCCGGCGGTCCGGCCGTCTACGACCCCAGCCCGTCGTCGACGACGACCACGGTCTGGGAACCCTCCCTGGCGATCGACGGCGGCGGGGGTCTCGTGGCGTACTACTCCGACGAGCGGCAGAAGGCGTCCGGCGTCCTGCAGGCCGTGTCGTATCGCCGCTCCACCGACGGCGGGCAGACCTGGGGCGCCCTGGCCAACGTGTCGGCGCCGCCCAACCAGAGCGATCGCCCGGGCATGATCACCGTCGCCAAGCTCCCCGACGGTCGCTACCTCGCGACCTTCGAGGTCGTCAACCGCCCGAGCCAGTCGCAGAACACCGCACCGGTCTACTTCAAGATCTCCGCCGACGGCCTGAACTGGGGCGACACCACCACCATCGGCACCCCGATCCGCCTCGCGGACGGGCGCGGGATCGGCTCGTCACCGTACGTGAAGTGGGTGCCCGGCGGGGGGCCGAAGGGCATGGTCATCGTGGCATCCAAGTGGTCGCTGACCTCCGGGGGAGCCATCGACGGCGGACAGAACCTGTACGTCAACTACAACCTGGGCGCGGGCGCCTGGGAGCGTCTGCCGATGCCTGTCACCTACGACGCGAGTGACACCCAGGGCGGCAACTTCAGCGGTTTCGCGCAGGGTCTCGACGTCGGAACCGACGGCCGCACCCTCTATCAGGCGACGAACGTCGAGAACACCGCCACCGGGCTGAACGACATCCGCGTCGGGTCGATCCCGGTGGACGCCCAGCAGTACGAAGCCGAGAAGGCGACGATCACGGATGCCACCATCGTCACGCACGCGCAGGCGTCGAACGGCCGCAAGGTCGGCAACATCAACAACGCCGGAAGCGCGGTGCAGTTCACGGTCCGTGTCCCCGCCGCCGGTCAGTACACGCTGAACGTCCGCTACGACAACGGCAGCGGAAGCACCTCGAGCCACGGGGTCAGCGTGAACGGCGGGACGAGCTCGACGATCTCGTATCCCGCGACCGTCGACTGGGGCCGCTACGCGTGGGCGCAGAAGACCGTGACCCTCACCGCGGGGACCAACACCATCCGCTTCACCAAGGGGACGGGCTTCGCCGAGCTGGACACGCTGCACCTCTGGCGTTCCAGCACGCTGGACCCGCAGTTCCAGATCGTCAACCGCAACAGCGGGAAACTGCTCGAGGTCGCGTCGGCCTCGCTCGCCGACGGAGCGGCCGTGGGCCAGTGGGGTCCGACCGAAAACGCGACGCAGCGGTGGACGTTACGCCCCACGGGGTCGGCCACGCAGATCGTCAACGTCAACAGTGGCAAGCTGCTCGAGATCCCCGGCGCCGCGACCGCGGACGGCGTCGACGCCGCGCAGTGGGGTCCCACCGGCAACGCGACGCAGAACTGGAACGCCGCGACCAGTGGTGGGTGGTGGACCTTCACCAACGCGAACAGCGGGAAACTCCTCGAGATCGACGGCTGCTCGACCGCCGACGGCGCGGTGGCGCAACAGTGGACGGCGAACGGCCTCGCCTGCCAGCAGTGGCGCTTGGTGCGCGAGGGCATTCAGTAACCCGGCGCTCGCTCGGCGTGCGCGGTGTCGCACGCCGAGCGGGCGTCCACGCCATGGACCCTCCGGGGTCGAGTGTCCGCAACACCCGGACCCCTCGAGAAATGGTCCGGGTGTTCTGGACACTCGAAGGACGCTCGAGGCAGAATCACGCGGGTCCGAGCGACCCCGGACGATGCCGCGGGGCGCAGTCCGGCGAGGCATCGTCGGCGCCGGTGGGCGCCAGCGGCGTCAGATGACCTCGGCGCTCCACGCGTCGCGGTGACCGAAGCGCAGGGCGGCGATCGACACCGCCTGCTCGCGGAGGAACGGCAGCAGCTCGAGACGGCCGGCGGTGGTCACCTCGTCGGCGTACACCGTCAGCGACACGTCGCCCTCGACCGTCTCGGCCACGGCGTCGCGCAACGCCGCCGTCGTCGCGGCGGGCCCCACCAGGCGCACGCGCGTCGGGCGCGGCGCCACGAAGGCGGGCTCGTCGGCGGCGTCGGGGACCCCGGATTCCTCATCCCCCTCGGCGGTCTCGGCATCCGGGATGCCACCCGCCAACCGCTGCAACCACTCCGCGTCGCTCTCGACCGACACCGCGACACCGGCGTCTCCGAGCAGGTGCCGGACCGCTGCCGGAAGGCCCACCGGAGAACTCAGGCTGAACGTCGAGCCCGAGCGGACCGCCGCGACCAGCACGCGCAGCACCGACTGCCAGGCGGCGTCGGCGGTCGCGCGCACCGCGACGTCAGCGGGCCGGTAGCGCCAGAGGTTGCGCTCGACGCCGAGACGCGAGACGTCCTTCACGCGGCCGAACTCGCGGTCCCAAGCGACGGCGTCCGAGAGCGCCCCGCGCCGCAGCCAGTCGAACGCCTCGTACGACAGGGTCGGCTGCGCGGCCTCGATCAACGCGGTGATGCGGCTGTCGAGCCCCCGCAGGTGCAGCGTCGACGACGACGCTCCGCCCGACGACGGCCGCCAAGAGCCGAGAGTGACCAGGCGGTTCGGGCCCCCCGACCTCGCCCCGCCGCCG